>NZ_JBHUIW010000014.1:0-147409 GCF_042682915.1 Rhodoplanes azumiensis | reverse complement strand
ATACTGCGCCCAGATCCTCGGACATCGGACGCGTTAACCTGGATTCGGAGCCCTGCCCGCCCGGCCGCCATTCCGGTCCGGCGACGGGCATCGGCCGGCGGGAAGAGGGCCGGGCGGGGGCGATCGACGCACGCGGCGCCGACGGCGCCTCTGTCGCAATCCGCTGCGGCGGGAGCGGGGCGGGGGTGTTGCGGTGTGTTTCGCACCCGTGCCGGATCGTAATCGTCCGCGCGCGCGTCCATCGGCACGAGACGGCCGGCGCCCGGGCGGGACGATCAGTCGACCGGCAGCGACACGCGCTGGTCCTCGGCCGCCTCGCGCAGCACGGCGCGCAGCCGCTCGCGCGCCCGCTTGAGCAGCGATTCGATCGCGAACACGGTGGTCTGCATCACCATGGCGATCTCCTCGTTGCCGAGGTTCTCGTGGTAGGACAGCAGGATCGCGAGGCGCTGACGCTCCGGCAGCGCGTCGACGGCGCGCTCCAGCATCGCGTCGGTCTCGGCCCGCTCCATCATCGTGATCACGTCGGGGCGCGGGTCGGCGGGCTCGGCGATGGCGTCGAGCGGCTCGCCGCGCTGGCGCCGGTGCAGGTCGATGCAGCGATTGATCACCACCCGGCACAGGAATGTCGAGAACTTGGCGCGTCCGGGGTCGAATCGGTGTCGGCCGGTCCAGATCCTCAGGAACGCGTCCTGGACGACGTCCTCGGCGTCGGCGCCGTTGCGCAGGATGCGCAACGCCAGCGCGTAGGCCTGGTCGACGTGCCGGCCGACGAGCATGCGGAATGCGGCTTGGTCGTCCGCCGCGATCCGCCTGACGAGCTCGTCGTCCGG
This sequence comes from Rhodoplanes azumiensis, assembly GCF_042682915.1. Taxonomy (NCBI): domain Bacteria; kingdom Pseudomonadati; phylum Pseudomonadota; class Alphaproteobacteria; order Hyphomicrobiales; family Nitrobacteraceae; genus Rhodoplanes; species Rhodoplanes azumiensis. The sequence goes on along the minus strand of NZ_JBHUIW010000014.1, from coordinate 146,576 downwards.
TATCTGCACCTCGGTCTCCCGCGCCTCCCGGCGCCCTCTGCGATCGCCGCGCCGGCCGGCGCCGTGTTGCTCAGCCGGTCGGTGTCGTCGGCATCGGCGCGCTCTCGGGCCGGCGCATCGACCTCTCCGTCACCCGCCGCACCGTGACGAACAGCAACGGAATCAGGAACACGCCGAGCGCCGTCACCGCGATCATGCCGCCCAGCACGCCGATGCCGATCGCATTCTGGCTGCCCGATCCGGCGCCACTCGCCGTCGCGAGCGGCACCACGCCGAGAATGAAGGCGAGCGACGTCATCAGGATCGGCCGAAGACGCTGGCGTGCCGCATCGAGTGCCGCCGATGCAAGATCCTGGCCGGCCTTCAGACGCTCCAGCGCGAATTCGACGATCAGGATCGCGTTCTTCGCCGACAAGCCGATCGTGGTGAGCAGGCCGACCTTGAAGTAGACGTCGTTCGCCTGACCCGTCAAGGTCGCGGCCAGCACGGCGCCGAGGATGCCCACCGGAACCGTGAGAAGCACCGCGAGCGGCGTCGACCAGCTCTCGTAGAGCGCCGCCAGAGCCAGGAACACGACGAGCAGCGAGATGCCGTAGAGCGCCACGGCCTGGCTGCCGGCGAGCTGCTCCTGCTTGGAGAGGCCGGTCCAGGCGTAGCGGAAGCCGCCGGGCAGCGAATCGATGATGCGGGCGATCTCGGCCATGGCCTCGCCCGAGCTGACGCCCGGCGCGCCCTGACCGACGATCTCCACGGCGGACGATCCGTTGAACCGCTCGAGCTTCGGCGACCCGTAGGTCCAGCGCGTCGTGGCGAAAGCCGAGAACGGCACCATCGATCCCGTCGTGTTGCGCACGTACCAGGACTCGAGGTTCTCCGGCGTCATGCGGTGCGCCGCGTCGGATTGAACGTACACGTATTTGACGCGGCCGCGATGGATGAAGTCGTTGACGTAGGTGCCGCCCCAGGCGGTCGCCAGCGTGGTGTCGACATTGGCGAGCGCCAGGCCGAAGGCGCTCGCCTTCTCCTGATCGACGTCGACGGCGAATTGCGGCGTGTCGTCCTGCCCGTTCGGGCGCGTGGCGACGAGCTTCGGATTCTGTGCCGCGGCGCCGAGCACCCGGTTGCGCATCTCCATCAGGGTCTCGTGGCCGGCGCCGCCGATGTCCTGAAGAAAGACGTCGAATCCGGTCGAGTTGCCGAGCCCGGGCACGGTCGGCGGCGCCAGTGCGAACACCTGGGCGTCGGCGATGCCGAAGAACGCCTGCATGGCGCGGCCCGCCACGGCTTGCGCCTTCAGGGCCGGGGACTTGCGCGCGTCGAACGGCTTCAGCTTGACGAACGCCATGCCGACGTTCTGGCCTTCGCCCGCGAAGGAAAAGCCGCTGACCGTCATGACGCCTTCGACGGCGTCCTTCTCGGTTTCAAGGTAATGCTGCGCCACCTCCGCCAGGACGCGATCGGTCCGATCCTTGGTGGCGCCGATCGGAAGCTGCGCCATGGTGAGCAGGATGCCCTGGTCTTCCTCGGGCAGGAACGAGCTCGGCAGGCGCGCGAACATCACGCCGGTCGCCACCGTCAGCGCCGCGAACAGGGCGAGCGCGCGCAGGGGTCGACCGAGGATGTGGCCGTTCGCCCGGCGATAGCGCTCGGTCGCGCGCTCGAAGGTCCGATTGAACCAGCCGGCGAAGCCGCGCGCGCCGCCGTGTCCCGACGAGGGACGCAGCAAGGTCGCGCAAAGCGCCGGGGTGAGGACCATGGCGACGATCACGGAGAGCACCATGGCGGTCACGATAGTGACCGAAAACTGCCGATAGATGACGCCGACCGAGCCGCCGAAGAAGGCCATCGGCACGAACACGGCGGACAGCACCGTGGCGATGCCGACCAGCGCGCCGGTGATCTCGCGCATCGACTTCTCGGTCGCCTGCTTGGGCGGCAGGCCGTCCTCCTGCATCACCCGCTCGACGTTCTCGACCACCACGATCGCGTCGTCGACCAACAGGCCGATCGCCAGCACCATGGCGAACATGGTCAACATGTTGATCGAGTAGCCGGCGATCGCCAGCACCCCGAAGGTGCCGAGCAGCACCACCGGCACGGCGAGCGTCGGGATCAGGGTGGCGCGGAGGTTCTGCAGGAACACCAGCATCACGACGAAGACGAGCACGATCGCCTCGGCCAGCGTCTTCACCACCTCCTCGATGGAGAGGCGGACGAACGGCGTCGTCTCGTAGGGGTAGTGCACCTCGACGCCGGACGGGAAGGTCGGCGCCATGTCGGCGATCGCCGCCTTCACGCGCTCGGCCGTGCCGATCGCATTGGCGCCGTTCGCCAGCATGATGGCGAGGCCGGCCGCCGGCATGCCGTTGTAGCGGCTCGACGAGCGATAGTTGTCGGCGCCGAGCTCGACGGTCGCGACGTCGCCGATCCGCACGATCGAGCCGTCGCTCGCACTCTTGAGGATGATGTCGCGGAACTGCTCCGGCGTCTGCATGCGCGAGCGTGCCGTGACGGCCGCGTTGATCTGCTGCCCCCTGACGGCGGGCAGACCGCCGAGCTGGCCGGCGGCGATCTGCACGTTCTGGGCCGAGATCGCGGCCGAAACGTCGCCCGGCATCAGCGCGAACTGGGCGAGCTTGTCGGGATCGACCCAGATGCGCATCGCGTAGCCGGAGCCGAAGAGCTGGGTCGAGCCGACGCCCTCCAGCCGCTTGATCGTGTCGTTCAACGTGCTGTTGACGTAGTCGGAGAGATCGATGTCGCTCATCGAGCCGTCGCGCGACACGAAGGCGATCACCATCATGAAGCTGTCCGACGACTTCGACACGGTGACGCCGGTGCTCTGCACGACCGAGGGAAGCTGCGCCGTGACGAGCTGCAGCTTGTTCTGCACCTGCATCTGCGCGATGTCGGGATCGGCCGCGTTGGTGAAAGTGAGGGTGATCGAGACGGTGCCGGACGAGCTCGACGAGGACGTGATGTAGTCGAGATGATCGATGCCGGTCATGCCCTGCTCGATGACCTTGGTCACCGAGTTCTCGACCGTCTGGGCGTCGGCGCCCGAATAGGTCGCGGTGATGCGCACCGAGGTCGGCGCGATCTGCGGATATTGCGAGACGGGCAGGGTGCTCAGTGCCAGGAGGCCGCCGAGCATGATGCCGATCGCCACCACCCAGGCGAAGATCGGCCGGTCGATGAAGAACTGGGCCATCGCCTCACTCCGTCGCCGTCGTCGGCGTGGCACCGGTCGGGCCGGCGGCTGCGGCCGGCGTCGCGGCGAGCCGCGACGGCGCGTCCGCGGCGGCGCGCTTCACCTCGCCGGTCGTCTCGTCGAGCGTCACGGCGACCGGCTTCACCGGCTGCCCGGCGCGCGCCTTCTGCGAGCCCTCGATCACCACCCGGTCGCCTTCGGCGACGCCCGTGTCGATCAGCCAGTTGGTGCCGATGCCGCGGCGCACCTGCAGGACGCGCTGCTCGAGCCTGTCGTCCTTGCCGACGAACAGGGCGACCGCCTCGCCCTTGGCGTTTCGGGTGACGGCGCGCTGCGGCACCAGGAAGCTGCCGGGCGCGATGCCTTCCTCCAGCACGGCCCGCACATACATGCCGGGCAGCAGGAGGCGGTCCGGATTGGGGAACTCGGCGCGCAGCGTGAACGTGCCGGTGCTCTCGTCGACCTTCACCTCGGCGAAGCCGAGCTTGCCGGGGTGGTCGTAGGGACGGCCGTCCTCCAGGATCAGCCGCACCGGGACCGAGTCGCCGCGGTTGGCGAGCCGCCCTTCCGCCAGCGCCCGACGGAACTTCAGGAAGTTGAGGCTCGACTGGGTGAGGTCGACATAGATCGGGTCGATCTGCCGGATGGTGGCGAGCGCATCGGTCTGGTTCGCCGTCACCAAGGCCCCGACCGTGATCGACGACTTGCCGATGCGGCCGCCGATCGGCGCCTTGATCTCCGTGTAGGCGAGATTGATGCGGGCGGTGTCGAGATCGGCCTTGGCGGAGGCGACCGTCGCCTTGTTCTGCGCCAGCGTCGCCACGGCGTCGTCGACGTCCTGCTGGCTGACCGCCTTCTCCTTGCTCAGCCCCTTGTAGCGATCCGCCTTGGCCTGGGCGCTCGGCACCGCGGCCTCGGCCTTCTGCAGCGCCGCGGCGGCGCTGTCATAGGCGGCCTGATAGGTCGCCGGATCGATCTGGTAGAGCACCGTTCCGGCGGCGATCTCGGCGCCTTCGGTGAACAGCCGCCGCTTGACGATGCCGTTCACCTGCGGCCGCACCTCGGCGGTGAGGAACGCCGTGGTGCGCCCCGGCAGCTCGGTCGTCACCGCGACCGATTGCGGATGCAGCACCATCACGCCGACCTCCGGGGTCGGCATCGACGCTCCCGAACCCGGCGCCCCCAGGGCACCGCCGCCGTTGCCGCTGTCGCCGCAGCCGGCCAGCAGCGTCGCCACGAGGAGCGCCGCCGCGGCCGCGGTGCGCCCGGAACTTCCGTCGGGGGTGAAGAGCATGACGTGCATCCGCCTCGATATTCGTGCCGCCGGCGGTGGATTTCCGGATCGGCTTGAATTAGGAAACCAGGCAGTTTATATATTCGCGCATTCGGACCCGTCAACCAGCAGCCGGTTGCGGCGTTCTCCTGGAGCCTTCTGGTCGCGATGACGGTCGACGAATCCTTGACGACATCGAAGACACCGCCGCCGGCGGATCCGCCGGCCCGCGGGCGCGGGCGCCCCAAGGTCGTCGACGATGCGACGCAGCGCGCCCGCATCGTCGCGGCGGCGCGCGACGTCTTCCTGGCCGGCGGCTACGACGCCACCACCATGGACGCGGTGGCGCAGCGCGCCGGTGTGTCGAAGAAGACCGTCTACCAGCTGTTCGACGGCAAGGACGCGCTGTTCGCCGCCATCGTCGCGGAGCATCGCGGTCTCATGCTGAACGTGCCGGAGGGCGACGACGATCGCCCGCTGGAGGAGGCGCTGGCGGCGATCTTCCGGCTCGATCTCGACGCCGACTCCGAGCGCGACCGCAACGCGCTGCTCCGGCTGATGATGCTGGAGACGCCGCACCGGCCCGCGCTGGCCCGCGTGGTGTTCCGTCACGGCCCGGAGGAATCGAAGGTCATCTTGGCGCGCTGGCTCGCCCGCCAGGCCGAACGCGGCCGCATCGTCATCGACGACCCGGCCAGGACCGCCTCGCTGCTGCTGCACATGGTGTTCGCGCCGCTCGGCTTCGACGAGGACGGCCCGCGCCTGCCGGGGCCGGACGAACGCCGCGCCCATGCGACGGCCGCCTTCTCCATCTTCCTGAACGGCGTCGTGCCGAAGCGTAGACGAGACTGATCAGCCCATGACCCCCGATGTTCCGCGGCAGCGTCTCCGCCGTGCCGTTCCCGTGCTGTCCTGCCTGCTCGTCGCGACGCTGTTGTCGGGATGCGCCGTGGGGCCGGATTATCACGCGCCCGAGATCGGGCTGCCGTTGCAATGGGCGAACGCGCCGAAGCAGAAGCCGGCGGCGCCGCGCGACCTGGCGCGCTGGTGGCGTGGCCTGAACGACCGCACCCTCGATGCGCTGATGGACGAGGCGGTCGCCGGCAATCTCGACGTCGCCGCCGCCAAGGCGCGGGTGCGCGAGGCGCGGGCGAACCGCAAGCAGGCGATCGCCGCCCTGTTCCCGACGCTCGACGGCGCGGGCTCGCTGACCCGCAACCGCAACGGCAATTCGGCGCCCTCCGACACGGCGCCCGTCTCCGGCTCGCCCTACACGCTCTATCAGGCGGGCTTCGACGCGAGCTTCGAGCTCGACATCTTCGGCGCCAACAAGCGCAGCCTCGAAGCCTCGACCCGCGCTCTCGAGGCCTCCTTCGACGATCTCGATGCGACGCTGCTGACCTTGCTGGGCGACGTCGCCTCCGACTATGTCGAGGCGCGCGGCTACCAGGCCCGCATCGCGCTCGCCAAGCGCACGGCGACCTCGCAGCGCGAGACCGCGGCGCTGACCAAGAGCAAGTTCGACGCCGGCTCGGCGTCGGCCGTCGACGTCGCCAAGGCGGTGGCGCAGGCGGCCTCGACCGAGGCCAACATCCCGCAGCTCACCGCCGCCTATGTCGAGGCCGTGCACCGGCTCGGCATCCTGCTCGGCCGCGAGCCTTCGGCGCTCGCCGCCCGGATGGAGCGCGGCGGCGCGATTCCGGCGCCGCGGCTGCCGCTGAAGGCCGGCATCCCGGCCGACGTGCTGTTCCGCCGCCCCGACGTGCGCAAGGCCGAACGCCAGCTCGCCCAGTACACGGCGAAGATCGGCGTCGCCACGGCGGCGCTCTATCCGAGCGTGTCGCTCACCGGCAGCATCACGACCTCGGCTCAGAAAGCGGGCGATCTCGCCAAGGGCTCGACCATCGGCTGGTCGTGGGGGCCGTCCGCGACCGTGCCGATCTTCAACGCCGGCAGCCTGCTCGCCGCCGTGGAGGCCGCCGAGGCGCAGCGCGATCAGTATCTGCTGACGTTCCGCTCGACCGTGCTGACCGCGCTGGAGGACGTCGAGAACGCCCTGGTGTCGCTGTCGGAGGAGCGCAAGCGGGCGCGAAAGCTCGCCGAGTCGGCGAAGAACTACGGCGAGGCGGCACGGCTGTCGCGCGCCCTCTACCAGACCGGCACGTCGAGCTTCCTCGACGTGCTCGACGCCGAGCGCTCCGCCTACTCGGCCGAGGACTCTCTATTGCAGAGCCGGGTCGCCATCACGACCGACTGGATCGCGCTCGCCAAGGCGCTCGGCGGCGGCTGGGACCGCCCCGTCGACGTCTCCAAGCCCGAGGTCGTCGACACCGGCACGCTGCCGCACCTCATCGACGTGCGGGTGATGGACCCGGTGCGCTGACGGGGAGCGGGCGTCGCCCTACAGCTCGGTCCGCACGAAGCGGCCGCGCACGAAACGATAGAACGGCACCGGCAGGTCGCGCGTGAAGCCGTTGGCGATGCGATGGTCGAGCTCGGCCAGCACCGTCTTGGTGATCGGTGGGAGATCGAGACGTTCGGCGTCGTCGAGCGGCATCCAGACGAGCTCGACCAGCTCGGAATCGGGGCCGACCATGCCGTCGACCCGGCCCGCGATGGCGGTCGCGTCGACCGCGAAGAAGCGCGCGTCGAAGCGGCGCGGCCGGCGCGGTGGCGTGATGGCACGGGCGACCAGCTGCAGGCCCGAGAGGTCTGGCAGCACGCCGGCTTGCGCGAACCGGTCCCACAGCGCCGCGTCTCCCGATGCCGTCCGGGTCGTCGCCGACCAGGCCGCCGGCCACGGCGCCCCGGCCTGTCCCAGCATCAGCCCGGTCTCCTCGAAGGTCTCGCGCACCGCCGCGATCGCGAAGGCGCGTGCCTTCACGAGGCTCGGCCTCTGCGTCGCGAGCATCAGCCGCTCGGCCATGCGCGGATCGAGCTCGCTGGCCGCCGGCACGCCGCGATCGGCGGGCTCCACGCGCCCGCCCGGGAACACGAACTTTCCGGGCATGAACTTCAGGCCGGCGTGGCGGCGGCCCATCAGCACGCTCGGGGTGGTGCCGCTGCGGTCGATGACGATCAGGGTCGCGGCGTCGCGCGGCTTGAGATTCTGCGAGGTCATGTCCCGATCGGACCGGTTCAGCCATGCGGTCAACCGCGCCGGCAGGTCTTCCGGCGCGACGTCGGCGATCGGGAAGGCGTCGTCCGGCTGCGTGTCCCCCGGTTGCGCGCCGCCCGGTCCCGTTTCGGTCGCGCCGGCAGCGCCGTCCGTCGCCCGCATCACCCGGCCCGTCATGGCTGTGCCCGTCACCGCTTCCTCCGCCCGGCCGCGGCGGCGCCCCGCGTCGGCTTGGTGCGCGTCGTCTCGCGTCGCGGTGCGGTGCGCTCGCGCGGGCCGGTGCGCGTCTTGCCGCGCCCACCGCGCGTCTCCAGCTTGCGGCCGTGCGACGTGATCTCGAACCGCAATGCACCGGCGACCGGCGCCGCCTCGACGAGCTTCACCGTCACGGTGTCGCCGAGCCGCCAGCTCTCGCCCGTCGCGTCGCCGACCAGGGCGTGGTGGCCCTCCTCGTAGCGGTAGTAGTCGCGCCCGAGCGTCGCGGCCGGCACGAAGCCGTCGGCGCCGGTCTCGTCGAGCTTCACGAACAGGCCGGAGCGCGTGACGCCGGCGACCCGGCCCGTGAAGGTGGCGCCGATGCGGTCGGCGAGATGGTGGGCGATCAGACGATCGACGGTCTCGCGCTCGGCCGCCATGGCGCGCCGCTCGGCCGCCGAGATCTTGGCCGCGACCTCGGCGAGCGCGGCGACGTCGACGCTCTCGGCCAGCCCGTCGCGGCCGAGCCGGCAGGCCCGGATCAGCGCGCGATGCACGATCAGATCCGCGTAGCGCCGGATCGGCGAGGTGAAGTGCGCGTAACGGCGCAGGTTGAGGCCGAAATGGCCGTAGTTCTCGGCCGCGTACTCGGCCTGGGCCTGGCTGCGCAACACCACCTCGTTGACCAGCGCCTCGTTGTCTCGCCCCTTCACGCGCGCCAGGATGGTGTTGAACTGCGCGGGTTTCAGCGCGCCGGCCTTCGGCACGTTGATGTCGAGGGTCGCGAGGAACTCGCGCAGCGCCGTCATCTTGTCGAGGCTCGGCTCGTCGTGCACCCGGTAGACGAGCGGCGTCTTCTGCTTCTCCAGCGTCTCGGCCGCCGCCACGTTGGCGAGGATCATCATCTCCTCGATCAGCCGGTGCGCGTCGAGCCGCGGCGGCACGACCACGCGGTCGACCGTGAAGTCGGGCTTGAGCAGGATCTTCCGCTCGGGCAGCTCGAGGTCGAGCGGGCTGCGCTCGTCGCGGGCGCGCTTCAACGCCGCATAGGCGTCGTAGAGCGGCCGCAGCACCAGCGGCAACAGCGGCCCGGTCGTGTCGTCGGGATGCCCGTCGATCGCCGCCTGCGCCTGGCCGTAGTGCAGCTTGGCGATCGAGCGCATCAGCACGCGATGAAAGGCGTGGCTGCGCTTGCGCCCGTCGGCGCCGATCACCATGCGGGCGACCAGGGCAGGGCGATCCTCGGCGGGGCGCAGCGAGCACAGGTCGTTGGAGATGCGCTCCGGCAGCATCGGCACGACGCGGTCGGGGAAGTAGACCGAATTGCCGCGGGCCAGCGCCTCCCTGTCCATCGCGGTGCCGGGCCGCACATAGGCGGCGACGTCGGCGATGGCGACGTCGATGACGAAGCCGCCCGGATTGTCCGGGTCGCTGTCGGTACGGGCGAAGACGGCGTCGTCGTGATCCTTCGCGTCCACCGGGTCGATCGTGACGAACGGCACCTCGCGCCAGTCCTCGCGGTGGTCGAGGGTCGCGGGCCGGGCCGCCTCGGCCTCCGCCAGCACGCTCTTCCCGAACTCGTGCGGGATGCCGTGGGCGTGAATGGCGATCAGGCTGACGGCGCGCTCGCTGGCGAGCGAGCCGAGCCGCTCCTTCACCTTGGCGACCGTGGTGCCGAACCGCCCGTGCTTCTGCACGTCGACGGCGACGAGGTCGCCCTCGCGGGCGTCGAGCGTGTCGCCGGGCCGGATGGTCAGCTCGCGTCCCAGGCTGCGCTTGTCGACCGGCACCAGCCGGCCGCCGCCGTCGGGCAGCACCCGGAACACACCGAGCGTGCGGTGCTTGGTGCGGTCCAGCACTTTTATGGCGCGGCCGCTGTAGCGGATCCCGTCGTCCTCGGAGGTCTCCTCGGTGCGCACCAACGCCCGGTCGCCGACGCCGGGGATCTCGGCGGGGCGCGCACGGCGCGGCACGTGGAGGCGGATCTTCGGCGCCGGGCCGTTCTCCTCCTCGTCCCACTCCACCGGCGCGGCGATCAGCTCGCCGTCGGCGTCGCGGCCCGTCACCTCGGCCAGCACCACGGGCGGCAGCACGCCGCTGCGCCGCATCTTCTTGCGGTACTTCTCGATGCGGCCTTCGTTGGCGAGCTCGCGCAGCACCGTCTTGAGCGCGGCGCGGTCGGCGTTCTTGAGGCCCCACGCGCGGGCGATCTCGCGCGTGCCGACATTGCCGCCGTTCCGCTCGACGAAGGCGAGGATCTCGTCTTTCGAGGGGAGGGCCGGACCGTGCTGCTTCGTCTTCACCGCGAGGTCCGTGCGCCGAGGGTCTTGATCATGCGCCCAAGGTAAGGGGCGAAGCGGGATTCCGCCAGCCGGGAAGGGCAGTCATCTCGATTCGCGGTCATGGCCGGGCTCGTCCCGGCCATCCGCGTCCTTGGGCGGCCTGCGGCCGGTTCGTGGATGCCCGGCACGAGGCCGGGCATGACGGCGCAGAAGTTTCGGCGGACGTCACTCGCTGTCGGCCGGCTCCGGGGTCTTCTTCGCCTTGGCGGCCGGCTTCTTGGCGCTGCCTTTGGGCGCCGCCTTCTTGGCCGGCGCCTTTTTCGCCGTGGCCGTCTTGGCGGGCTTCGCCGTGTCCTTGGCCTCGGCGTTCTTCGCCTTCGTCGCCTTGGGAGCCGCCTTCTTGGCCGGCGCCTTGCGCTTGGGGGCGCCGCCCGTCTTCTCGGCCCGCTGAGCGATCAGCTCGACGGCCTCGGCGAGCGTGATGGTCTCCGGCGTCTTGTCCTTCGGCAGCGTGGCGTTGACGCCGTTGTGGCTGACATACGGTCCGTAGCGGCCGGCCTTGACGACGATCGGCCCGCCCTGGTCGGGATGGTCTCCCAGCGTCTTGCCCGGATCGCCGCCGAACCGGCGCCCCTTGCCGCCCTTCTCGCGCTTCTCCGCGATCAGCGTGACGGCGCGGTTCAGCCCGATGGCGAGCACGTCGTCGCCCGCCTCCAGGTTGGCGTAGGTCTTGCCGTGCTGCACGTAGGCGCCGAAGCGGCCGATGCCGGCCAGGATCGGCTCGCCGTCTTCCGGATGCTTGCCGACCTCGCGCGGCAGCGACAGGAGCCGCAACGCCATCTCGAGATCGACGCTGCCCGGATCCGTGCCCTTGGGCAGGCCGGCGCGCTTCGGCTTGTCGCCGCCGTTCGCCTCGCCGAGCTGGATGTAGGGGCCGAAGCGGCCGCTGCGCAGCGTCACGTCGAAGCCGGTGTCGGGATCCTGGCCCAAGACCTTGGTCTCGGTCTCGCCGCCCTCGCCGTTGCCGACCGAGAACGGCCGCGTGTAGCGGCATTCCGGGTAGTTCGAGCAGCCGATGAAGGCGCCGAAGCGGCCGAGCTTGAGCGACAGCCGACCGGTGCCGCAGGTCGTGCAGACGCGCGGATCGGAGCCGTCCTCGCGGGCCGGGAAGATGTGCGGGGCGAGCATCGCGTCGAGCGCGTCGATCACCTCGCTGATCTTCAGATCCTTGATGCCGTCGACCGCGCCGGTGAAGTCGGTCCAGAAACGCCGCAGGAGCTGATGCCACTCGATCTCGGCGTTGGAGACGCGATCGAGCTGCTCCTCCAGATCGGCCGTGAAGTCGTACTCGACATAACGCGAGAAGAAGCTCTCCAGGAACGCCACGACGATGCGGCCGCGGTCCTCCGGCACCAGGCGGCGCTTGTCGAGCCGCACATAGTTGCGGTCCTTGAGCACCTGAAGGATCGACGCATAGGTCGACGGCCGGCCGATGCCGAGCTCCTCCATGCGCTTGACCAGCGACGCCTCGGAGTAGCGCGGCGGCGGCTCGGTGAAGTGCTGGGTGACGTCGAGAGCCTGCTTGGTGAGGGGCTCGCCCTGGCTCATGGCGGGCAGGCGGCGGCTCTCCTCGTCGTCGGGATCCTCGTCGCGGCCCTCCTGATAGACGGCGAGGAAGCCGTCGAACGTGATCACGCTGCCGGTGGCGCGCAGGTCGAGCGTCTTGTACTTCGACTTGTCGATCTGTGCGGTCGGCGCGCCGGCGCCGACATGCGCAACGATGTCGACCGTGGTGCGCTCGAGCTCGGCCGATTCCATCTGGCTCGCCACGGCCCGCATGTAGATCAGCTCGTAGAGCTTCGCCTGGTCGGGCTCGAGGCCGCGCCTGACGTCGCGCGGGCGGCGCGTCATGTCGGTCGGGCGGATCGCCTCGTGAGCTTCCTGGGCGTTCTTCGCCTTGGTCTGGTACTGGCGCGGAGACGATGGGAGATAGCGGTCGCCGTAGTCCTTGCGAATCACGTCGCGAGCCGCCGCGATCGCCTCCGGCGCCATCTGGACGCCGTCGGTTCGCATGTAGGTGATCAGGCCGACCGTCTCGCCGTCGATGTCGACGCCTTCGTAGAGGCGCTGCGCCACCCGCATCGTGTGGGCCGGCGCGAAGCCGAGCTTTCGGCTCGCCTCCTGCTGCAGGGTCGAGGTGGTGAACGGCGGCTGCGGGTTGCGCCGCGTCGGCTTCGCCTCGACGCTCGCGACCGCGTAGCGGGCGGCTTCGAGCGCCTGCTTGAACGCCTCGGCGTCCGCGCCGCTGCGAATGTCGAGCCGGGTGATCTTCTGGCCGTCGGCCCCGACGAGCCGGGCCTGGAACGCCTCCTGGCGCGGCGTCAGGAGCGTCGCGACCAGCGACCAGTACTCCTGGCTGACGAACTTCTCGATCTCCAGCTCGCGGTCGCAGACGAGCCGCAGGGCGACCGACTGCACCCGGCCGGCCGAGCGGGCACCCGGGAGCTTCCGCCACAGCACCGGCGACAGCGTGAAGCCGACCAGATAGTCGAGCGCGCGGCGCGCCAGATACGCATCGACCAGCGCCTGGTCGACGCTGCGTGGATGCTTCATCGCCTCGGTGACGGCCTGCTTGGTGATGGCGTTGAACACCACCCGCTCGATCGGCGTGTCGGCCGCCAGCGCCCGCTTCTCGCGCAGCGCCTCGATCAGGTGCCAGGAGATCGCCTCGCCCTCGCGGTCCGGGTCGGTCGCGAGAATCAGCTTGTCGGCCCCTTTCAGGGCGCGGGCGATATCGGCGATCCGCTTCTGCGCCTTGCCGTCGACCTCCCAGATCATCCGGAAGTCCGCGTCGGGATCGACCGAGCCGTCCTTGGGCGGCAGGTCGCGAACATGCCCGAAGGACGCCAGCACCTCGTAGCCACGGCCGAGATACTTGTTGATGGTCTTCGCCTTGGCCGGAGATTCGACAACGACGACGTTCATGAAAAGCCTTGCAGTGGACGTGGTGCGCCGGAGACCCGGTTCCGGGCCGCCGCGGCCCGGAAAATGGTTAAGCGGGGGGCAGGTGTCAAATCCGGGCTGAAGCGCGCCACTCGCACACCCGGACGCTCATTAAAAGTTGTTTTTATTTGAGCATGCGATTTGAGATAGAATTCCTGTCGGAAGCCACGAGCGAGACCATGCGCCCGTGCGGCCGCGGGGGATACCCGGCGCGGCCGCACGGCAGGGGATCTCATGTCCGATCTTTCGCCTGCCGACGACCGGCCGACCCCCCAGGCCACGGCCGCCTATATCGCGGATCTGACCGGCGATCTCGCCCGGCTGGCGCGGCGCCACGGTCTGCCGACGCTCGGTTACATCCTCGACATGGCGCGGGTCGAGGCGGAGGCGCACAGCGGCGCCGGTCGCCCCCAGGAGCGCGCCAACGGCGTGCCGCCGCGGTGAAGCCCGGCGAGGGGGCGGGGGAGCTTGCACGGCCCCCATGAGAACTCTGTCATCCCGGGGCGCCGACCGCAGGTCCGCGAGCCCGGGATCCATAACCCCGGTGTCGGGGGCTCACGCGCGACAGGGCGAATGGGTTCCGGGTGCTGCGCTTCGCGCCGCCCCGGGACGACCCGCGCCTTTCGTTCGGAGAACGGAACCCGCTCGCCTTCACCCCATCAGCGCCACCCGGCCACCGTGCTGGCGATCGAGGCGGCCGGCCAGTTCGAGCTCCAGGAGCGTCATGTGGACGGTCGCGGGCGCCGCCCCCGACCAGCGGATCAGGTCGTCGACCGCGACCGGCGTGGGCCCGAGCAGGGCCGTGATGCCGTCGCGGGTACGCGAATCCTCCGGCATCTCGAAGGGCAGCGGCAGGGTGATCGGCGCCGGCTCGTCGAGCGGCCGCTCGAACCCCTTGCCGAGCATCGGCTCCAGCGCCCCGACGACGTCGGCGCCGCCGGTCACCAGGGTGGCGCCCTGCTTGAGGAGGTCGTTGGTGCCCTCCGCCCGCGGGTCGAGCGGGGAGCCGGGAACGGCGAAGACCTCGCGGCCGTGCTCGAGGGCGCGGCGCGCCGTGATCAGCGAGCCGGAGCGGCGCGCCGCCTCGACCACCACGACGCCGAGCACCAGCCCCGAGATGATGCGGTTGCGGCGGGGGAAGTCGCGGCCGCGCGGCACCCAGCCCATCGGCATCTCGGACACCACGGTGCCGCGTGCCGCGATCGCCTCCAGGAGATCGAGATGCTCGGGCGGGTAGGGCCGGTCCTGGCCGCCGGCCAGGACCGCCACGGTGCCGCGCGAAAGACTGCCCTGGTGGGCGGCGCCGTCGATCCCGCGGGCAAGGCCGGAGACGACCGCGAACCCGGCCTCGCCGAGCTCGCGAGCGATCCTCTCGGCGAACATCAGCCCGGCCGCCGAGGCGTTGCGGGCGCCGACGATGCCGACCGCCGGCTGCTGCAGGAGATCGAGGCGGCCACGCACGCCGATCAGCGGCGGCGCGTCGTCGATCGCCTGGAGGGCGGGCGGGTATTCGGGCTCGCCGAGGGCGACGAAGACGACGCCGTGCCGGCGCGCCGTCGCGAACTCCTTGCGGGCCTCGTCGATCGAGGTGACCTGGACGGGCCGGGTCGCGCCGCCGCGGCGGGCGAGGTCGGGCAGGGCGGCGAGCGCCGCCCGGGCGCCACCGAACCGGTTGAGCAGCGCTCGGAACGTCCGCGGGCCGACATTCTCGCTGCGGATCAGCCGCAGCCAGTCGAGCCGCTGCTCGTCGGTGAGACGCACGCCGGGCGCCACGCGGAGGCTCTCCCTGCCGGGCGGGCCGACCGGGCCGGCCACACCGCCGTGCGGTATCGTGGCATGGGAGCACGCGTTGCGCGAGGGGTCATTCGCGTTTTGCGCGAGGTCCGGTTGCAGCGGGGCACCGACCCGGACGGGTCAGCCGCGCTTCACGCCTCGGCACACATAATAGGAGCCGAACAGGTACTCCTCCATCTGGAAGTCGTCGACCAGTGGCTCCAGGTGCTCCCAAGGGCGGATGCAGGGATTGCCCAGCACCGTGTGCTTCATCAGCCAGATGCTGAACGGCAGCACCATCCGGCCGCCGATCCCGGGTGGCAGCTTGGCGTCCATGATGACGATGCGGCCGCCGGGCTTCAGCAGGTCGAGGGCGCGCGCCAGCACGGCGCGGTGGTGCGGCATGGTGTTGTAGGACAAGCCGAACATCACGGCGTCGAGCGGCTCCGGGGCACGATATTCGGCGGCGTCGCATTCGGTGAGGACGACATTGTCCCAGCCGTGCGATGCGACGCCGGCGCGGGCGCGGGCCAGCATGCCGGCCGAGAAGTCGACGCCGTAGACCGTCCCGGTCGGGCCGACCGCCTCGCGCAGGAAGGGCAGGTTGCGCCCGGTGCCGCAGCCGATCTCCAGGACTCGCTCGCCGCCTTGGAGGCCGATGCGCGCGACCGCCGTGCGGCGAAACGCCGTCGGCATGAACAGCAGCCATTCGAACGGGACGATCAGGCTGGCGATGCGGTCGTAGCGGTGGCGGATGTCATCGAGATCGTAGTCGGCCCACTGAACAGCCACGACGTCCCCCTGCGTCGCGCCGTTCGACGCGATCCCCGGCCGCGACCGGTCCCGCCGCGCCTCGCGAGACGCCGACGGTCCGAACGCCACCGGAGCCGGCGGCGTCGCGATCCCCTCGGCCGCGAATACGGCATCGGGCCGTGGCGTGTAAAGAACCGCCGGTTCGGTGCGGGGCGCGGGGGGCGGGCCGAGCCTCGGGAATCTGAATTTTCAGGATGCGCGAATTGTCGCGGCGGTGCCCTGCCGTCGCGCTGCGACGGAGATGGCTCAGGCCGGCTCGTCGGCCGATGGTGCCTTGCTTCCGCGGGCGCCGATCTTCGACTCGGTGCCGGCGGCGAGGCGCTTCAGGTTGGGGAGGTGCTTCACCCAGGTGATCGCGGCCAGCAGGGCGAACAGGAGCGCCGCCTTCGGCGGTCCGGCGATCCACAGGAGAAGCGGCGTCGCGGCGCTGGCCGCGAGCCCGCCGACCGACGAGTAGCGGGTGCCGAACGCGGCGGCGAGCCACACCACCGCGAAGCCGAGCGCGACCAGGGGCGACACGGCGATCAGCACGCCGACGAAGGTGGCGACGCCCTTGCCGCCGCGGAAACGCAGCCACACCGGATACAGGTGCCCGAGGAACGCGCCGAGCCCGGCCACGAGGCCGAGATCGGCCGCCGCGGGCGTGCCGCCGGCGAGCAACGGGGCGATCAGGACGGCGGCCGTGCCCTTCAGGGCGTCGAGCAGCAGGGTCGCGGCGGCGAGCCCTTTGCGGCCGGTGCGCAGCACGTTGGTGGCGCCGATATTGCCCGACCCGATCGTCCGGATGTCGCCTTCGCCGGCGATCCGCGTCAGCAGCAGGCCGAACGGGATCGACCCGAGCAGGTAGCCGAGCGCCAGCGCGGCGATCAGGAGCGGGGCGGCGGACCAGTCGGTGAGCATCGCGGTTGCCTTGGAGGAAAGGCCGGGCCGGCTCGGCCCGGCCGCGGATCGCGCGGCGCGAACCTAGCCGGACACCGCCCCGGCAGCAACGTCGCCCCCGGCGGCGGCGCGGGTCCGATCGATAAAACTCGAATCAAATCGCGTCGGCCGGCTTAGCCGGATCGCGGGTTTTTTTTGCGAGGCTCGCGCTCGGGAACGATGCGGGGAGCGGGACCATGATCGCGTCACCGAGGGACCACCGGGCCGAAGCCGTGCTGACCGCCGCGTGGTGGCTGGCGCTGGCGGTCGCGGCCATGCTGGTCGGGCTGAAGCCGGAGCCGGCGCGGGCCTTCCTGGCGCGGCCGATCCTGTTTCTCGGGGTCACGTCGGCGGCGCCTGCGCCGCCCGGATGGACGCGCTTCTGCGCCGAGCAGCCGACCGACTGCAAGCCGGTGCCGGGCGCCGCCGAGCGCGTGCTCACCCCGGACTTGCTGGCCGAGCTGTTCGCCGTCAACGCGGAGGTCAACACGCGGGTGCGCTGGACCAGCGACCGCGAGCTCTACGGCGAGGACGAGCGCTGGACCTATCCGCTCGATCGCGGCGACTGCGAGGACTTCGTGCTCCTCAAGCGGCGCCTGCTGATCGCGGCCGGCTGGCCGGCCGGAGCGTTGCTGATCACCGTGGTGCACGATCCGGCACCCGCGCCCGGCAGCGGCGACGGCACCCATGCGGTGCTGACCGTGCGGACCGACCGCGGCGACCTCGTGCTCGACAACCAGACGCCCGAGGTGCTGTTCTGGCACGAGACGGCGTATCGCTTCGTCAAGCGGCAGACGAGCGAGGATCCGAACGTCTGGGTGGCGCTGACCGACAGCCGCGCGCCGACGCTGGCGGCGCACACGCCCTATCCGTTGCCGCCGAAGCTCGACCTCGCGTCGCGCTGATCACACGAACTCGTAGACGGTGCGGCCGGCCACGATGGTGCGCACCACGCGGCCCTGCAGGCGGGCCTCGTCGAAGGGCGAGTTCTTGCACTTCGACTTGAGATCCTCGCGGTCGAGCACCCACGGCGTCTCGGCGTCGATGACGATCACGTCGGCGGGCGCGCCGGGCTTCAGCGTGCCGCCGGGCAGGCCGAGGAGCTGGGCCGGCCGGGTCGACATGGCGCGGATCAGGGTCGGCAGCGGCACGTCGCCGGAATGGACGAGGCGCAGCCCGGCGACCAGCATCGTCTCGATGCCGATCGCCCCCGGGGCCGCCTCGGCGAAGGGCAGGCGCTTCACCTCGACGTCCTGCGGGTCGTGGTCCGACATGATCACGTCGACGAGGCCGCTGCACAGCGCCTCGACCAGGGCGACGCGATCGCTCTCCGGGCGCAGCGGCGGTGTCACCTTGCAGAAGGTGCGATAGGAGCCGACATCGAGCTCGTTGAGCGTGATGTGGTTGATCGACGCCGAGGCCGTGACGGCGAGGCCGGCGTCCTTGGCGCGCTTGAGCACATCGAGCGAGTCGGCGCAGGTGAGCGAGGCGGCGTGATAGCGCGAGCCGGTGAGCCCGACGAGCCGCATGTCGCGCTCGAGCACGATCGTCTCGGCGGTCTTCGGGATGCCGAGCAGGCCGAGCCGCGCCGCGTACTCGCCTTCGTTCATCACGCCGTCGGAGGAGAGGTTCGGATCTTCGGTGTGGTGGACGATCAGCGCGTCGAAGTCGCGCGCATAGGTGAGCGCGCGGCGCATCACCTTGGCATTGGTCACGCTGCGCGCCCCGTCCGTGAAGGCGACGGCGCCGGCGGCCTTGAGGAGGCCGAACTCGGTCATCTCGTCGCCCTTGAGGCCCTTGGTCAGCGCCGCCATCGGCACCACCTTGACGATCGCGGTGTCGCGGGCGCGGCGCATCACGAAGTCGACGGTGGCGGGATCGTCGATCGGCGGATGGGTGTCGGGTTGGCAGACGATCGTCGTCACGCCGCCGGCGGCGGCCGCCTGGCTCGCCGACGCGAAGGTCTCGCGATACTCCGCGCCCGGCTCGCCGATGAAGGCGCGCATGTCGACGAGGCCCGGTGCGACCACCTTGCCGGCGCAGTCGACCACCTCGGTGGCTTCCGGCACGCCGGCGGCGCCGATGCCGCGCTTGATGTCGCGCACCAGCCCGTCGGCGATCAGCACGTCGGCGACGAGATCGAGATCGCGCGAGGGATCGACGACACGGGCGTTGGCGAGGAGGATCGGGCGGCGTTCGGAGAGCATGGTCACACCAGGACTTCAGCGGGCGTGCACGAGGCGTGGTGCGGTCGCCGGGAACCCCGGCCCGTCATGCCCGCGCTCGTCGCGGGCATCCACGTTCTGGACGTCCCGCGGTGGTTCACACGTGGATGGCCGGGACGAGCCCGGCCATGACGAAAAGAGACGACGTGGCCGACGCGAAGGGCCGGCTCACGCATTCGGCAGGTTCCGCGACAGCGCCTCGAGGATCGCCATGCGGACCGCGACGCCCATCTCGACCTGCTCGCGGATCAGCGAGCGGGCGCCGTCCGCGACGGTCGAGTTGATCTCGACGCCGCGGTTCATCGGGCCCGGATGCATGACGAGCGCGTCGGGCTTCGCATAGGCGAGCTTCTTCTCGTCGAGGCCGTAATAGGCGAAGTACTCGGTCGAGGACGGGATGAAGGAGCCGTTCATGCGCTCGCGCTGGAGGCGCAGCATCATCACGATGTCGGCGTCCTTCAGACCCTCGCGCATGTCGCGGAACACCTCGACGCCGAACCGCTCGATGCCGGGCGGCAGCAGCGTCGAGGGGGCGATCACCCGCACCCGCGCGTCCATGGCGTTGAGCAGGATGAAGTTGGAGCGTGCCACCCGCGAGTGCAGGATGTCGCCGCAGATCGCCACCGTCAGGCCTTCGAGGCGGCCCTTGTTGCGGCGGATCGTCAGCGCGTCGAGCAGCGCCTGGGTCGGGTGCTCGTGGGCGCCGTCGCCGGCGTTGACGACCGAGCAGTCGACCTTGTCGGCGAGCAGCTTCACGGCGCCGGATGCGTTGTGCCGCACGACCAGAATGTCGGGGTGCATCGCGTTGAGCGTGATGGCCGTGTCCATCAGCGTCTCGCCCTTGCGGATGGACGAGGACGCGACCGACATGTTCATCACGTCCGCGCCGAGCCGCTTGCCGGCGAGCTCGAAGGACGCCTGGGTCCGGGTGGAGGCTTCGAAGAAGAGGTTGATCTGGGTCCGACCGCGCAGCGAGGTGGTCTTCTTCTCGACGCGGCGGTTGAGATCGACGAATTCTTCGGCGAGGTCGAGGAGACCGACGATCTCCTCGCGCGAAAGGCCCTCGATCCCCAGCAAGTGACGCTGGCGGAGCACGAAGGCGGGTTTGGGTGCCATATTCATCAAAGCCAGCCGTATAGGCTCGTTCGCGGATCCCAGCAAGCGCGCCGTGCTAAGCTCCGTATTTGTCCCCAGCTACGAGCGATCGCGCTGGGGACAAGATGGCCGAGACACGGCCGGCGAGATCCGGCAGGGTCGGCAGGATCCGGGTAGGGTCGGGCGAGTGCACAGGGCGGGACACGCATGATGGCCGAGCAGGAGCGCCACAACCAGCCTCCATCCTTCGCCGACATCGATCTCTACGACACCGACCGCGCCCTCAAGGATGCCGTCGTCGCCAACGGTGCCGTCGACGAGGCGCGCCTCCTCGGCGCCTTCGGGCGGCGCTGGGGGGCGGGCGAGATGGCCGAGCACGCGCGTCTCGCCAACGAGAACACGCCGCGCCTGCAGGCCTTCGACGCGCGCGGCGAGCGGCGCGACACGGTCGAGTTCCACCCGTCCTATCATCATCTGCTGAAGGAGAGCGTCGGGGTCAGCCTGCACTGCTCGACCTGGACGCCGGACGGCGCCCGCGCCGACGCGCCGTCCGAGGTGGCGCGTGCGGCCCGCTTTTACATGGTCGCCCAGGTGGAGAACGGGCACCTCGCCACCATCATCACCACGCGGGCCGCGGTGGCACCGCTCGCCGCCACGGCGTCGCCGATCGCGGCCGAGATGATCAGGAAGGTGGTCAACCGGCATTACGACCCGAGCTTCCGGCCGTGGGAGGAGAAGTTCGGCCTGACCCTCGGCATGGGCGTCACCGAGCGGCAGGGCGGCACCGACGTGCGCAGCGTCGCCACGACGGCTGCGCCGACCGCCGACGGCTACGCGGTGAGCGGCCACAAATGGTTCATGTCGGCGCCGATGAGCGACGGCTTCGTCGTGCTGGCGCAGGCCGCGGGCGGGCCGGTCGCCGTGCTGGTGCCGCGCTTCCGGCCGGACGGCGTCATCAACGGGCTCGAGCTGCGACGCCTGAAGAGCACGCTCGGCGGCCGCTCGGCCGCCACCGCCGAGGTGGCGTTCCGCGACGCCTTCGGCTGGGCGCTCGGCGCCGAGGGGGAGGGCGTGCGCACCATCATGGAGATGATCCAGCTCAGCCGCGCCGACTGCGCCGTCTCGTCGGCCGGGCTGATGCGGGCCGCGCTCGCCCATGCGGTCCACCACACCCGCCATCGCGGCGTGTTCGGGCGCAGGCTCCACGAGCAGCCGCTGATGCGCGCCGTGCTGGCCGATCTCGCGCTGGAGACGGAGGCGGCGGTCGCCCTGGTGTTCCGGCTCGCCCGGTCGTTCGATCTCGCCTCCGCCGATCCGGCCGAGCGCTTGCGTGCGAGGCTGCTGACCCCGGTCGCCAAGTTCCGAGTCGCCAAGACCGCGCCGGCCCTGGTGGCGGAAGCGATGGAATGCCTCGGCGGCAACGGCTTCGTCGAGGACGGGCCGCTGCCGCGGCTCTATCGCGAGGCGCCCGTCAACGCCATCTGGGAAGGGGCCGGCAACGTGCTGTGCCTCGACGTGCTGCGCACGCTCGGCCGTCACCGCGACGCCGTCATGGCCGTGGTCGACGCGCTCGCCGGCGAGGTGGGCGACCTTCCGGGCGCCGCCGCGACCGCGGCCGCCGTGCGGGCGGCCTTCGACGGTCCGGAGCGCGAGCGCCTCGCCCGGATCGGCGTCGAGCGGCTGGCGCTGCTCGCCACCGCGGCGGCGCTGCGCGACTCGGCCTCGCCGGTCGCCGAGATCTTCGCGCGTCTGCGGCTCGCCGGCGCGGCCGGAGCGACGGCCGGCACCAGCGACCTCTCCGCGCCGGAGATCGACCGCCTGCTGGCCCGCGCCATGCCGGCGTGAGCTTTTCGGGCCTGGGGTTCGGACGAGATCCGGCAGGCCGCAGGCTGGACGGGCCGGCGCATCGTCCGCCGTGCCTGGATCGCCGACGAAAACGGCGTACTGCCTCGTGTCGGGAGGCGGGCGAACCGACTGCGCCGCCCGTCGACGGCGCGAGAGCCGGTCACGGCGACGTCACGAACCGGACGGCCCGGGCGGCGACCTCGCGCCCCGCGCACCCTCTACGCCGGGCCGCGCAGCAGCCGGTCGAGCGCGCCCTGCAGGATGAAGATCGCGGCGTGCTGGTCGATTACCGCCTTGCGGCTCTTGCGGCTGGCGTCCGCCGCGATCAGCTCGCGCTCGACCGCCGCCGTCGACAGCCGCTCGTCCCACAGGCCGATCGGGAGGTCGGTGAGCTTCGCCAGGTTGCGCGCGAACGCGCGGGTCGCCTGGGCGCGCGGACCCTCGCTACCGTTCATGTTGAGCGGCAGGCCGAGCACCAGCCCGGCGACGCGGCGCTCGGCGGCGAGCGCGAGCAGCCGGGTCGCGTCCTCGGTGAATCGTTTTCGCGAGATGGTCTCGACGCCGGTGGCGAGGCGTCGATCCGGATCGCTGACTGCGACCCCGATGGTCTTGTCGCCGAGATCGAGGCCGATCAGGGCGCCGCGCTCCGGCAGCAGGGGGGCGATCTCGACGAGGGGAAGGACGGGTGCGGGCATGCGCCCGCCTAACACGGCGGACCTGGCCGCGCGAGTCTCGTGCACGCGAGTCTGGTGCCGGAACGACGCGGCCTGATTGACGCTCCGCCGCGCCTGCGGCTTATCTTCGCGCGCATGTGATCCGCGGTGCGAGGCGTCGTCGCGCGAAAAGGGAGTTCGTCATGGAGATCACCTGGTTCGGCCATTCCGCGTTCCGGCTCGACTTCAAGGGCACGGCCGTGCTGATCGATCCGTTCTTCACCGGCAATCCGGCCTTCGTGAGCGACCGCGCCGCGGCCGTCGCCGGCGTCTCG
Organism: Rhodoplanes azumiensis; assembly: GCF_042682915.1. Lineage (NCBI taxonomy): Bacteria > Pseudomonadati > Pseudomonadota > Alphaproteobacteria > Hyphomicrobiales > Nitrobacteraceae > Rhodoplanes > Rhodoplanes azumiensis. The sequence goes on along the minus strand of NZ_JBHUIW010000014.1, from coordinate 123,837 downwards.
CACATCCTCGTGACCCACGGCCACGGCGACCATGTCGGCGACACGCTGGCGATCGCGGCCGAGACCGGGGCGACGGTGACGACCAATTACGACCTCGGCATGTGGCTGGTCTCGAAGGGGCTGAAGAATTTCAACCCGATGAACACGGGCGGCACCACGGACTTGGGCGCTTTCACGGTGACGCTGGTGCGCGCCGACCATTCGTCCGGCGACCTCGTCGACGGCGTTCCGATCGGGCTCGGCAATCCCAATGGCGTGATCGTCAAGGCGGCTGGAGAGCCGACCGTCTATCACATGGGCGACACCGACGTGTTCTCCGACATGGGCCTGATCGCCGAATTGCACGCTCCGAAGATCGCCATGGTGCCGATCGGCGACCGCTTCACCATGGGAGCGCGCAGCGCCGCCTTCGCGGTGAAGCGCTTCTTCCAGCTCGAGGCCGTCATCCCCTGCCACTACGGCTCGTTCCCGATCGTCGATCAGACGGCGGACAGGTTCGTCGCCGAGATGAAGGGCCACGCGACGCGGGTGATCGTGCCGGAGAAGGGACGGCTAGTGGCGGTCTGATCGCTCGGTCCTCGGTGGCGCCGCACGGCGTCCGGATCGAACCGCATCCGCGCGTCCGCCCACCACGCTTTGTGGCCGGTTCGGGCGAGGTCCGGGAACTTTCGGGGCGCTGCGGCGTTATCGCGAGACGGCCATGTCCGCGTATGGCGTCTCGGGGACGATCATGGCTTCCCACTCATCTGGCAATTTCTCGTTGTGGCCCGAACGGGCTCGGCCGACCCGGCGGGGCCTCTCGTTGGCTCGGCTCGGTGGCGTGGTGTCGGTGGCGGTCGTGCTCGCCGCGGCCGGCTACATGGTCGTCGACGAGATGACCCGCACCTCCGCGCTCGACGCCCCGGTCGGCCGGAGCTGGGAGGATTACGCGTCGACCACCGGGGCGGGCACGGTCGGGCTGGCGTCTCCCGTCGCTGCGCCGGTGGCGCTCGTTCCGGCGACCGTGACAGCCGCGGCGCCGCCGTCTCCCGCCGCGGCGCCGCGTCCGCGACGTGGCGTGTCGCCGACCGCCCTGACGCCGATCGGGACGGTGGGCGCGACCGACGGCCGGCGGGTTCCGGACGGTAGGCCACCGGTCGTCCCGGCGGCGAGCCGCGACATTCACCGGGTCGCGCCGCCGAGCGGCGTCGATGGGAAATCGATCGATCAGACGTCCGTCGACCAGAGGCCGACGGAGCCGCCCAAGGAGGCCATCATGGCCGCCGGCGAGGACAAGCCCGCGGCCGAGCCGGCCAAACCGAAGAAGAAGAAGGCCGTCCGCCGCAAGCCGCGGACCGAGACCGTCGACCAGAGCTGGGGCGGCTATCGGCGTGCCGACGCGTGGCAGCGCAACGGCTGGGGTCAGAGCTGGGGTGGCCAGCGGCAGGGCGGCTTCTTCCGGTACTGAGCCGGGCGCGTCCGGACGGGTGAACACGCCGGGTGTCGGCGCGCTCCGTCGTCGGCGCCGCGCGGGCGCTCTCGACGCGTCATCGGCGCGCTGCAGGACTTTTTTGCCGACGTGACGAAACCTATTCGGCCTTCGATCCTTAACAACCGTCCAACGATCCCTATCTGGACACCGCGCGGACCGTCCCGGTTCGCCGCGTCGTTTTCGAATGGAGTTCGCAATGCAAGGTCTCGTCGTCCGGTCGCCTCGGCATTCGCGGCAGGCGCGCGGCGTTCTGGCCGCCGTCGCGCTGACGCTCGGTCTCGGCGCCGCCGTGCCGGCCGCGGCCGCCGAGGAGCCGGACCTGATCTTCCGTCGCTCGACCGTCTTCAAATGGCTGAGCCCCAACGACAAGCTTGCCACCTACGGGCTCGACGACCCGGACGTCGAGGGCGTCGCGTGCCACTTCACCGTGCCGGAGAAGGGGGGCTTCAAGGGCTGGCTCGGGCTCGCCGAGGAGGTCTCCGACATCTCGCTCGCCTGCCGGCAGATCGGTCCCGTGCGTTTCAAGAAAAAGTTCGAGCAAGGCGATGACGTGTTCCGCCAGCGCCGCTCGCTCTTCTTCAAGAAGATGCAGATCGTGCGCGGCTGCGACGTAAAGCGCAATGTATTAGTCTACATGGTCTACTCAGATAAGATCATCGAAGGATCGCCGAAAAATTCGACGTCCAGCGTGCCGATCATGCCGTGGGGCGCGGGCGAGCAGACGGTGCAGCGCTGCGGCGATTTCGTCGAGTGACGACGGTTCGGCCGCGACTCTCCTCGCCGCGGCCCGTCGATGACGCGGCATCCGTTCCGGCGGGTGCCGCGCCGGTATTTCGATCCACCCTGATTTCCACAGTTGCGCTCGCGTCGCGCTCCCGCCTGTATCATGGGCGCGAGGAGCGGATCGGATGCAGGTGCGACCGAACGAACCAGGGCGGTCCGGTCGCGCCGAGGCGCGTCTCGGCCGGCGCCGGCTTGACACCGGTCAACGCGCCGCAAGCCGCCGTTGTCCACGAGTGCCGGCCGCGAGGGTGGCATCGCAGATCCCGGGACGAGCCGGTTCGAGGCCCGGTGTGAGGCTGCTCACATTGCAAGCGTGTCCGATCGCCCAAAGTGGCGATGGATTAGGACGTTTCGCGCGTGACACGGGAGACGGGTCCGGTTGCCGGAATGCGCGTCCTGCAATAGCCTGACTGCGACAGTGACCGAGATGCGGGATCCACGCGACATTGTTCACATGATCCTCGAGTCGGGGCCGAGCGGGCTGGTCCTGGTGGACGGCGGCGCGCGCATCGTTTTCGTGAACGAGCACGCGGGGGAGCTGCTCGGCTACGCGCGCGGCGAGCTCGTCGGTCAGCCGGTCGAGTGTCTGGTTCCCGATCGCTTCCGCGACGGCCATCCGGATCTCCGCCGCGTGTTCGACCTGTCGCCGCGTGACCGGCCCATGGGGACGGGGCGCGACCTGACGGCGCGCCGCAAGGACGGCAGCGAGTTCTCGGTCGAGATCGCGCTCAAGCCGATGGTCGTCGATGGCCGCCCCTATGTGCTGGCGGAGCTGGTCGACATCACCGAGCGCAAGCGCACCGAGGATCGCCAGCGGCTGCTGATCGGCGAGCTCAATCACCGCATCCAGAACCTGTTCGCCGTGATCCAGTCGGTCGCCTTGTCGAGCCTCTCGGGCGAGCGGCCGCTGCGCGAGGCGCGGGACGTGTTCATCGACCGCCTTCAGTCGCTCGGCCGCGCCTATACGCTGATGACCGAGCAGGAGTGGCGCGGCGCGCCGCTGCGTCAGATCCTCGCCTCCGAGACCTCCGCCTTCTCGGATCGGGTCACCCTCGACGGGGTCGAGGTGATGGTGAAGCAGAACGCCGCGCAGAGCTTCGCGCTGCTGCTGCACGAGCTCACGACCAACGCCGTGAAGTACGGTGCGCTGTCGGCACCGGAAGGCAGCATCGCGGTGCGCTGGAGCGTCGAGCGGGATCTGCGTCCGATGTCCTTCGTGCTGTCCTGGCAGGAGGACGGCGGACCGACTGTCGCACCCCCGACTCGCAGCGGCTACGGCCGCAAGATCATCGAGGACACGATGCGGCGGATCGGCAAGCACTCGATCGAGTATGCGCCGCAGGGCCTGAAGTATCGCATGGAAGCGCCACTCGAGAAGGTCGGCTGGGTGGTGGACGAGTCCGCGATGTGAGACATCGACCATCCGATCACGTCGCCGCGTCATCCGATTTACGAATGATGCGGCGGGCCGTGACGTGATACCGAGTTCATGCCGTTCGTTGCCGAGGCGACACGGATTTGTCTCGGCCGCCCGCGGGACGTCGGTTTTCCCGCGGCCGAGCCGTCCGAATAAGGTACTGTTTTTTCGTTGCCGATCGCTGTCGTGACTCTCGCGCCGTGAGCGCTTGCATATTCGATGAGTTGGAACACCGAGCTCGCTTATTTCGTGACGCCGAAGTCCGGCCCGATGCGCCCGATGCGCACGCTGGTGGACGTGAATCGGGCGTTGCTCGACGATCTGCCGTTCGTGTCCCGGCTCCGTCCGCACTGGGCCGCGGTGGCGCGGCTGCTGCTCATCGCCTCCGACACGGGATCGACGATCGACGTTCGCTTGGCGACGGATGCGCTGGTGCGCGCGCTGGAGACCGAGGGCTGGATGACGCGGGTGCGCGGATCCGTCGCGCTGTCGCCCGCCGACAAGGCGCCGTCGCCCGCGGCGATCGTCCCGGTGCCGTCGTCGACCTCCGTCGTCGCGGCGATCGCGCCGGCCGTGATCACGCCAGCCGCGGTGGCGCCGGCCGACGCGAACCCGATGGTGTTCGCGGTGGCGCCCTGTCGTGACGCGGCGCCGGCCGGCATCGGCGGGCCGCCGGTCTTCGGAGCCCCCGGGTATCGGCCGGGCGAGGTCGTCGGCCCCACCGCTCGGACCGTGGACGACGCCGACGACTCGTCGGGTCTGATCCTGCGCGAGCTGCCGGGCGGCCCGAACCGGGGCGCGGATCATGGCGCGGATCATCGCTCGGATCGCGGTGCGGATCGCGGCCCGACGCGCGACGGTGCGCCGGGCGGCCCGGCGGCGAGCGGTCAGGGCCGCGGAACGCGGCGGCCGGCCGACACGAAGCTGTAGCCCTGGGTGCCCTGGACGGCGACCATCACGGCCTCGATCACCGGCTCGCCGCCGGCGGCCGGCGACGACCAGTCGACCACGAAGCTCGCGCCGATGCCGCCGCGCACGTCCTCCTGGGCGATCACCACCTGGGCGGACGCATAGGGTTTCAGCGCCACCGGCTTGTCGAGGGTCGTCTCGACGAGCCGTCCGGTCTGGTCGCGATACTCGATCGCCTCGATCACCAGCGGGTCCGTGGACGAGGCGTTGTGGATCGACAGCAGGCCGGAAAAATTGATCCTGGTGCGGCCGCCGCCGGCGACGACGGTGGAGTGCAGCGGGACCAGCGTTCGGCCCCGCGCCGCCGGCGGTCCGGCCGGCACCGACATGGTCGCGTCGGGCAGCAGCATGACGGCCTGCTCGGCGCGGGCGGGCGGCGTCGGGAGCGTGGCCGCGAGAACGGCGACGAGCGCCGCGGCGGCCAGGGGCGCGGCTGTTCGAATCATCGTAGCGCGAATCACGGCGGCTCGAATCACGACGGCTGGCGAACGGTGCGGGGCGGACACGAACGATCTCCTCGTGACGGGGCGACCGGCCTCGGCGTGTCGAATCGCGCGGCCGTCGGCGTCGCGCCGGCGGTCCGATCTCAGCAGCAGAGACCGTCCGGCGCGCAGCCGCAGCGGCCCTGGACCAGCTGCGGATACCAATAGCCGCGCTTGCCGTCGCCGCGTGGTCCATACGGATAGACGGTGGTGCGGACGGCCTTGCCGGTGACCGCGGGGGCCCACCAGCCCGGGCTCCAGCCGCCGACCGGCGGCCCGGACCAGGGCGCCGGACGCATCCACGGCTGCACCACCACGAAGGAGCCGACGAAAACGCGGTCGCGACGGTGACCGGCCTCGGCCGGCATCGCCAGTGCGACACTCGCCAGCCCGGCGAGGGCTGTCCGCCGGAGGATGCCGATCCGTGTCATGGTGTCCCCGTCATGGCTCGATGCGTCGTTCGGGTGAGTGTCGTCGCTCTTGTTCGTGTCGTCGTTCTTGTTCGTGTCGTCGTTCGTGTCCGCCTCGCCTGCGGGATCCGATCCGCGCCCGCGACACGGGCGGCAATCGCCGGCCCGCCGGCCCGCGACGCAGACGAGGCCGCATCACAGCACGGCCGAATGCCGTCGTCACGTGCCCGAACGCCCGGTCCGAGAGAAGGGCCGCGACGGTGTCCGGCCCGGCGCCGGAAGCCCGCACCAGGGGGCGCCCTCGCCGCGCGCAGCGTCGTCGAGAGCCTGGAGCGGCGGGCTGTCGCCGCGGCGGATAGCCTGAAGAGGAGCCTCCTCGGCAAGCGCGTCGCAGCGGGCGGTGCCGCCGAGCGGAGCCGAGACTCGCGATCCGATCCCGAACCGGTCGCGGGCCGATCGGCGCAAAGGGCTCCGATGGCCAAACGCGAACCCGGCCGCGTGCGGCGCTTCCGGTGGTGCACGGCCGAACGAGCAACGGGATGGATGGTCGGAGCGGCGAGATTTGAACTCGCGACCCCCAGTCCCCCAGACTGGTGCGCTAACCGGGCTGCGCTACGCTCCGAGCGGCCGGGACTATAGAGAGGCGGCCGGGCCGGCGCAACCGCGCCGGCGGCGCGATCGGCCGGCTGCGGGTCCGGTCTGCATGGCTGCGGGCGGGGGCGAACCGGGGGCGACACTGGTCGACCGGGACGATGGTCGACACTTCGGGCCGGGACGATGGTGGACAGGTCTGCGTCTGGGTTTGCGGTCTGTTCCTGCGGGTCGCGGAGCCCCGACAGGGCACCGCCTCGGCCGGCCACCCGAACCCCGGCGCGGGTGCGCGGCGGCCGCGAGCGGAGCTCCGGAGGGAAGCTCCGGAGGACAGGTAAAAACGTTTTCACCGCAAATCTCTTCTGCCGTAAATCGCTTCCGCCGTGACTCGCTCCCGCCGGAAACCCTGCCGCCGGAAACCTGCCGCCGAGACGCGCTGCCGCCGCGAAGCGACGTTCGGTTTTGCTGCCAAACGGGAAAGGTGAGGGGACCGCGACCACCACGGAACCACCACACGGTCACCTCGCGGCAACGTGTGCGGGCGGGGCGTCGCGTTAAGCTAAAACCAACGCCGGCCGCGTATCAGTCGAGGTCTCGGGCGCGCCCCCCTCGGGTCGCGACAGTGGCCGTGCGCCCGCCGGAGGATCCATGACCCAGGCCGTTTCCGCGAAGGCGAACGGCGCCGTGTCGGCGCCGCACGGCGCTCCGGCGCCGCAAGGGGCAGCGACGGCGCCCGACGCGCCGAAGCCGCAGGGCGCCTCGATCTCCGCCGGCTTCTGGGACGAGGTCTACACGACCAATCCGATCTACTCGAAGGAGCTCTCCGACGAGGCGCGCGAGGCCATCCGGGCGGCCGCCGCCTGGTTCGGCGATCTCTCCGGCAAGACCGTGCTGGATCTCGGCTGCGGTGCCGGCGCCTCCTCGCTGCTGCTCGCCGAGCTCGGCGCGGACGTGATCTCGGTCGACGCCTCGCCGGTGGCGATCGCGTCGCTCACCGAACGCTGCCGGGCGCGCGGCGTCACGCGGGTGCGGCCGGTCGTCTGCGACGCGATGACGATCGACACGCTCGGGCCCGTCGACTTCGTCTACGGCTCGATGATCCTCCACCACCTCGAACCGTTCGGCGCGTTCTGCCAGACGCTGCGCCGGACCATCCGCCCGGGCGGCCGCGCCTTCTTCTGGGAGAACAACGCGGCGAGCGATCTCCTGCTGTGGTTCCGTAAGCACGTCGTCGGCAAGCTGTGGGTGCCGAAATACGGCGACGAGCACGAGTTTCCGCTCACCCCGTCGGAGATCGCGACGCTGCGCGGCGTGTTCGACGTGACGACCGAGCATCCGCGCATGGAGTTCTTCGCGCTCGCCTCGCTTTATCTCCTGCGCGGCAAGCTGATGAAGCCCATGGTGGCGATCGACGACTTCCTGTTCCGCCACGGCATCGGCACCCGCTATTCGTATCAGCAATACGTGCGGGTGCAGGGCTGAGGCGCGGCCTCGTCGTTCCGGGGTGGCGCGCCCCGGAATCACGGATGTCCCGGCAGACCGATTCGGCTCACGCCGGCTGCGGCCGGCGACAGGTCGCCGGATCGGGCTGCGCCGGGGCGACACGGCCCGCGGCGATCAACCCCCAGACGATTCCCATGATCAGGAAGTAGTGGCGCCAGTGCGCCACGTCGATGATCCAGCTCTCGCCGACCTCGCCCACGAAGGCCGCGTAGGCGGCGATGAAGATCGGCTGCCAGGGCGTGCGCACGAAGGCGTGGCGCAGCCCGAGCACGAGGGTCATCACGGTGAGGGCCAGCCAGGTCGTGCCGGCGATCCAGCCGCCGTTCATGAAGGCGCTGATGAACGAGTTGTGCGGCTCGAACGAGAACACCTTCGAGAACTGCAGCGGCCCGACGCCCCACGGCAGCTCGAAGATCAGGAGCGCGCCGGCGACGTGGCGGCCGAACCGGCCCTGCGCGCCGGCGTCGTAGTCCTGCACCAGATTGGCTCGCACCTTGAACATGTCGCCGACCACGTCGAAGGACAGGAGCAGCACCACGAGACCGGCCAGCACGACGACGCCGACCGCCGAGAGGAATGCGATGCGGAACCGGTCGGTCGCCGAGCGGGTGGTGACGTAGGTGAGGCCGAGCATCACGATCGCCGACACCGTGAAGTGCCCCCAGGCGCCGCGTGAGAAGGTGAGCAGGAGGCCGGCCGCGATCACCAGCAGCTTGATGCCGTCGGCGAACAGCCGCTTGATCTCGGTCGCAGAGACCATGCGCTGCAGCAACACCAGCCCGGGCAGCACCAGGAACGGCCCGAACACGTTGGGATCCTTGAAGGTCGAGGCCGCGCGGTCGTACAGCAGGAACTGGTCCCACCCCGGCAGCACGCGGAAGAAGGCGAGGACCGCGATCGCCGCCGTGACGAGCGCGGCCCCGATGTAGCCGCGGATCAGCACGTCGAGGCGCTGCGCCGTGTTCTGCGACAGCACCATGGCGAAGAACAGGGTCGAGATCGACAGGAAGCTCGTCACCCCCGTCCACATCGCGGTGCGTTCGAGCTCGATCACCGGCATCAGCGAGACGAGATAGCCGAGATTCTGGATCATCAGGAGGGCGAGCAGCGGCAGCAGCGTGGTGCGCAGCGTCAACCCGCTCACGGCGAACACCACGATGGCGATCGACACGATCAGCTCGTAGGGCGCCGGCTCGCGCTGCACGAAGCCGCTGGTGAAGGCGATCAGGAAGATCAGCGCGAGGCGTAGCCGCTCGCCCGCCGTGGTGGCGGCCGCCGGCGCGCGCGCCGCGGCGGAGCCGCCCGGCAGTGCGCCGGCGAGCGGCATCTCGATCGCGCTCAATAGGCGTTCTCCGTCTCGAGGAGCGCGAAGGGCGTCCGCAGCAGGATGTAGAGGTCGAACAGCAGCGACCAGTTCTCGATGTAGTAAAGGTCGTGCTCGACGCGCTGCTGCAGCTTCTCGGGCGTGTCGAGCTCGCCGCGCCAGCCGTTGATCTGGGCCCAGCCGGTGATGCCGGGCTTTACCCGGTGGCGGGCGAAGTAGCCGTCGACCACGTCGTCCCACAGCTTGTTGGCGAGCGGCGCGTGGATGGCGTGCGGTCGCGGACCGACCAGCGAGAGATCGCCGCGCAGCACGTTGATGAGCTGCGGCAGCTCGTCGATCGAGGTCTTGCGGATGAACCGTCCGACCCGGGTGACGCGATCGTCGCCCCTGGTGACGACCCGTTTCGCGTCCGGATCGGCGTGCTCGTGGCGCAGCGAGCGGAACTTGTAGACCTCGATCACCTCGTTGTTGAAGCCGAGGCGGCGTTGCTTGAAGAACACCGGCCCCTTGCTGTCGAGCTTGATGGCGAGCGCGGTCAGGAGCATCACGGGCGAGATGGCGACCAGGATCAGGAACGCCGCGACGCGGTCGAACACCGACTTGATCACCAGGTTCCAGTCGGCGATCGGCTTGTCGAAGATGTCCAGCACCGGGATGTTGCCGATGTAGGAATAGGCGCGCGGGCGGAAGCGCAGCCGGTTCATGTGGGCGGCGAGCCGCACGTCGACGGGCAGCACCCACAGCTTGCGCGCCATCTGCAGCACGCGGTCTTCCGCGGTGAGCGGCAGCGACACCAGGATCAGGTCGACCCGGGTGCGGCGGGTGAACTCGACGAGATCGTCGACGGTGCCGAGCTTCGGCACGCCGGCGACCACCGAGGGCGAGCGGTCGTCGCCACGGTCGTCGAACACGCCGCAGATCCGCAGGTCGGAATGCGCCTCGGCGCCGATGGCGCGCACCAGCGCCTCGCCTTCGCGGCCGCCGCCGACGATCACGACGCGGCGGATCAGTCGTCCCTGGTCGGCCCAATGCCGCACCAGCCAGCCGAGGCCGGTGCGCCAGGCGAACAGCACCACCATGCCGGTCACGTACCAGCCGGCCGTCCAGGCGCGCGAGAAGGAATACTCGTACTTGGCGAAAAACGAGAGCGCGAGGGCGAGCAGGAACACGGCCGTCCAGGCGAGCCACATGCGGCCGAGCTGATAGACGTGCGAGCGGAAGGCCTGCACGTTGTAGATGTCGACCATCTGGAAGCCGATGATCGCCGCCGTGGCGACCGCGAGCTCGACGATCAGGTAGATCGGCTCGAAGCCCTCGGCCGGGTAGAGCCACACGGCATGCACGGCGATGCCGGTGACGACGACGAGCAGGAACTCGACGATGCGGGCGCCGCCGGTCAGCACGACCGGGGAGATCGCGTCGGGGATCGGCTCCTCGGCGATCTTGCGGGCCAGCGGCCCGAGCTCGCGCGGGACGGCGGAGTGGCTGCCCGGACGTCCGGGCGGCGAGCCGTTCATGGGTGGAGCTGCGATCGCCATGTCGATGCCTCCGGGGGGCTGCGGAGCGGGACCGCGCGGCGGCCGTGACGGCCCGCCGTCGTTCCGCTTCCGGCATACGTAAAAATGGCCACGGACGCGTAAACGTCGACGCTTCTCGCGTGGGCATTCACGTAAACTGGTAAACAGTGGGCTAGACCACCGGGGCGAGCCGCAAGGGCGCCGTGATCGAGCGCGGGGCCGGGCGTCGCACGACCGACCCGGCGTCGAGAATACGCCGCGGCAACGGCGCGTCCACCCGAGACTCGTTCGCTCGCGGCTCGGAGGCCCGTGCTTCGGCCGCGCGCGCCTCGCCGGCATCCGTGCCACGGGGGCGTCGCGGCGGCGCCGGGCGAGCCGTCGCCGCGGCCCGGAAGGCGGCCGCCTTGCCGGCGAGGATCTCGCGGTAGAGCTCGTCGACGCGCCGCTGCATCGTGTCGATGTGGAAGCGTGGGCGCACCCAGTCGTAGCGCGCCGCGGCGTCGATCTGGGCGCGCACCGGATCGGCCAACAGTCCCTGCAGGGCGGTCGCCAGCGCGTCCGGGTCACCGGGCGGCACCAGCTCCCCGGCGCGCGGCCCGAAGATCTCGGGGATGCCGCCGACCCGGGTGGCGACGATCGGCAGGCCGGCCGCGATCGTCTCCAGCACGATGTAGGGCATCGACTCGGCCCGCGACGGCACCACCACGTTGCGCCCGAAGGCGAACGCCTCGCGGGTGGGGGCGGGGTCGTGGAACGTCACCCGGTCGGCGATGCCGAGCGTCTCGGCGAGCGCCTGGTAGCGGGCCCGGCCCTCGTCCTCGGCCTGCCCGAACAGGTGGGCGGTGGCGCGGCGGCCATAGCGGCTCTGGAGCTTGGCGATCGCCTCCAGGAACACGTCGGTCCCTTTCAGCTCGCGATACATCCCGAGGAACAGGAGGTCGCGGGCGTCCGGGCGCGGGATCACCGGCTCGAACTCGGCCTCGCGCAGGCCGTTGTGGATCACCACGGCGCGGCAGCGCGGCGGGCCGATCTTCTGGCGGTAGGTCTCCGCCTCGTAGGCGCTGACATGGACGAGCGCGTCGGTGACCCGCTCCAGCGCTCGCTCGATGGCGAAGTAGAACCGGCCCTCGAGCGAGCCGACCGCGTAATGCAGGCTGCCGCCGTGCGGGGCGTAGAGCACGGCGATCGGTCGCGACCGGCCGAGCCAGGCGCCGATCAGCCGGCCATAGACGCCGCCCTTGGCGCCGTGACAATGGATGACGTCGGGCGCCATCGCGTCGATATGGCGGGTCAGCCGCATCAGGGCGCCGACATCGGCCGGCGACACGTCGCGCCGCATCGGCAGGCGGGCCGCGCCGAGATCGAGCCGGTCGGCGACGGCAGCGATCGCGGCCGCCTCGAAATTCCCGCCGGTGCGCGAATCGCAGACGATCCCGACCGCGTGGCCGGCGGCGCTCTGGGCGGTGGCGAGGTCGCAGACGTGACGGAAGATTCCGCCGATCGGCGCGCGCACGACGTGCACGATTCTCAAGCGAACCGGCACGTCCATGAACCGCATCCTCCGCAGGCTCGCGTCTCGTGTGGGGGATGCCGCGGATCGGGGGACCGGCGGCCGGACGGACCCTGCGATGAATCCATGACACCGCACACGGTCTGTCAAGGTTGAGCCGGTGTTGCGGCGCAGATCCCGCCCAGGGGGTGACGATTAACCCGCCGGCAACCATAATAGAGTGTAATCGAGCGGCGTGCGTAGTCTCTGAGTGCGGAGTTTGCAGGATGTCGTTCGGATCGGACCCCGAGGCGGTGGGCACGCGCGGCGAGCTCGACATGCGCGCGATCGGACGCGCGCTGTTGCGCCGCAAGTGGCTGATCGTCGTTCCGACGCTGATCGCCGCCCTGGTGGCGACCGGGATCGTGAACGTTCTGACGCCCCGATACAAGTCGGAGACGCGCATCCTCTACGAAGGCCGTGAGAACGTCTTCCTGCGCCCGGAGGCCGATCGCAACAGCTTCGACCGCAGCGCCGCCGACCAGGAGACGATGACGAGCCAAGTGCAGCTCGTGCTGTCGCGCGACCTCGCCACCCAGGTGATCGCCGAGCTCGACCTCGCCAAGCGGCCCGAGTTCGATCCGACGATCGACGGGCTGTCGTTGGTCAAGCGCGTGCTGGTGGCGCTCGGCGTCTCGCGCGATCCGTACCGCATGACGCCGGAGGAGCGCGTTCTCGACGCCTGGTACGAGCGGCTCACGGCTTACGCGGTCGACAAGTCGCGGGTCATCACGGTCGAGTTCCAGTCCTTCGATCCGGCGCTCGCGGCGCGCGTCGCCAACGCGATCGCGCAGACCTATCTCAAGCTGCAGCAAGGCAACAAGCAGGAGGACATGCAGGCGGCGAGCCGCTGGCTCTCCGGCGAGATCGACCGTCTGCGTCGCGAGGTCGCCGAGGCGGAGGCGCGGGTCGAGAGCTTCCGCACCAACTCGAACCTGTTCGTCGGCACCAACAACACGACGCTGTCCAACCAGCAGCTCGGTGAGTTCAACACCCAGCTCGGTGCGGCGCGCGCCCGCAAGGCGGATCTCGAGACGCGGGCGCGGCTCCTGCGCGACATGCTGCGGCGGGGCGACGCCATCGAGGCGTCCGAGATCGTCAACTCCGAGTTCATCCGCAGGCTCTCCGAGCAGCGCGTCGCGCTGCGCGCCCAGCTCGCCGAGCAGTATTCGACGCTGCTCGACAACCATCCGCGCATCAAGGAGCTGAAGGCGCAGATCTCCGACTACGACCGGCAGATCCGCTCCGAGGCCGAGAAGCTCGTGCGCTCGCTGGAGAACGACGCGCGCGAGGCGGCCGAGCGGGTGACCAAGCTGACGGCCGAGCTCGACGGGCTCAAGCGCCAGGCGGCGACCAGCAACGAGGACGACGTCCGGCTGCGCGCGCTGGAGCGCGACGCCAAATCGAAGCGCGACCTGCTGGAGTCCTATCTCGGAAAGTATCGCGAGGCCTCCGCCCGCGAGAGCATCGGCTCGGCGCCGGCCGACGCCCGCGTCATCTCCCGCGCCATCGTCTCCAACACGCCGTTCTTCCCCAAGAAGATGCCGATCGTGCTGGTGACGACGCTCGCCACCTTCCTGGTCGCCGCCGGTCTCGTCACGGCCGGCGAGCTGATCCGCGCCGCCTCGCCGGCGCCGGCCGGCCTGCCGCGGCACGAGCCGGCCTCGTCCTCGTATCGCGAGGCGTCTGCCTATCGCGAGCCCGCTCCTTACCGCGATGCGCCGCCGGTCGCTCCGGCGGCCGCCGTCGCGCCGCCCGTGCCGACGCCTCGGCTCGAGGAGCCGCCGCGGCCCGGCCGCCGCCTGTTCGGCCGCACCCTGTGGGCCGAGCGAGCGCCGCCCGCCATTCCGTCGTTGCCGTCCGAGCCACCGCCGTCGGCGGACGCCGCCTCCGGGACGCCCGAGACGGACGATCCGGCCGCCTCGGCCCGCGCGCTCGAGCCGCCCGGCTTCGCCGATCCGACGCCCCACGTCGCCGACGCGCCGGCGGCCGCGCCCGGTGGCGACGTACCGCGCTATGCCGTGGCCGAGCAGCCCGCCGCGGACATGCCCCGACGGGCGGAGCAGGGGCCTGTGGCCGATGACGACTTGGCCTCGGTTCGAGCCGGGCAATCTCTCGCGGGGCAGTCCGATGCGAGGCAGGCCAATTCGGGGCAGGCCAATAGGGGGCAGGGCTTCGCGGCGCCGAATCTTGCCGCGCCGGACCTTGCCGCACCGGACCTTGCCGCGCCGGACGGCCCGACGAACGCCGCGACCGTCACGCTGTCGTCCGTCGACGAGCTCGCCGGGCGGCTGCGCGACGGCGCCATCGGCCGCCAGGTGGCGATCTTCGGCACGGCGCCGGACGGTCGCACCACCCAGGCCGCCGCCGCGGTGGCGCGGCTGCTCGCCCGCGAAGCGCTCGTGGTGCTGGTGCGGCTCGGCGCCGAGCCCGCCGGCAGCGCCGCCGCGGCGATCGGCGGCGACGGCCCGGGCGTCACCGACATGATCCGGGGCGAGGCGACGTTCGGCGAGATCATCGCCCGCGACAAGGTCTCGCGCGCCCACATCGTGCCGCGCGGCCGCGGCGAGGCCGACACGGCGGCGCTGCTCGCCTCGCTGCGCTTCGTCACCATGATCGACGCGCTCGCCCGCACCTACGATCACGTGATCATCGACGCCGGCGCCTTCGACGTGATCGCCGCCGACCAGATGGCCGAGCTCGCCCCCGGCGGCGTGCTGGTGGTGCCGGATCCGACCGATCCGATCGCCGGCGTCGCCCACGCCCGCCTCGCCGCCGCCGGCTACGGCGACAGCCTCATCGTGCTCGCCGGCGCTCCGCTCCTCGCCCCGACCCCGCAGCCCGAGGCGGCGTAGGCTCGATCACGACGCCACGGCAATTCGCCTCGTGTCCCGGGAGCGGCGCACCGTGCCGTGACCCGGGATCCCGGGCGATCGGACGAGAACGCCGGCCGCGCCGCCCCTGGGGCCCGGCGTTCGCCGGGACACGCGGCCGAGAGCCGGGGACGCCTCGTCGGTCGGGGCAAGTCGTCGTGTATCAAGTCGTCGTGTATCAAGCCGTCGTGGATGGCGGTCAGCCGGCGCCCGCCGCCGCGCCGCGTCGCAGGCGCTGGACGAGGCGCATCACCAGCGGGCTTTCCTTGGCTCGGCGCTTGGTGGCGGCGAACCCGGCGAGGCCGAGCGCCGCGGCGCGGCCGGCGAGCGACACCGGCACCAGGCTGTCGACCAGCCCCTCCGGCTCGCGGCAGAAGAACGTCTTGTAGGGCGCCGCGCCGGGTCCGAGGTCGAAGCTCGCGACGCCGCGTTCGGCGCAGTCGCGCAAGATGTGCCCGATCAGGATCAGTCCGGGGCTCCACCGGCCGTTCTCGCTCGTCGTGTAGGCGTTGAACATGCACGAGAATCGGTACTGGTCGCAGACCCCGCCCATCACCGCGATGACCTCGCCGCCGCCCTCCAGCGCGTGCAGCTCGATGCCGGGCCGGCCGTCCGCGAGCCCGTCGTGGCAGGCGGCGCGCAGGAAGTCGGCGACGCCGAGGTCCGCGAACACGTTGCGGATGCCCTGGGCGGCGAAATGCGCGGCCTTCTGGGCCAGGAAGGCGTCGAGCACCCGGTCGGCGTCGGCCCTCGTCGTGACGCGACGGTAGCCGTAGCCGTCGAGCTTCTCGAGCTTGCGCTCCTTGGTGCGCAGCCGGCCGCGCATGTCGCGGGTCAGCGTCGCCTTGACGGCGTCCTCGGCCGTGCCACCGTCGGGGAACGTCACCACGAGGACATCGTCGACCGAGGGCTGCGACGGCAGCCGTGCGAACGGATTGTCGAGCCCGCGCCAGCGCCGCGGCTGGCGGACGAGGGCGAAGGCGTCGATGCCGTGCCGCCGGCCGGTCCGCACCAGCAGGTCGCGCACCATCGCGCCCGTCATGGCGGCGGCCGCATCGGGCCGCCACAGGCCGATATTGAGCCCCGAATGGTTGCCGCCCGGGAAGCGGGCGATCGACAGGAGCCCGCGCGACACCACGAAGGGCCACAGGAAGGCGGGCGCGCCGGTCCGATCCCGGCCGATCACCACCAGTGGTCGCGCCCCTTCGGCGGCGCCGGCATGGCGCTGCCACGCCTCGACCCAGGCGTGCCGCTGGAACGCGGTGCCGATCGCCCCGGCGGCTTCGAGCGCCTGCCAGGCCGGCCGGGCGGCCGCGAGGCTGTCGAGGACGGCGAGCTCGACCACCGGGCCGGCGGTGCACGGCGCCACGGACGGGCCGTCCGACGACACGGACCGCGATGCGGTCGCGGACGGCTCGTGCTTCGCGGAGAGCTCGACGACGCTCATGCAGGGTCCGCCCGGTTGTCTGGATCGTTTCCGCCGCGACACTGGCAAAGAAAAATCAACAAAGCGTTGGTATAGCCTGAACGGGCATGTTCGAGCCGACCGGGCGATGCTGCCGGAGGACACGGTCTGCGCGCACCGCGCCGCGCAGTGGCCGTCCGGCGAGCGGGCCGTCACCGCGTTCGGCTCGGATCGGGGGATCGGCTTTGCACGGCACGACGCCTTCGCGCATCATGGGTTGCGTGTTCGCCGACCTCGCAACGGACTCGAGGACGTGTATCAGTTGAAACGAGCCATCATCAGGTCGGGTCTCGAGGCGCTGTACTTCTCCGGCGCGCATCGGTTCATGCGACCGGTGCTGGGCGGCGTCGGCGCCATCTTGATGCTCCACCATGTGCGGCCCGCGCGTCCGGACGGCTTCCAGCCCAACCGGCTCCTGGAGATCACGCCGGACTTCCTGGAGCACGTGGTCGGCCGGCTCGGCCGCACGAAGGTCGACTTCGTCAGCCTCGACGAGGTGTATCGCCGTCTCGCGGAGCGCGACTTCCGGCGTCGCTTCGTCGCCTTCACGTTCGACGACGGCTACCGCGACAACAAGGACTATGCCTATCCGATCCTCAAACACCATGGGATCCCGTTCGCCGTCTACGTGCCGACGAGCTTCCCGGACCGGCTCGGCGAATTGTGGTGGGCGGCGCTCGAGGCGGTGATCGCGCAGAACGACAAGATCGTGCTGGAGATGGACGGGCGCGACTGCCGCATCGACTGCGCCACCACGGCGGAGAAGAGCGAGGCGTTCGCGCTTCTGTACTGCTGGCTCCGCCGGATGCCGACCGACGCACAGATGCTCGACGCGGTGCGCGAGCTGACGGCCCGCTACCGGGTCGACAGCGCCGCCATCTGCGACAGCCTGTGCATGAGCTGGGAGGAGATCCGCGCGCTCGCCGACGATCCGCTGGTCACCATCGGGGCCCACACGGTCAATCACGTGATGCTCGCCAAGGCCTGCGACACGGTCGTCCGCTCCGAGATGAAGATGGGATCGGCCGTGCTCGAGGCGGCGCTCGGCATGGCGCCCCGCCATCTCGCCTATCCGTATGGCGACGTCACCGCGGCGGGGCCGCGCGAGTTCGCCATCGCGGCCGAGCTCGGCTTCAAGACCGCGGTGACGACGCGCCCCGGCGTGCTGTTCCCCGAGCATGCCGAGACCCTGACGGCGCTGCCGCGCATCTCGATCAACGGCGAGTTCCAGCGCGGCCGCTACGTCGATGTCCTCGTCTCCGGCGCCGGCACGGCGCTGTGGAACGGCCTGCGCAAGCTCAGCGCTGCATAAGCCGTCCGGCCTCACTTCACCTTCGCCATGAAGGTGACGATCGGCAGCGCGAAGGGCAGCCAGCCGGCGCCCGCGATGGCGTAATAGGCCATCCGCACCGCCCAGCTCTCCGAGCCGAGGAAGAAGTAGCCGGCCCCGACGGCGAAGAAGCCCCACAGCACCAAGAGGACGATGAGGCCGAACAGCCCGATCAGGCGGCGGCGGCGGCGTGTCATGGCGATCTCCCGATTTTTCGCGTCGGTCGCCGGCCCCTGGGACCGCGCCCCCGTCTCTCGCGCGTGTGCCGGCCCATCCGGGCGTCTCGCGGAGGCGGGGGCCCGACATTGGCCGCCCGCGACCGAGGGTCTATATGGTCGGTGCGGGCTCGCGCAAGCGGCCCCGACCGTTGTGCCGTCTCCAACCCCCGGGACTCCGACGTGCCGTATCGCATCTCCGTCGCGCTCCGCCTCTGGCTCCTTGCCGTCGCCGGGCTCGTCTTCCTCACCGTGATCGTCGGCGGGGCGACGCGCCTCACCGAGTCCGGCCTCTCGATCGTCGAGTGGAAGCCGCTCACCGGCGCGCTGCCGCCGTTCTCCGAGGCCGCCTGGCAGGCCGAGTTCGACAAGTACAAGGCGATCCCGCAATACGAGATCCTCAATCGCGGCATGGGCCTGCACGACTTCAAGGTGATCTATTGGTGGGAATGGGCGCACCGCAACGTGGCGCGCCTCACCGGCATGGTCTTCCTGCTGCCGTTTCTGTGGTTTCTCTGGCGCGGCGCGCTGACCCGCGGCTTGATCGTCGGCCTCTCGGCGATCTTCGCGCTCGGCGCCGTGCAGGCCGGGGTCGGCTGGTGGATGGTGGCCTCGGGTCTCGCCGACCGCATCTTCGTCTCGCACTACCGGCTCGCCTTTCATCTCACGCTCGCCTGCGTGATCTTCGCGGCGCTGGTTTTCACGGCGGCTCGGCTCGGCGCCCGGCCGGGCGAGGCGGCGCCGTGGCGGCTGCGCGCCGGCGCCGGCGTGCTGGTCGGCCTCGTGCTCGCGCAGATCTATTTCGGCGCGCTGGTCGCCGGCATGCGGGCCGGCCTCGTCCACAACACCTGGCCGCTGATCGACGGCGCCCTGATCCCGAGCACCAGTGATCTGTTCTTCGCCGATCCGGTGTGGATCAACTTCTTCGAGAACACGCTGACCATCCAGTTCACCCATCGCATGGTCGGCTACGTGCTGGCGCTGGTCGCGATCCTGCATCTCGTCGACGCGATGCTGTCCGGTGGTGGCCGGCGCGGCGTGCGGCTCGGGGCGCTGGCGGTCGCCGTCGCGATCCTCGTGCAGATCGCCATCGGCGTGATGACGCTGCTCGCCCGCGTGCCGCTCGACCTCGCGATCCTCCACCAGGCCACGGCGCTGGTCCTGCTGCTCGTCGCGACGCTGCACGCCGAGCGGCTGACCCGGCCCGGAGCGGTCGCGGTGCCGGCGCCCGATCTGGTGCTGGCGGCGCGGTGACCGAGGGCGGCGCTACCGCGCCCGCTCCGACAGCACCGTCAGCTTGGAGAGCGCCGTGTCGGTGTAGCGCGTTCCCCGATAGGTGCGGTCGATGACGAGCTGGACCCAGTGGGCCCGCACCGGGCGGTCGAGCGTGACGGTCTGAGGCCCGAGCCGGTCCTGCAGCGTCACGCTGCGGGTCTCGCCGGTGGAGAAGACCAGCCGCAGCATCTGCACCCGACCGTTCTTGACGTAGAGATCGGTGCTCTTCTCGTAGCCGTTGTTGACGACGAGGCCGTGCACCGTCCGCTCGCCGTCGAACGCGACCGTCACCCACTCGCCGGTGCCGTCGCCCGCGGCGCCTTCGACCCAGGCGCTGCCGGGATCGCCGCCGAACAGGTTGCGCACCCCATAGCTGCTGCCGAACTGCGGATCGAGCACCGAGCTGGCGCAATAGAGATCGGTGCCGGCCGGTGCCGAGACGCTGGCGCAGTCTTCGCGCGGCGAGCGCGGGCGCGGCGGCACGCCTGGGGACGGCGGCAGCGCGGCGACCTTGCTGCGGTCGTCGCCCGGACGGCCGCCGCGCGCCTCGATCTCCTGGAGGCGCAGATGGGCGAGCGCCACGAAGGTGCCGTTCGGGAAGGCGGCGATGTAGCTGCGAAGCTGTGCCGGATCGCCCGTGTCCTTCACCGAGGTCCAGTAGGCGATGTCGGCGTCCTGGCCGCGGCCGGCGGCGGCCGCGGACGGTGGGCCGGAGGGGGCTGGGCTCGGCGGCACCGTGGTCGTCGTGGCGGGACCGGGGGCGGGCGGCTGAGTCGCGGTCTGCGGCGGCGCGCCGCCGCCCGGCACCAGCACGACGTCGCCGATCAGCGAGGAGTGGTCCCACGGCACCTGGCGTGACCGGGTCGCGGCGACCACGTCGGAGCGGATGCGCCGCATGGTGACGGCGATGTCGAGCCCCGGCGTCGGCAGGTGCTTCAGGAGCGCCGCCGTGAACGGGCTGTTGCGGCCCTCGCCGTCGAGCGCGACGTTGTCGGGCTGGGTCGCGTAGGCGATCATGGTGCCGACCGCGCTCTGGATCGAGGCGAGGCCGGTGCCGACCGAGGCCGAGCGGGTGCCGAGCGAGCGCGCCAGCGTGCGGGCGAGCGGATTGTCCCGGCAGGCGTCGAGGAAGACGAGATTGACGCGCGCCTCGGCCTCCATCTGGCCGAGCACCTGGCCGACCTCGACGGTCTCGAAGGAGAGGTCGCCGGGCCGCTCCAGCTTGGCGTCGACCGGCACCAGGTAGTTCTTGCCGGCGACCTGCAGGCCGTGCCCGGCATAGAAGAACAGCGCCACCGAGGCGCGGTCGAGCGCCCGCCCGAAGGCGCGGATCTTGTCCTCGAGGGCCGGCTTGTCGAGATCGCGCCCCTCGATCACCGTGAAGCCGATGCGGCGCAGCGCGGCGGCGACGTCGGCGGCGTCGTTGGGCGGATTGGGCAGCGGTGTCGCGGCCCGGTAGGCGCCGTTGCCGATGACGAGCGCGACCCGCTCCTGCGCCGCTGCCGGTTCGGCGCCGGCCGCCATCGCGACCACGAGCAGAAGCACCGCGAAGACGGCACGCATCCAATTGCGCATGAGCACCATCGCATAGGATTCCCGACGAGGCGGCCACAGGATAGCGCATCCGTCGGGGCGAGGCGAAAGGGTCACCGGCAGGTGATCGAAATGCTGCGCATATGTCCTGGAAACAGCGATAAAACTGTCCGAAATCTCGCATGTCGTCCTAAGGGAAACGAAATCGCCCCGGCCTACAAGGTCGACATGACGTCCCGGAATTCTCTCCTCGCGCGAATTGTCTCGCGGTTCTCGCATCGGGCGATGCGGTGCGTTCTCCAGCCGGCGACCGGGCTCGGACTGCTCGTCATCGTGCTGGTGTGGGCCGGAATCGGCTATCAGCTCGGCCTCGAACGCGACAAGCTCGGCGCGGTCGCCCTGCAGAACGCCCGCAATCTCGCCCGCGTCGTCGAGGAGCACGCCGCCCGCGCCATCACGGGCGCCGACCAGATTCTCCGGCTCGCCCGTGCCGAGATCCTCCGCGACCCCGCCGGCTTCGATCTGCGCGCCTTCGCCCGCGAGGTGACGCCGCAGGGAGACGTCGCGATCCAACTGTCGCTGATCGGCCCCGACGGGCGATTGCGGATGAACAGCCTCTCGGTTCCGACCGCGGCGATCGATCTGTCCGACCGGCCGCATTTCGTGGTGCATCGCGACGCGACCGGCGACGAGCTCGACGTCAGCATCCCGATGGTCGGACGGGTCTCTCACCGCACGACCCTGCAGCTCTCCCGCGCCGTCCGCGGGGCCGACGGCCGCTTCCTCGGTGTCGTCGTGGCGTCGCTCGACGCCGACTACTTCTCGCGCTTCTACGCCTCCATCGACGTCGGCCGGAACGGTTCGATCATTCTGGTCGGCACCGACGGGGTGGTGCGGGCCGGCGCCGGGGCGGCCGTGCCGATGATCGGGCGCAAGGGCGACCGGCCGTGGCCGACGCTGGAGAACATCGCCAGGATCCCGGTCGGCTCCGTGGTCGGGCCGAGCCTCATCGACGGCGTCGTCCGCTTCGTCGCGTTCCGCCGGGTCGAGGGGCTGCCGCTGGTCGTCTACGCCTCGGTCTCGGCGGCCGACGCGCTCGCCGACAGCGCCTGGTACGTCAAGGTCTACTCGGCGCTCGCCGGCGTCCTCACCCTCGCCGTGCTCGTCGCGATGGGGCTGGCGATGCGCCAGCGCATGCGGCTGGAGCGCACGAGCGAGGCCCTGCAGGCGAGCGAGGCGGTGGCGCGGCGCACCTCGCAGGAGCTCGCCGTCACGCTCGACACCATGGCGCAGGGCATCATCATGGTCGACCGCGACGGCCGCATCGCGGTGGCCAACCGCCGCGCCGCCGAGCTGCTCGGCGTGCCGGTCGAGATGCTGGCCGAGCGCCCGACCTTCGACGCGCTCGTCGCCGAGATGGCGCGCCGCGGCGAGCTCGGCGTCGCCGGCGACAGCGGTGCCGGCGGCGAGCCGGTCCGGCGCCTGTCGGTCGCCTTCGGGGCCGCCGCCGGCGACGCCGGACCGGTGGTGTTCGAGCGGGTCCGGCCGACCGGCCAGACCATCGAGGTGACCTGCGTGCCGATGCCGGACGGCGGCATGGTGCGCACCTACACGGACGTCACCGAGCGGCGCGCCGGCGAGCGCCGGATCGCCTACATGGCGCTCCACGATCCGCTCACCGGCCTGCCCAACCGCACCCTGTTCCGCAGCCGCCTGGAGAAGGCGCTCGGCCGGCTGTACGACTCCGCCGTGCCCTTCGCCGTGCTGTGCATCGACCTCGACCGCTTCAAGGAGGTCAACGACCGCTACGGCCATGCCGTCGGCGACGCGCTGCTCCTGCGGGTCGCCCATCGGCTGCGCCGCTGCCTCGGCGAGGGCGACGTCGCGGCCCGGGTCGGCGGCGACGAGTTCGCCGTGCTGGCGATGCGTCGGCCCGGCGACGACGACCGCGAGGCGCTCGCCGGTGAGATCCTCGAGGCGCTCACCGCGCCGTACCGGATCGACGGCGAGACCGTGGAGGTCGGCGCCAGCGTCGGCATCGCGCGCGCGCCGGAGGACGGCAGCGGCATGGAGGCGCTGCTGCGCGCCGCCGACCAGGCCATGTACCGGGTCAAGGCGCAGGGCCGCAACGGCGTCTGCTGGGCCGGCCGCACCCCGCGCTTCACCGGCCCCCTCAACGCCCGCACCGACGCGGCGTGAGCGCGACGAGACTTCGATAAATCTCGGCCTCGTCATGGCCGCGCTCGTCGCGGCCATCCACGAACTTTCTCATCGCGCCGTAAAGACGTGGATGGCCGGGACGAGCCCGGCCATGACGTGTTTGTTCGATGCTCGTCGAGAGAGACGGCCTCACCCCGCCAGGGCCTGCTCCAGGTCGGCGATGATGTCGGCCTTGTCCTCGATCCCGATCGACAAGCGCACCACGTCCGGTCCCGCGCCGGCGCCGATCTTCTGGGCGTCGGAGAGCTGGCGATGCGTGGTCGAGGCCGGGTGGATGATCAGCGAGCGGGTGTCGCCGATGTTGGCGAGGTGCGAGAACAGCTTCACGTTGGAGACGAGCTTGACGCCCTCGTCGTAGCCGCCCTTCAGGCCGAACGTGAACACCGCGCCGGCGCCCTTCGGCACGTACTTCTTGGCGAGGTTGTGATAACGATCGCCGGGCAGGCCCGGATAGCTCACCCAGCCGACGCGCGGATGGTTCGACAGCCATTCGGCGACCGCGAGTGCGTTGTCGCAGTGGCGCTGCATGCGCAGCGGCAGCGTCTCGATGCCGGTGAGGATCAGGAAGGCGTTGAACGGCGACAGCGCCGGCCCGAGGTCGCGCAGGCCCAGCACCCGGCAGGCGATCGCGAAGGCGAAGTTGCCGAAGGTCTCGTGCAGGACGATGCCGTTGTACTCCGGGCGCGGCTCGCACAGCATCGGGTAGCGGCGCTCGCGCGACCAGTTGAAGCTGCCGCCGTCGACGATCACGCCGCCGATCGAGTTGCCGTGGCCACCGAGGAACTTGGTGAGCGAATGCACGACGATGTCGGCGCCGTGCTCGATCGGCCGGCACAGATAAGGCGTCGCCAGCGTGTTGTCGACGATCAGCGGCACGCCGGCCCGGCGCGCGATCTGGGCGATCGCCGCGATGTCGGTGATCACGCCGCCCGGATTGGCGATGCTCTCGATGAAGATCGCCTTGGTCTTCGGCGACACGGCGCGCTCGAAGCTCGCGAGGTCGTCCGGATCGGCCCACACCACGTTCCAGCCGAAGCTCTTGTAGGAGTGGTTGAACTGGTTGATCGACCCGCCGTAGAGCTTGGTCGATGCGACGAACTCGTCGCCCGGCGTCATCAGCGCGTGCATCACCAGCATCTGGGCGGCGTGGCCCGACGCGACCGCGAGCGCCGCGGTGCCGCCCTCGAGCGCGGCGACGCGCTCCTCCAGCACGGCGTTGGTCGGGTTGGTGATGCGCGTGTAGATGTTGCCGAAGGCCTGCAGGCCGAACAGCGAGGCGGCATGGTCGACGCTGTCGAACACGTAGGACGTGGTCTGGTAGATCGGCGTCGCCCGCGCGCCCGTCGTCGGATCGGGCTGGGCGCCGGCGTGGATGGCGAGCGTCGAGAAGCCGGGCTGGCGGTCGGTCATGGTGGCTCCGTGCGGAGAGGGGCGGACCAGAGGAGATCGGCTCCCGGTGTAGCCCACCGCCGGGGAGCGTCAAGGTGTGGAGACGCACCGGAACATTCGTCTGCCGATCCGGCGTCGGCGGAGACTCCCGTTCTGCTGCCTTGCGTCAGCCGCGATCCTCGTTCTCCGGGGGCGGTGCCGCCGCGATCGTCCCGCCCGCCGTCGTCACCCGGCCGAGCGACAGGCGCTGAACGCCCTTCTGCGGCATCGGGGCGCGCCTGGACGAGAGGGTGCGCGAGTTGACGCCCATCCAGCCGATCTCGGAGGAGAGGCGGCCGTACTCGATCTTCGGGCAGCGATCCATCACCACTTTGATGCCGTGCGATTCCGCGCGCGCGGCCGTGGCGTCGTCGCGCACGCCCAGCTGCAGCCACAGCACGCCGGGACGCGGCGCCATCGCCAGCATCTCGTCGAGCGTTCCCGCCGCATAGGCGGCGTTGCGGAACAGGTCGACCATGTCGACCGGCTCGTCGATGTCGGCTAGACGCGCAAAGACACGCTGGCCGAGGATCTCCTGGCCGGCCAGGCCGGGGTTCACCGGGATCATCCGGTAGCCGCGCTCGAGCAGGTACTTGAACGCGAACCAGCTCGGCCGGTTGTCCTTGGCCGAGGCGCCGACCATGGCGATGGTCCGGCACGTCGTCAGGATGCCGCGGATGTAGGAGTCCGGATAGTCGTCGTGGGTCATGCGTGCACGAGGCCGGTTCGGCGTTCCTCTGCCTCGTCAGGACCGGGCGCGTCCCGGCCATCCACACCGGGTTCGCACCGGCTGAAAGACGTGGATGCCCGGCACGAGGTCGGGCATGACGCAGACGATGGGGCCGGTGTTAGTCCGTCCCGCCGGGTTTTGAAAGGTGCGCCGGATTCAGTAGCCGGTGCCCGGCCGGTTGCGGCGCGGGGCCTTGCCCTTGCTGATCGCCGCCCGGCAGGCCGGGCTGATCTTGGCGCGATTGCGCTGCAGGCAGCGATAGACCTTGCCGTGGTCCGGGATCGCGTCCTGGCAGTAGGTCTGGGCGTCGAACTGGCAGGCCATCTGGTCCTGGCTCGACTGGGCGTGGGCGGGCGTGGGCGCGGCACCGAGCGCGATCAGGACGGCGAGGCCGGCAGCGGGGACAATGGTGGTCCGCATGGGTCGTCGTCTCCTTTCAGGGAGGTCATTCCGTTCGGGAAGGTGATCCGGCGAGAGGGACTTTCGGAGAGGGTTCGTCAGGACGATAACGCCTTTGGTCCGAGATGGATCGGTCGGGGCGGATGGTCCCGGTGATGAGTGTCCGTGACACGGCTCACGGTTCGTCCCGGCGGGCCGCGTCGTCCGCCGGCCGGCGGAACAAGGTCAGCGGCCCCACCGTGACGGCGCCGATCGCCGCCGTGATCAGCGCGTCGACGGCGGCGGTGTCGAGGCATACGTCGCCGCAGCGCCAGGCGCGCGCCGCGGTCAGCCCCAGCGAAACCGTGACGCCCCAGGCGACGCCGGCGAGCAGCATCCGACGCAGCGCCGGCCCGTCGAGCCGCGCGACGCCTTTGCGCGCGATCCGGAGGGGCGCGAGAACGGGGCGGGCTGGAGCAGGGCGGGCTGGAGCAGGGCGGGCGAGGGCGGTCATCGATCCTCCGTCAGCTTGCACGCATCAGTCGGCTTGCACGCGTCAACGCTCCCAGACCGGCGGGCGCTTCGCCACGAACGCGCCGATACCTTCCTCGGCGTCGCGCGCCAGCATGTTCTCGGTCATGACTTCGGCAGCATAGTGGTAGGCCTCGGCGAGCGGCAACTCGCGCTGCTTGTAGAAGGCCGCCTTGCCGTAGCGGATCGCCACCGCGGATTTGTCGGCGATGCGGCGCGCCAGCGCCAGCGCCGCGGACCGCTCCTGCCCGGCCGGGACCAGCCGATTGACCAGGCCGAAGCGCAGCGCATCCTCGGCGCCGATCAGGTCACCGGTCAGCAGCATCTCCATGGCGTGCTTGGCCGCGACGGCGCGCGACAGCGCCACCATCGGGGTCGAGCAGAACAGGCCGATGCTCACCCCGGGCGTGCCGAAGCGTGCGTCGTCGGCGGCGATCGCGAGGTCGCAGCTCGCGACCAGCTGGCAGCCGGCCGCCGTCGCGATGCCGTTGACGGCGGCGATGACGGGCTGGGGCAGGGCGACGATCGCCTGCATGACGGCGGCACAGCGGCCCAAGAGGTCGGCGAAATAGGCGCGACCGCGGTCCGGGTCGGCGCGGTGCGCCGTCATCTCCTTGAGGTCGTGCCCGGCGCAGAACACCGGCCCCTCGGCGGCCAGCACCACGGCGCGCACGCCGCGGTCCTGGGCGATCGCGGCGAGGGCGCCGGAGAGGGCGGCCAGCATGGCGTCGGAGAGCGCGTTTCGCGCTCCCGGCCGGTCGAGCACCAGGAGCGCGACGCCGTCGGCGTCCTCGCGACGCAGCGGCCCGGTCGAAGCCGTGGTGGTGGAGGGGGCGAGCGTCTCGGTGGTCATCGGTCGTCTCCTCGACGGGGTTGGGGGCGATAGGCCCGCGGGCCGGCCCGGTCGGGCCGCGCCACGTTCGCAAAAGCTTGCTCGGCGGAGCCGGTGGCGGCGATGATCCCGGGTCCATCCCGACGCTTCGGCGACGGACGTGTTGCCCCGCAACCCGAACGAGCCCCCGATGCACGATGACCCGTCGCCTGCCGCACGGGCAGGCTCCTCGCCCGAGCCCCCCGGCGCCATGACGGTCGCCGAGCTCGAGGCGTTCCTGGCGCACGAGTACCCGCAGATGTTCGACGCCGGAACCGGCGTCCGGATCGAGGCCGCATGGTATCACGGCGCCCGCGTCCGCCAGGCCTTCCGGGCGGAGATGTTGCGCCCGGGCGGCACCATCTCGGGCCCGACCATGATGGCGCTCGCCGACGTCGCCCTCTACGTCGCGGTGCTGGCCTCGATCGGTCCGGTGCCGCTCGCCGTCACGACCAGCTTCAACATCAATTTCCTGCGCCGGCCGGCGCAGCGCGATCTGGTGGCGGAGGCCTCGCTGATGAAGCTCGGCAAGCGGCTTTCGGTCGGCGAGGTGGCGATCCTGTCGGACGGGCACCCCGATCCGGTGGCGCATGTGACCGCAACGTATTCCATCCCGGCAAGGCATTCGCTCTAGGTGCTAAAATACCTTATTTTTAAGTCTCTGTTTTTACGAACGTATTTTCAGGGTCTCGGGATTGACGCACGCGGCCCCGAACGGTAGACACGCCGCCACGGTGGAGGCCTTCCGGCGCCCGCCGGCAACGCGCCCTGCGGTGGGCTCCGGCTCGTCCGGGCGCGTCCGACCAAGAACTCCACACCATCGGATCAGGACGCCATGAAGAGCTATTCGGCCAAGCCTGCCGAGGTCGACAAGAAGTGGGTGATGATCGACGCCTCCGGCCTCGTCGTGGGCCGGCTCGCGGCGATCGTGGCGATGCGGCTGCGCGGCAAGCACAAGCCGACCTTCACGCCCCATGTCGACTGCGGCGACAACGTCATCATCGTCAACGCCGACAAGGTCGTGTTCACGGGCCGCAAGGTGCAGCAGAAGGTGTACTACCACCACACCGGCTTCATCGGCGGCATCAAGGAGCGTTCGGCCAAGTCGATCCTCGAGGGCCGGTTCCCCGAGCGCATCGTCGAGAAGGCCGTGCAGCGCATGCTGCCGCGCGGGCCGCTCGGCCGCCGTCAGCTCGGCAACCTGCGCGTCTACAGCGGCCCCTCCCATCCGCACGAGGCCCAGACGCCCGAGACGCTCGACGTCGCGGCGCTGAACCGCAAGAACGCCAGGAGCGCGTGACCATGGCCGAGACCATTCAATCTCTCGAAGATCTCTCGGCCCTGAAGACGGCCGCCGTCGCCGAGGCGCCGAAGTACGAGCAGAAGCTCGACAAGCACGGCCGCGCCTACGCGACCGGCAAGCGCAAGGACGCGGTCGCCCGGGTCTGGGTGAAGCCGGGCACCGGCAAGATCGTCATCAACGGCCGCGACGTCGAGGTCTACTTCGCTCGTCCGGTGCTGCGCATGATGATCCAGCAGCCGCTCGTCTCGTCGAACCGCAACGGCCAGTACGACATCACCTGCACGGTGTCGGGCGGCGGCCTGTCCGGTCAGGCGGGTGCGGTGCGCCACGGCATCTCCAAGGCGCTGACCCACTACGAGCCGGATCTGCGTGGCGTGCTCAAGCGCGGCGGC
The DNA here is from genome assembly GCF_042682915.1 of Rhodoplanes azumiensis. Classification (NCBI taxonomy): domain Bacteria; kingdom Pseudomonadati; phylum Pseudomonadota; class Alphaproteobacteria; order Hyphomicrobiales; family Nitrobacteraceae; genus Rhodoplanes; species Rhodoplanes azumiensis. The sequence goes on along the minus strand of NZ_JBHUIW010000014.1, from coordinate 95,277 downwards.
TTCCTTACCCGCGACTCGCGCGTCGTCGAGCGCAAGAAGTACGGCCGCGCCAAGGCCCGCCGGTCGTTCCAGTTCTCGAAGCGCTGATTTTTTCCGCCCGTCATGCGGAATGCGAAAGGGGGGCCTTGCGGCCCCCCTTTCTTGCGTCTGGCGATCGCGGGTCGGCGATCGTGGACCGTCGCTCGCGGATCGTCGCTCGCGGATCGTCGCGCCGACGATCGTCGGTCAGGCCGCGGTCGCGACGGTCGCCGTGGGAGTGCCGCGGCTCGCGCTCGCACCGGCGGCCTCGCTCGGCGGCGGGCCGGGCGGGGGCGGCGGGGCCGCTTCGGCCGGTTCCTCGGACGACGCATGGGTGGCGTCCCAGGCCGCCTGCTCGGCGGCGCTCACCTCGCCGTCCTGGTTGGTATCGGCCGCATCGAACGGCCCGGTCTCCTCCTCCTCCTCGGAGGTCGCGGCGGCGCCGCCCGCGCCGGCGGGGGCGGCGCTGCTCGTCGTGGTGCTCCCCTCGCTGTCGTTGCTCGATGCCGACGCCTCCTCGGCGGCGTCGCTCACCAGGGCCGCGATCGTGTCGGCCGTCGTCGTGTCGGAGGACGCCTCCTGCTCGGCGAGCAGCGTGGTGCGCATCGCCGACGAGAGGCTCTCGAAGGCCGACTTCACCTCGGATTCGGAGAGCAGCCCGTCGCTGTCGGTGTCGGCGCTCTCGAACAGCGCCGCGGCATCGCTCTCCGACGTGCCGGACAGCGAGTTCGAGACCGACGTGAGCTCGTCGAGCGACACGCCGCCGCTCTTGTCGGTGTCGAGGGCGCTGTAGAGCGCCTTCAAAAGCTCGGTGGAGGTGGAGGAGGAGATCGAACTGACGCTCATGGACCTTGTCCTTGCTGACTGGGATGCCGGGCAGGCGGTGCGCGCGGCGGACGGCAGGCCAGTGTCGACGATGACGACGGGCACGCTCGCAAGCCCCCCGTTGATGGGCGGTAAACAACTGAAAACAATGTTGTTTCTGGAATGTTGCGGGACATCTTCTCAAGTCCCCGGCGGCGGCCGCGAAACCGCGGATCGTGCGCCGTGACAACGCCTTCGCCGGATCCGGTCGGCGCTGTCGCGGGTGCGGTCCGGATACAAAAAAAGGGGGGCGCGAGGCCCCCCTGAAGGATCGGGTCGTTGCGTCGTCTCGGTGGTGGTCAGGTGGACGTGCTGGATTTGGTACGGGACGCCTCTTTGGTGGAGCCGTCGGTGTCGCGGGTCTCGCCGGCGCCGGTCGGCGCCGACGTCGCCGCCATCGTCACGGCGGTGTCGGTTCGGCTGTCGTCCGCCGCCGTCGCGCTGTCGGCCTCGGTGGTGGTCGCCGACGTCGCGTCGGCCTCGTCGTAGGACGCTTGCTCGTTCGGGCTCACGGCACCGTCGCCGTCGGTGTCGGCGGGATCCTCGATCTCGGCGACCCGCGGCCCCGCGGGGCCGCCCGGTCCGCCGGGCCCGCCCGGACCGCGCGGCCCGTCGGCCTCCTCCCGTGCTTCGGGCGGCGGCGGCGGGGACGGAGGCGGCTCGGCGGCGTCGCTGCGCGCCGACGATCCGGTCTCCTGGAGACCGAGAAGCTGGCTGCGCATCTCCGACGACAGGCTGTCGAAGGCCGATTTCACCTCCGACTTCGACAAGAGCGCGTCGCCGTCGGTGTCGGCCGAGCGGAACAGCGCCGCGACGTCGGTCGACGATGTCCGGCCGGTGCGCGACGTCGTCGCGGACTGGATCTCGTCCTTGCCGACGCCGCCGCTGCGGTCGCGATCGAGACGGGCCTGAAGCTGCTCGAGCAGCGCGCTCGACGAGGTCGAGACGGAACTGACGCTCATGGAGGGTCGCCTCTGCTGCCTGGAGGGTCGGCACGCGACGGGCGCCGGAGCGCGGCAGGCCGAGATGAAGTTTCAGGCGCAGAATTACACGGCCGGCTTGCCGCCCGATGAAGCATGCCCGGCGGTTTCGGGCCATCGCGGTAACGCTTCGTCGACCATGTGGGGCCGCTACGGCGGCGGTTTCGTCCCGGTTGCGGACCGCAAGACACGCGCGGGTGGTTCCGCTGCACCCCCGTCTCGGTTAACCCGTTTCGCGGCTTCGCAGCGCTCGTCGCGCACGGCCGCGCCGGCAATTTCAATCGAATGTCGTCGCGATCTTCGGATCTTCCGCCAAGCTGCTGAAGCGCCGAGAGGATCTGGCGTCGATAAGGTTTGCTCGGAGATTTCGACGCATTCGTCCCATGTTGTGATCGTTTTCACCTGGAAAACCCGTCTATCCCGTTCAGGTCCGCGCAAAGCGTCTCGCCAAGCTCCGCTCGTCCGATCGAGCCGGCGCGCCTAAAGTCGTGACGTTCAACGGGCCTCGGAGCACGTGATGACTCCTTCCTCTCCCGCAGCGACGATCGCTCTCGACGTGACGACCGTGTTCGTGATCGCCACCTGCATCTGCGCGCTGCTCGGCCTGTTCCTGCTGAGCGTCTGGCGGCAGGAGCGCATCCGGGCGCTCGCCTGGTGGGGCGCGGCCTATCTGCTCGGTGGCTTCTCGGTGGCGCTGTGGAGCCTCGACGGCAGTGGCCTGCCGATTCCGCGCAGCGTGCCGAACGCGCTCCTGTTCCTCGCCTGCGGCCTGATCTGGAGTGCCGCGCGGGTGTTCCACGGCAGGTCGGTGCCGTGGCTGGGGATGTCGGCGGGCACCGTGCTCTGGCTCGCCGCCAACCTCGTGCCGGGCGTCATGGAGCCGGCCTCGCACCGGGTGATCGTCAGCTCGGTGATCATCTCGGTGTACGCGTTCCTGACCGCCTTCGAGCTGTGGCGCGAGCGCCGCAAGGCGCTGCTGCAGCGTTGGCCGGCCTTGTTCGTCCCGCTGCTGCACGGGCTCGTCTTCCTCGCCCCGGTGCCGCTCGCCTCGATGATGCCGGAGGAGAACGGCATCTTCAGCCTCGCCACCGGCTGGTTCGCCGTGTTCGCGCTGGAGGCGATCCTCTACGTCATCGGCACCGCCTTCATCGTGATGACGCTGAGCAAGGACCAGGTGGTGCGCCTGCAGCGCAGTGCCGCCTCGCTCGATCCGCTCACCGGCCTGTTCAACCGGCGCGCCTTCTTCGAAGGAGCGCCGCAGCTCGAGGCCGCGCAGGCCCGCAAGCGCGAGCCGCTCGCCGCGCTGGTGTTCGATCTCGATCACTTCAAGTCGATCAACGACCGGCACGGCCATTTCGTCGGCGACGAGGTGCTCAAGCTCTTCGCCGGCGTGATCGGCAACAGCCTGCGCGCCACCGATCTGGTCGCGCGGTTCGGCGGTGAGGAGTTCGTGGTGCTGCTGCCGGGCGGCGCCGACGAGGCGGCGATCGCCGCCGAGCGCGTGCGCGCCGCCTTCGAGGAGGCGGGCCGGGTGGTCGGCACCCATGTGATCGGCGCGACCGTCAGCGTCGGCCTTTCCGCCGGCGATCCGGCGACCGGCGTCTCGGTGCTGCTGATGGAGGCCGATGCGGCGCTCTATCGAGCCAAGGCGCTGGGCCGCAACCGGGTGGTGCGGGCGCTGCCGGGTGAGGCCGTGCTGGCCGCCGCCGAGACGGCTCCCGATCTGCCGCCCGTCGTGGTCGCCGGCATCGGAACGTCGCAGGCCGACTCCGGGGCCTGGGAGGAGGCGCAGGCCGTCATCTCCTGGATCGCCCATCCCGAAGGCCAGGCGCCCGTCCCCGCGACGGCGTGAGGCATCGCCGCACGGCGCGCCGACAGCCTGGTGGTTCCTCGCCCGTCTCTCCTCCGGGCCGAGGTTTTCGAGCCAAGGCCGGCCCGGGCAGGGGGCCGGCCTTCGGCGTTCCGGGCGTGCACCGTCGGGACGGCGTCCGGCTTCGCCGCGCGTCAGGTTCCGATCTTGCCGCCGCCGCGGCGCGTGATGGCGACGACCGAGGGGCGCGGCGGCATGGTCGGCGAGAAGTCCGGCCAGCGGGTCGCCGGCGCCTCGAAGGTGGCGGGCGGGGCGTTCGGGTCGCTCTCGTCGGATTCGCCCGGATGCTGGACGGCGACGAACAGGGTCTCGTCGTCCGGGCCGAACACCGGGCCGCACATCTCGGCGCCGACCGGGCAGCGGTAGAACAGCTTGGCGGCGCCGCGCAGCGGCCCTTCGGTCTCCAGCCCCCAGACCCCGTCGGTCCGTCCGGTGCGGCGCGCCGAGTTGCCGTCGGTCGCGATCCACAGACGGCCGATGTGGTCGACGGCGCAGTTGTCCGGCATGCCGAACCAGCCGTCGCGGCTGGTCGCCGGATGGAAGGTCGCGCCGACCGCCGCGATCGCCGGGTCGCCGCAGCGCACCAGGATGTCCCAGGTGAACCGCGCCGCCGCGTGGTCGCCGTCGGGCGGCGTCATCTCGATGATGTGGCCGAACGGGTTGGCGCCGCGCGGATTGGCCGCGTCGGTCTCGTCCGGCTTGCGCTTCGTGTTGTTGGTCAGCATCACGTAGACCTTGCCGGTCCTCGGATCGACCTCGACGTCCTCGGGCCGGTCCATCCGGGTGGCGCCGAGCAGATCGGCGGCGCGGCGCGCCTCGATCACCACGTCGGCCTGGCTCGCGAAGCCGTTCGCCGCCGTGAGCGGCCCTTCGCCGTGGACGAGCGGCAGCCAGTCGACGCTGCCGTCGGCGTTGTAGCGGGCGACCGACAAGGTGCCCTCGTCGAGCAGGTCGCGGTTGGCGGCGGCATCGCCCGGCACATAGGGCCGCGCCGTGACGAAGCGGTAGACCCGCTCGAACACCTCGTCGTCGCCCGTGTAGACGACGACGCGGCCGTCGCGGTTGACCTGCACGAAGGCGCCCTCGTGCTTGAAGCGGCCGAGCGCGGTGCGCTTCTTGGGCGTCGAGGTCGGATCGAACGGGTCGATCTCGACCACCCAGCCGAAGCGGTTGGCTTCGTTGGGCTCGCGGCCGACGTCGAAACGCTCGTGGAAGCGGGCCCAGCCGACCCAGTTGCCGGGCACGCCGACGCGCGCGTGGCTCTTCGCCTCCGGATGGCCCTCGGGCAGCGTGCCGCCGAAATAGCCGTGGAAATTCTCCTCGCAGGTGAGCCAGGTGCCCCACGGCGTGATGCCACCCGCGCAATTGTTGATCGTGCCCAGCACGCGCCGGCCGGACGGGTCGGCACTCGTCCGCAGGCGCGGATGGCCGGCGGCCGGGCCGAACACGTCGATCGGGGTGGTCGCGTCGATGCGGCGGGCGTGGCGCGAGCCGTCGACCACGCGCCATTTGCCGTCGTCGCCGCGGCGGATCTCCAGGACCGTGCCGCCATGCGCGGCCATCTCGATGTCGACGAGCTCGCGTGTCATGCCGGCGAACCCGACGCTGCGCAGATCCTGTCGGCCGAGGCCGGGGAACATCAGCTCCTCGTTGGTGTACTCGTGATTGACGACGAGCAGGCCGTGGCGGGCCGGGTTCGCCGCGCCCGGCATGGGGATGTAGCCGAGATAGTCGTTGTTGTAGCCGAACTGCAGGCGCTGCGCGGCGGCGGTCTGCGTCATCGGATCGAAGGGCGGGGCGCCGGGCAGGACCGGGTCGCCCCAGCGGATCAGCACGTCGGCGTCGTAGCCCTCGGCGACGTGATGGCGGTCGTCGACGCCGGCCGGAACCTCGGGGAAGGCGAAGCGCGACGCCGGCGCGCCGGCTCCGGCGGCCGGCGTGCCCGACTCGGGTGTGGCGCTCGGCGCGGCGGGGCGCTCGGCCTGCGCCGCGGCGATGCCGGGCAGCGTCATGATGGCGGTGACGCCGAGCGCGCCTTTGAGGAGATCGCGGCGGCCGAAGCGGGCGGCGATCACGTCGCCGAGCGTCGGCAGTTCGGTCGGGCTGCGCCCGACGTCGTCGGACGCTTCGTAGGCCTGGGCACGGGTCAGCGGCATGGCGGCGCCTCGTCTCGGTGCGGAAGGAGGGAGGACTCTCTAGCCGCGAATTGCCACGGCGGCGTGACGGGCCGGGGTCGTATATCCGGATCGGCGAGGCAAGGCACCGTGTCCGGTCGAAAAGCGACGCGCTGCCGATCGAGGAGGGGCGTGTCGATCGACGAAAAAGGGCGCCCCGCAAGGGGCGCCCCGAAGATGGATCGTCGCAAAAACGATCAGGAGGAAGCCGGCCTCGGCCGGGTCCGGCCTCAGCCGGAGTAGTACATCTCGAACTCGACCGGGTGCGGGGTGTGCTCGAAGCGGATCACCTCGGTCATCTTCAGCTCGATATAGGCGTCGATGAAGTCGTCGTCGAAGACGCCGCCGGCCTTGAGGAAGTCGCGGTCCTTGTCGAGGCTCTCGAGCGCCTCGCGCAGCGAGCCGCACACCGTCGGGATCTGCTTGAGCTCGGCCTTCGGCAGGTCGTAGAGATCCTTGTCCATCGCCGGGCCGGGATCGAGCTTGTTCTTGATGCCGTCGAGGCCGGCCATCAGCAGCGCCGCGAAGGCGAGGTACGGGTTCGCGAGCGGATCCGGGAAGCGGACCTCGACGCGCTTGGCCTTCGGGTTGGTGGTGTAGGGGATGCGGCACGAGGCCGAGCGGTTACGCGCCGAGTAGGCGAGCAGCACCGGCGCCTCGAAGCCCGGCACCAGACGCTTGTAGGAGTTGGTGGTCGGGTTGGTGAAGGCGTTGATCGCCTTGGCGTGCTTGATCACGCCGGCGATGTAGGACAGGCAGGTCTCCGACAGGTCGGCGTACTTGTTGCCGGCGAACACCGGCTTGCCGTCCTTCCAGATCGACTGGTGGCAGTGCATGCCCGAGCCGTTGTCGCCGTAGATCGGCTTCGGCATGAAGGTCGCCGTCTTGCCGTAGATGTTGGCGACCATCTGGATGCAGTACTTGTAGGTCATCAGCTGGTCGGCCATGAACGTCATGGGCGCGAACTTCAGGCCGAGCTCGTGCTGGGCCGAGGCCACCTCGTGGTGGTGCTTCTCGACCTTGCAGCCCATCTTGGCCATGGCCGCGAGCATCTCGGAGCGCATGTCCTGCGCCGAGTCCTGCGGCGGCACCGGGAAGTAGCCCTTCTTGAAGCCGATGCGGTGGCCGAGATTGCCGCCCTCGTAGTCGGTGGCGCCGTTGATCGGCAGCTCGATCGAGTCGAGCTTGAAGCCGGTCATGTAGGGGTCGGCCGAGAACTTGACGTCGTCGAAGATGAAGAACTCGGCCTCGGGGCCGAAATAGATGGTGTCGCCGATGCCCATCGACTTGACGAGCGCCTCGGCCTTCTTGGCCATGCCGCGCGGGTCGCGATTGTAGGGCTCGCCGGTGGTCGGCTCGAGCACGTCGCAGACCAGAACCAGGGTGGTCTCGGCGAAGAACGGGTCGATCGTGGCGGTCGCCGGATCCGGCATCAGGCACATGTCGGACTCGTGGATCGCCTTCCAGCCGGCGATCGACGAGCCGTCGAACATGACGCCCTCCGAGAAGGTCTCCTCCTCGATCTGCGAGATGTCCATCGTGACGTGCTGCCACTTGCCGCGCGGGTCGGTGAAGCGCAGATCGCAGTACTTTACGTCGTTGTCCTTGATCAGCTTCAGCACGTCTTTGGCCGTCGTCATAGATGCGTCCTTTGCGTTGCGAGCGTTACGAATAACCCGGGAGTTCGGCCAGACCCGGGTTCAGATGGCGTCCAGGCCGGTCTCTCCGGTGCGGATCCGGATGACCTCCTCGACATTGGAGACGAAGATCTTGCCGTCGCCGATGCGCCCGGTCTGTGCGGCGCGACGGATCGCGTCGATGGCCTTCTCGACCATATCGTCGGCCAGAACAACCTCGATCTTCACCTTGGGAAGGAAGTCGACGACGTATTCGGCGCCCCGATAGAGCTCGGTGTGGCCCTTCTGTCGCCCGAAGCCCTTGGCCTCGGTCACGGTGATCCCCTGGAGGCCGACTTCCTGCAAGCCCTCCTTCACCTCGTCGAGCTTGAAGGGCTTAATGATCGCCTCGATCTTCTTCATATCACCTCGTCTCCCCCGGCCCGCCGGAGGCCGATGCCAGCCGGCCCGCTCCCCCGTTAGCAGGGTCTATGCCAACCGCCGCCGGGCGGGTTTCCGCCCCTGTCGCAAGCGATTGCCGCCAAGATTCCGAGTTCCGGCCGCGGTGCCCCCGGAGCGTGCGCTTACGAATTGGGCTGACTGCGTATATTTCAGGCAGATCGTGCCCGCAAAGCGCCCCCGCCTGGATGGTGCGGGCCGGTCGCCGGTATGACGATACGAAACGCCGGGGCGCGGCGACGTGTCGTTGTGCTGCGGTGCCGAAGATGAGGCAGCGCTGCGATTGCGACATGACGGCGGGCTAAGCCGAGACTATGATCTCGCCACCTCCGAGGCCCAAGCACTCGCCGACGCAGAGGCCGACGTATCCGTCATGCCTGCCGCGCACCCGCTCCTCACCACCACCGAGATGGCCGAGGCCGACCGGCTCGCCATCGCGTCCGGCGTCCCCGGCATCGTGCTGATGGAGAATGCCGGCCGGGCGGTCGCCGACGCGGTGGCGCGGCGCGATCCGCCGGGCAGCCGTGTCGTCGTGGTCGCCGGTCCCGGTAACAATGGCGGCGACGGCTTCGTCGCCGCGCGGCTGCTGGCCGAGCGGCGGTTTCGGGTGGAGCTGATGCTGGTCGGCGCGCCCGACCGGCTGAAGGGCGACGCGGCTGAAGCGGCGCGGCGCTGGACCGGGCCGGTGCGGCCGGCGACGCCGGACGGGCTGGCCGGCGCCCACGTGATCGTCGACGCGCTGTTCGGGGCCGGCCTCGACCGGCCGGTCGAGGGGCTCCCGAAGGCGATGATCGAGGCGATGACCGCGGCGGCCGGGCAGGGGGCTCGCGTCGTCGCCGTCGACCTCCCGAGCGGCGTCGCCGGCACCACGGGCGCCGTGATGGGCGCCGCCGTGACGGCCGAGGAGAGCGTCACTTTCTTCCGCGCCAAGCCGGGTCACTGGCTGCTGCCGGGCCGGCTGCATCGCGGCCGGCTGACGATCAGCGAGATCGGCATCCCGGAGCGCGTGCTCGACACGGTGCGGCCGCGCTGCATCCTGGTCGGGCCCGACCTCGTGCGCAGCGCCCTGCCGCGGCCGAGGCTCACCGGCCACAAGTACAGCCGTGGCCACGTCGTCGTGGTGTCGGGGGGCGCCTCGACCACCGGAGCGGCGCGGCTCGCCGCCCGAGCGGCGCTGCGGGCCGGTGCGGGCCTCGTGACGCTCGCCAGTCCGCCGGACGCGATGCCGGTCACCGCCGTCGCGAGCCTCGCCGTGATGGTCCGCGAGGTCGACGGCGCGGCGGCGCTCGCGAGATTCCTGGAGGATCGGCGCTTCAACGCCGTCGCGCTCGGTCCGGGACTCGGAGTGGGGGGCGCGACTCGCGATCTCGTCCACGCGGCCCTCGCCGGCCCGCGCGCCGTGGTGCTCGACGCCGACGCGCTGACCAGCTTCGCGGATGCTCCCGAGGATTTGTTCGCTGCATTGCGCAAGCGCGGCGCCGACGCCACGGTCCTGACTCCGCACGATGGGGAGTTCTCTCGACTGTTCGGGCACTTGGACGAGATTCGTCAAGCCCCGTCGAAGCTCGAGAAAGCACGCGTCGCCGCCCGCGTCGCGGGCTCCGTGGTGCTCCTCAAGGGCGGGGACACGGTCATTGCGGATCTTGACGGGCGGGCCGCGATCAATGCCAATGCGCCGGCCCATCTCGCGACCGCGGGAGCCGGCGACGTCCTCACCGGATTCGTCGCCGGCCTGTGCGCCCAGGGGATGGACGGCTTCGCGGCGACCACGGCCGCCGCCTGGCTCCACGGAGCGGCGGCGACGGCGGTCGGGCCGGGGTTGATCGCAGAGGATCTTTCCGAAGCAATGCCGGCAGTTTATGCGCGTCTGTTCGACTCGCTCCAAAGCGCGCCGGCGGCCCGTGTCGGGGGCCGGCGATGACGTGCGTCGCCCCCCGGCGCGGACGCGGCGGCGGTCTCGCGGACCGCGGAACCACACTCGGTCGGAGCAGAAATCGGTGACGACACGGACCGTTGGCTCAACCTTGCCATAATTGATGGGTGGATTCGCCGGTGCGAGGTCGGGGACCCTCGCCACCGGGGCAATGTCCGGGCGACGTCGGGGGCGACGGTCGTCCGGGGGGTAAATCGGGTTTCGGGAGGCGGTGGATGGCCAGTCTGCAAACACTGTTGGAGACGGGGGAAGCGATCCCGCACGGCGCCTGCATGGGCTGGCGGTCGGAGCTGATCTCGCTGCACGTCGTCTCCGACGTGATCATCGCGGCCTCTTATCTGTCGATTCCCATCGTCCTCGCCGTATTCGTATCGCGGCGGCCGGACATGATGTTCGGCTGGGTCGCCTGGGCCTTCGCCATCTTCCTGGTCGCCTGCGGGCTCGCGCATCTCCTCGACATCTGGACGATGTGGTATCCGCACTTCGCCGCCGAAGGCCTCGCCAAAGCCCTCACCGCCGTCACCTCGCTCGCCACCGCCATCGTTCTCTGGCCGCTCCTCCCGAAGGCCCTGAAGATCCCCTCCGCCGACGAGTTGCGCCACGCCGTCGAAGCCCTCCGCCTGCAAATCCGTGAACGTGATCTCGCCCTCAAGGCGCTCGAGCGCGAGCGCGAGGAGCGCCGCCGCGCCGAGGACATGCTGCGGCAGGCCCAGAAGATGGAGGCGATCGGCCAGCTCACCGCCGGCATCGCCCACGACTTCAACAACCTCATGACCGCCGTGATCGGCAACCTGGAGCGCGCCCGTCGGCTGCTGCCGCAGGACGGCTCCCGCCAGCTCGCCCGGGCGATCCGCGGCGCCGCGCTCGGCGCCGAGCGGGCCGGCGTGCTGACCCACCGGCTCCTCGCCTTCGGCTGCCGCCAGCCGCTCGCCCCCAACGTCATGAACGTCAACGACGTGCTGGAGCACCTCGCCGACACGCTGCGGCGCACGCTCGGCGGCACCATCCGGGTGGTCAGCAACCTCACTTTCGATCTGTGGCCCACCAAGGTCGACGCCGACGCGCTGGAGAGCGCGATCCTCAACCTCGCCGTCAACGCGCGCGACGCGATGCCGGAGGGCGGCAACCTGGTGATCACCACCCGCAACGTCGCCGCCGGCGACGGCCTGATCGCCGAGCTCGGGCTCGCGGCCGGCGACTATATCGAGATCGCCGTCGCCGACACCGGCATCGGCATGAGCGAGGAGGTCGCGAGCCGCGCCTTCGAGCCGTTCTTCACCACCAAGCCGCTCGGCGAGGGGTCGGGCCTCGGCTTGAGCCAGGCCTACGGCTTCGCCGTGCAGTCGGACGGCACGGCGGTGCTCGACAGCACCCCCGGAGAGGGGACGACCGTGAAGCTCTATCTGCCCCGCGCCCAGGTCGCCGCGACGCCGGTCGCGGCCCGCAGCTTCGCCCCCGGACTGCTGACCAACGCCGCGGCGTGTCCATGAGCCAGCACATGAACGGTGGCGGTGTCACGGTCTTGATCGTCGAAGACGAGCCGCTCGTCCTCGACATGATCTCGCAGGAACTGGTGGACCAGGGCTTCGCGGTCCTGGAGGCCGACACGGCCGAGGCGGCGCTGTCGATCATCGAGAGCGGCCAGACCGTCGACGTCCTGTTCACCGACATCCGCCTGCCCGGCGAGATGGACGGCTGGCGGCTCGCCGCGACGGTGCGCGAGCAGAAGCCCGAGCTGCCGGTCATCTACGCGACCGGCTACACGGTCGAGCGCGCCTCCCAGGTGCCCGGGAGCGTGTTCCTCAAGAAGCCCTACCGGCCCTCGGCCATCGCCGAGACGATTCGCAGCCTGATGGGCGGCAACGGCGCCGTCGCCAACGGCCCGAACTGACCGTCGCCCCCCGCAGCGTGACCCGGCGGCCCCATCGGCCGGCAGCGCAGGCTGTTCTGGTTCGATGATGCAATCGTGGCGTGCGCCTTGGTGCGGCGCTCTTGCCGCCGGGCTCCGGGGTCGCGAGCTTCCGCGGTCGATCGTCTCGATCCGGCCTGCCCGGGAGGCCCGGCGGGGCGTCGTCGGACGGTTTCGCCGGTGGCCCGGCCGGTGGCGCCGACCGGCGGAGGCACCCGGGAAGGCCGCCATGCACGGCCCTGCGACCGCCTGCGGCGATCCGGCCGTCCGGTGCCCAATTTTTGTGATGCGCCGGCGGGGGAGCGTGTTATAAGCCCGCCCGCTCGGAGGATCGGCAGGCCGAGCGGCCCCAGGCGGGCGTGGCGGAACTGGTAGACGCGACGGATTTAGGTTCCGTTGACGAAAGTCGTGGGGGTTCAAGTCCCTCCGCCCGCACCACGCCGAGGCTCGCTGCCGCCGGACCGACCGGGCGACCGCGCGTGGCGCGCGACCGCCCCATTGATCACCATACGAGACTGACCCGACATGGATGTGACCCAGACCACCGCCGAAGGGCTGAAGCGCGAATTCCGGGTGGTCGTCCCGGCCGCCGATCTCGAGACCCGGCTGAACGACAGGCTGGTCCGGCTGAAGGACCAGGTCCGCCTGAACGGCTTCCGCCCCGGCAAGGTGCCGGTCGCCCATCTGCGCAAGCTCTACGGCCGCGCCGTCATGGCCGAAGCGATCGAGGAGCTGGTCCGCGAGACCAACGCCAAGATCGTCACCGACAACGGGTTCAAGCTCGCCATGGACCCGCAGGTGAAGATGCCGGAGGACAAGGCCGAGATCGAGGCCGTGGTCGACGGCAAGAACGACCTCGCCTACACGGTGGCGCTCGAGGTCGTCCCGGCGATCGAACTCGCCGACTTCAAGGGCGTCTCGCTTGAGCGCCTGGTCGTCGAGGTCGGGGCGGAGGAGATCCAGGAGGCGCTCAAGCGTCTCGCCGACGGGAACAAGCCGTACACGGCGAAGCCCGAAGGGGCCGCCGGCGAGACCGGCGACCGGCTCACCATCTCGTTCGTCGGCCGCATCGACGGCGCGCCCTTCGAGGGCGGCACCGGCGAGGACATCCAGCTCGTCATCGGATCCGGCCAGTTCATCCCGGGCTTCGAGGAGCAGCTGCTCGGCGCCAAGGCGGGCGACACCCGCACCGTCGCGGTGACGTTCCCGGAGAACTACCTGGCCGAGAAGCTGGCCGGCAAGGCGGCCGAGTTCGACGTCACGGTCAAGAGCGTCGAGGCGCCCGGCGAGGTGGCGATCGACGACGACTTCGCCAAGAAGCTCGGCCTCGAGTCGCTCGCCAAGCTCGAAGAGGCGATCGCCGAGCGGATCAAGGCCGACTACACGGCGCAGAGCCGCCAGAAGCTCAAGCGCCAGCTTCTCGACAAGCTCGACGAGCTGCACAAGTTCGACCCCCCGCCGACCCTCGTCGAGGAAGAGTTCAAGGCGGTGTGGGAGACGGTCCTGTCCGACCTCAAGACCCAGAATCGCACCTTCGCGGACGAAGGGACCGACGAGGAGAAGGCGCGGGCCGAGTATCGCGCCATCGCCGACCGGCGCGTCCGCCTCGGCCTGGTGCTGGCCGAGATCGGCGAGAAGAACGCCATCAGGGTCACGGACGAGGAGATCTCGCGCGCCATCGTCGAGCGCGCCCGCCAGTATCCGGGCCAGGAGCAGCAGGTGTGGGACTTCTACCGGAAGAACCCCGGCGCGCTCGCCTCGGTCCGGGCGCCGATCTTCGAGGAGAAGGTCGTCGACTTCATCCTCGAGCTCGCCACCGTCACGGACCGCACCGTGCCGAAGGACGAGCTGTTCAAGGACGACGAGCAGACTGCGGCCTGATCCCGCCGGCGGCCGGCTCGCGCGGGCCGGCCCCATTCGTGTCTCGACCGACATCAGGGCCGGGGCGTCTCGGGCCGTGTCGTCGCCGAGCGCCCTCGGTCCCGGTCCGACACGGCCGGCCGGCGGCTCCGGCCGCTCGGGGCCACCCGTCCGCCACCGGCGTCGAAGCGCTGCCCCCCGCGCCGCGAATCCCGTAAAGCATGGCTGCCGACGGAGTCTTGTCGCCGGCGCAAGAGGGTATATCTGTGATCAGTGCGGCGCACCCGGCGCACGGTCTCTCGGGCGGGCCGAAGGCGCCGGCCGGCGCCGGCCCGAATCACTCGCAAGGTTGAGCACATGCGCGATCCCGTCGAAACCTACATGAACCTCGTGCCGATGGTGGTCGAGCAGACCAACCGGGGCGAGCGGGCCTACGACATCTTCTCCCGCCTCCTGAAGGAGCGGATCATCTTCGTCACCGGCGTGGTCGAGGACGGGATGGCGACCCTGATCGTCGCCCAGTTGCTCTTCCTGGAGGCGGAGAACCCCAAAAAAGAGATCGCCATGTACATCAACTCGCCGGGCGGCGTGGTGACGGCGGGGCTCGCGATCTACGACACGATGCAGTTCATCCGCCCGGCGGTGTCGACCCTTTGCACCGGCCAGGCCGCCTCGATGGGCTCGCTGCTGCTCGCCGCCGGCCGCAAGGACATGCGGTTCGCCCTGCCGAACGCCCGCATCATGGTCCACCAGCCCTCCGGCGGCTTCCAGGGGCAGGCCTCGGACATCATGATTCACGCCCAGGAGATCCTCAATCTCCGCAAGCGTCTCAACGAGATCTACGTCAAGCACACCGGCCAGCCGTTGAAGAAGATCGAGGAGGCGCTGGAGCGCGACCAGTTCTTCACGGCCGAGGCCGCCAAGGAGTTCGGCCTGATCGACAACGTGATCGAGCGCCGTCCCGAAGAGGCGGACAAGATCTGATCCGGTCGCGGCCGTCCGATGCGGCGGCCGTCCCGACGCCCCGCGGCGCGTCGGGACGATCTCTCCCCCCCGGTCGGGCGAGGCCGACCGGGTTGGGCGGCGCGCTCCGGCAGCCCGGCTCCGGCACCCGGGCTCGGGACGCCGGTCGCCGTCGGTCTTTCGGAGAGCGCCGGACACCCTCGCCGGGGCGACGGGCCGGGCGTGTCCGGGGTGGCGAAGCTCATGGCGTGCCACGATTTTCGCCACGATTCGGCTCCAGGCTTCGAATCTCGGGGGGCGGCGCGACTGGAATGTGTCTTGCATGGAATACCGCCGTCCGGTGGAACAAGGCCCTGGCGGGCGGCGTCGTATCGTTAGTGAAATCTTGATCGACCGGGCCTTAGCGTGCTTCGTTAGGTCTACGGTCAGAACGGTCCCTCGATCCTCTGGCGGAAGGTGACGAGTTTGCTAGGTTCCAGGCACGACGGGTCCTCAATGCTACAATCGCTCCCGTTCGCGTGCGCGCGGCGGCGGCGGACCTGTGGAGAGTGAAGAATGAGCAAGGTTGGCGGAAGCGACTCCAAGAACACGCTGTATTGCTCGTTCTGCGGCAAGAGCCAGCACGAGGTGCGCAAGCTCATCGCCGGACCCACCGTCTTCATCTGCGACGAGTGCGTCGAGCTGTGCATGGACATCATCCGCGAGGAGAACAAGTCCTCGCTGGTGAAGTCGCGTGACGGCATCCCGACCCCGCGCGAGATCCGCAAGGTTCTGGACGACTACGTGATCGGCCAGGATCACGCCAAGAAGGTGCTTTCGGTCGCCGTCCACAACCACTACAAGCGGCTCAACCACCAGACCAAGCACAACGACGTCGAGCTGGCGAAATCCAACATTCTGCTGATCGGGCCGACCGGCTCGGGCAAGACGCTGCTCGCCCAGACGCTCGCCCGCATCCTCGACGTGCCCTTCACGATGGCGGACGCGACGACCCTGACCGAGGCCGGTTATGTCGGCGAGGACGTCGAGAACATCATCCTCAAGCTGCTGCAGGCCGCGGACTACAATGTCGAGCGGGCGCAGCGCGGCATCGTCTACATCGACGAGATCGACAAGATCTCGCGCAAGTCGGACAACCCGTCGATCACCCGCGACGTGTCGGGCGAGGGCGTCCAGCAGGCGCTCCTGAAGATCATGGAAGGCACCGTCGCGTCGGTGCCGCCGCAGGGCGGCCGCAAGCATCCGCAGCAGGAGTTCCTGCAGGTCGACACGACCAACATCCTGTTCGTGTGCGGCGGTGCTTTCGCCGGCCTCGAGAAGATCATCTCGGGCCGTGGCCGCACCACCTCGATCGGCTTCAGCGCCAAGGTGATGGCGCCCGAGGACCGCAAGACCGGCGAGATCTTCCGCGAGGTCGAGCCCGAGGATCTGCTCAAGTACGGGCTCATCCCGGAGTTCGTCGGCCGCCTGCCGGTGGTCGCGACCCTCGAGGATCTCGACGAGGCGGCGCTCAAGCGCATCCTGCTCGAGCCGAAGAACGCGCTCGTCAAGCAGTACCAGCGCCTGTTCGAGATGGAGAACATCGACCTCACGCTCGCCGAGGAGGCGCTCGGCGCCATCGCCCGCAAGGCGATCGAGCGCAAGACCGGCGCCCGTGGCCTGCGCTCGATCATGGAATCGATCCTGCTCGACACCATGTTCGATCTGCCGAGCCTCGAAGGCGTCGAGGAGGTGGTGATCTCCCGCGAGGTGGTAGAGGGCACGGCGCGTCCCCTCTACATCTACGCGGACCGCGCTGCCGGCGACGCCGGCGCGAGCGCCTGACGGACGTCGCGCGGCGCGGCGTCCGCGACGGACGCCGGCGCCGAGTGCCCGCGGTACAGCGCGGACGGGACGATCCGCGACGAGACACGAATTGCACGCCGGCGTGCGGGGAATGCGCCGGCGGGACACCGCCGAAGAGCCGTTTCGGTGGGGGCGAGTCCGGTTCCTTGACACGCCCCCGACGGCTCTCCACCTAAGACAGGCGGACGTCCGATCAGTCGAGTAAGGCGTTCGAGCCGATGCCCGGGCAGGGATCTCGTCCCCGCCGCGGCGCGCAGATCCAGCCGGTTTTGGCTGCGCTCCCTTCCCGGTCCACGACACTCCGTCACGATGCCGCTCGTCGGGTCGTCGCGGAGGGGTTTCCAGAACAACAAGGATCGGATCATGACCACACCTTCGAAGCCGCGCGTGCTGCCCCAGCCCGGAGAGGTCCGGGCCTATCCGGTGCTTCCGCTGCGCGACATCGTGGTTTTCCCGCACATGATCGTGCCGCTCTTCGTGGGGCGCGAAAAGTCGATCCGCGCCCTCGAGGAGGTGATGCGGTCCGACTCGTTCATCCTGCTCGCCACTCAGAAGAACGCCTCCGACGACGACCCGGCCGCCGACGCGATCTACGAGGTCGGCACGCTGGCGAGCGTGCTGCAGCTCCTCAAGCTGCCCGACGGCACCGTGAAGGTGCTGGTCGAGGGCACCGAGCGCGCCCGCGTGATCCGCTACACGGACCGCAGCGACTACTACGAGGCCGAGGCCGAGGTGCTGGTCGACAAGGTCGGCGAGAAGGTCGAGGCGGAGGCGCTGGCCCGCTCGGTGGTGACCGAGTTCGAAGGCTACGTGAAGCTCAACAAGAAGGTGTCGCCCGAGGTCGTCGGCGTCGTCCAGCAGATCGACGACTACGCCAAGCTCGCCGACACGGTCGCGTCGCATCTCGCCGTGAAGATTCCCGACAAGCAGATCATCCTCGAGACCGCGGTCGTGACCGAGCGGCTCGAGAAGGTGCTGAGCCTGATGGAGAGCGAGATCTCCGTCCTGCAGGTGGAGAAGCGCATCCGCACCCGCGTCAAGCGGCAGATGGAGAAGACCCAGCGCGAGTACTACCTCAACGAGCAGATGAAGGCGATCCAGAAGGAGCTGGGCGACGAGGACGGCCGCGACGAGCTCGCCGAGCTCGAGGACAAGATCAAGAAGACCAAGCTCTCGAAGGAGGCGCGCGAGAAGGCGCAGCACGAGCTGAAGAAGCTGCGCCAGATGTCGCCGATGTCCGCCGAGGCGACGGTGGTGCGCAACTATCTCGACTGGCTGCTGTCGATCCCGTGGAACAAGAAGACCAAGGTTCGCAAGGATCTCGGCGCCGCCCAGGAGGTGCTCGACACCGACCACTACGGCCTGGAGAAGGTCAAGGAGCGCATCGTCGAGTATCTGGCCGTGCAGAGCCGCGCCAACAAGCTGACCGGCCCGATCCTCTGCCTCGTCGGCCCGCCCGGCGTCGGCAAGACCTCGCTCGGCAAGTCGATCGCCAAGGCGACCGGCCGCGAGTTCGTGCGCGTGTCGCTCGGCGGCGTGCGTGACGAGGCCGAGATCCGCGGTCACCGGCGCACCTATATCGGCTCGATGCCCGGCAAGATCATCCAGTCGATGCGCAAGGCGAAGTCGTCGAACCCGCTGTTCCTCCTCGACGAGGTGGACAAGATGGGCTCGGACTTCCGCGGCGATCCGTCGTCGGCGCTGCTCGAGGTGCTCGATCCCGAGCAGAACGGCACCTTCAACGACCACTATCTCGAGGTCGACTACGATCTCTCCAACGTGATGTTCATCACCACGGCGAACACGCTGAACATCCCGGCGCCGCTGATGGACCGCATGGAGATCATCCGCATCGCCGGCTACACGGAGGACGAGAAGGTCCAGATCGCGCGACGGCATCTGATCCCGAACGCGCTCTCCAAGCACGGCCTCGACGCCAAGGAGTGGTCGATCGACGACGACGCGCTGTTGCTCCTGATCCGGCGCTACACCCGCGAGGCGGGCGTGCGTAATCTGGAGCGCGAGCTCTCCACGCTCGCCCGCAAGGCCGTCAAGGAGCTGATGACCTCGGACAAGAAGACGGTCGAGGTCACCACGTCCAATCTCGGCGACTATCTCGGCGTGCCGAAGCATCGCCACGGCGAGATCGAGGAGGAGGATCAGGTCGGCGTCGTCACCGGGCTCGCCTGGACGGACGCCGGCGGCGAGCTCCTCACCATCGAGGGCCTGATGATGCCGGGCCGCGGCAAGATGACCGTGACCGGCAACCTGCGCGACGTGATGAAGGAGTCGATCTCGGCGGCGGCCTCCTACGTCCGCTCGCGGGCGATCGCCTTCGGCATCGAGCCGCCCTTGTTCGACAAGCGCGACATCCACGTCCACGTGCCGGAGGGGGCGACCCCGAAGGACGGGCCGTCGGCCGGCGTCGCCATGGTGACGGCCATCATCTCGGTGATGACCGGCATCCCGGTCCGCCGCGACGTCGCCATGACGGGCGAGATCACGCTGCGCGGCCGCGTGCTGCCGATCGGCGGCCTCAAGGAGAAGCTGCTCGCCGCGCTGCGCGGCGGCATCAAGACGGTGCTGATCCCGGAGGAGAACGCCAAGGATCTGGTCGACATTCCCGAGAACGTGAAGAGCGGGCTCGAGATCGTCCCGGTCACCCGGATGGACGAGGTCTTGGCCCGGGCGCTGACCCGCGTCCCGGAGCCGATCGAGTGGGACGACAAGGCCCAGCCCGCGGCCCCGGCGGCGGCCGACGCGACCGCCGAGGACGAGGCGTCGGCGCTGACGGCGCACTGACCCTGCGGCCGGCCGGCGACCCCTCCGGGCCGCGCGCGGGATACGGACAGGCGAGACGACATGAGCGGCGCCCCCGGGCGCCGCTCTGCGTATGGGGCGAGCAACGGACCGGCGACCGCCTTGCGCTCGGCCGGGTTCCGGCGATAAATCGCACCCGAAGGGCGGTTAGCTCAGTCGGTAGAGCGGCACGTTTACACCGTGTAGGTCGGCGGTTCGAGCCCGTCACCGCCCACCAGCGCCAGGCCGGTGCGTAGGATGGGTGGAGCCGCAGGCGATACCCATCGAACGCCGGGCACGGGAGGGATGGGGATCGCCTGCGGCTCCCCCCAACCTACGAACTCCACCCATCCTCCGGGCTGAAGTGCGCCTCGTGCACTATTGTCGTTCGAGCTGCTCCGCCTGCACCGCCCCACCCGTCGAGTCGGGAGGCATCGATCCGCGTCCCGGATCCCTGAAGGAGCCTCCGTAGCACCCCGCCTTGCGGTGGCCGTGGTCCCGGACGAAGGTGCGCGCTTCGCGTGCGGATGTTTTGTTCGGGGAATGACGATGCGTCCGGTCGAGATTTTCTTCGCCGTGCTCGGCGTCGTGGTGCTGTCGGGGGCCGGTTATTTCATCACGCGGCCGGTCGATCCGGTCGTCAACGCCCGCTACAAGTGCGAGACCGCGCTGGAGCGGTTCGTCGGCTTCGACATCGCCAAGGCCGAGGCGGACAAGGCCGACATCAAGGGCAACGCCCACACGGGCCGGGTCGAGATGAGCTTCACCCACAAGGCCGAGCACCATCTGGGCACCTGCGTGTTCCGCAACGGCGAGATGACGATGCTCGACCTCGACGGAAAGCTCCTGGCCGGGCGCCGAGAGTAGCCGATCGACCGCGCGGCGCCGCGACCGTCGCGGCCGGCCCGTCGCGGCCGGCCGACCCGGCCTCCCTCGACGGTGCCCCCCTTGCTTCGGCCAATAGCCGACAGCACGGACCGGCGGCAGTGGGCCGCGCGGTGTCGGCCGGCCCGGCCGGCGTCGAGGTCTTAGCGAGCGTGGATTCTCACTGCCCGACGGCGTCGCCGACGCACTTCTTGGTGAAGCTCGCCTTGGCGGCGCCGGCGAGCTTCTTCTCGGCCGCCGAGGCGTCGCAGGCCGCCTGGGCGTCGGTCTCGCACTTCTTCATGAAGCTGGTCAGGGCGGCGCCGTGCAGCTTCTTCTCGGTCGCCTGCGCCTTGCAGGAGGTCGCGGCGGGCGGCGTCTGGGCGTGGGCCGTGACCGAGACGAGGAGGGCGGTCGCGACGAGGGGCGCGACGAGCGCGGTCGCGGCGATCATGGTCTTCACGAGCGAATCTCCCGGGTTTTCGCGTGCTAGCGCACGCATCACGGGCGGGTAACCCGAGATGATGGCGCGACGACGGCGCGGCGCTCGTCGCGCCGTGTATACGAGGTTGTTCGTGGGCGCCCGGCGAGGGGGGCGTGTCGCGGTGACCCCGCCGGTCAGCGGACCGGCGGCGCGGCGCGCAGCCGCTCGGTCCAGAACGGGCTCTTGGTGACGAACACGTTGTAGCCGACCGCGTGGTTGGTCTTGATGTGGTCGAGGAAGCCGGGCTCGCGCACCTCCTCGAATCGGCCGGTCTTCGGGTCGAGCACGAACTCCCGGCAGCCCGGTTGCGCCAGCACCCAGCGGGTGACGCCGTGGCTGCGGTCGGAGCCGTGCTCCTCGGCCAGGATCACGCTGTCGGCGTCGAGCAGGCGCTGCCCGCCCTTCAGGGCGTCGATCTCCACGCCTTCCACGTCGAGCTTGACGATGAACCGGCCGGACGGGTCGAGGGTGCCGTCGTCGATCAGGCTGTCGAGCGAGACGACCGGCACCTCCTCGCAGAACGCGGCATCGTCCGCGCCGGCGATCGTGAAGGCCTCGTGCTTGTGCCCGGACAGCCTCGCGACTCCGCCCGCCGTGGCGCCGATCGCCTGGTGGCGGACCGTGAAGCGGCCGCCGTTCAGGGCGGCGTTGCGGCGCAGCTTCTCGGCGTTGCGCGACGACGCCTCGATGGCGATCGCCGGGTGCGCCCCGTAGGGCCGGCTGGTCGTCAGTACGGACCACAGGCCGTAGTTCGCGCCGCAGTCGACGAACGTGTAGTCGACGTCGACGACGTTCATCAGGAAGCGCTCGAGCTCGATCTCGTAGACGTAGTTGCGGTCGAGCAGCACGCTCCAGTACGGATCGCCGAACGGAAACGCGAAGCGGGCGTCGTCGTTGAGCTGCACCAGCGTCTCGCGCGGGTCGAGCGCGGGAGCGAGAATCCGGCAGCCGAGCGAGAAGCCGCGATGCGCGAACGGCTCCGTCAGCCGCGCGCCGGCCCGCATGGCGATCGCAGCGAGCCGCTCCTTCAGGGTCGCACCGTCGAGCCGCCCGGTGCGGCGGTCGAAGGTGAGGGGCGTGACGGGCCGCGGGTCGGAAGCTGACATGAAGACGAAGTCTTTCGCTGCGCCTGTTTCTGAGTATTTCTGTCTCGTCATCGACAGAAGACCGGACGTCCCGGCGTATCGATCAGCGTTCATACGCGGGACCGCCGGCGGAGAAAAGTCGCTCGGCTGTCGATCCGGAAGCCTGCCGGCCCCGGTTTAAATTAAAGTAAAATTCGACATGCCGCTGTACATCCGACGGGGCGTCCGAACGGACACGCGCGCCTTCCCAAGTCGTCGACGGCGCCAAGTCATCCCGTTTCCGGTCCCGCCACGGGTCTCGCCCCGGATCTTGCCCCGAATCTTGCCCGCGAGGCGCGCGACGGTGATCACGGTCTCGTGAGGCTGCGTCCGTGGGGCGCGGCGGACCGCCGGGGCGATCCGGCTTGCCCCTGCCGCGGGACCGGCATCTGCGAACGGGCGTGCCGCGGTCCGCGGTCCGGGCGTAGAAAGGGTGCGGGGCGGCGCCCGCCGTGTGGCCGTCGCGGGAACGGATTCTCGAGCATGAACCGTCGTGACATGGCGCTGGCGGCGCTCGCCAACGTGATCTGGGGCTTCACCTACGTCGCCTATCCGATCGCGCTGGAGAGCTTCACGGCCTCGCAGATGGCGGTGCTGCGCTTCGTGCTGGCCGCGTTGCCGGTCGTGCTGGTGCCGCGGCCGGCGCCGTGGGGCACCATCCTGTGGGTCGGGGCGACGCTGCTCACCGGGCAGTTCCTGCTCCTGTTCTTCGCGCTGGCCGCCGGGCTGCCGCCGGGCCTCGCCTCGGTGACGACCCAGATGCACGCCTTCTTCGCCGTGCTGATCGCCGCCGTCGTGCTGCGCGAGTATCCGACCCGCCGCCAGGGGCTCGGGCTCGTCGTCGCCTTCACGGGCCTGATGCTGATCGGCCTGACGGTCGGGACCGACCTGCCGCCGGTCGCGCTGGTGCTCGCGATGGCCGCCGCCATGAGCTGGGCGACCGGCTCGATCCTGTTGCGCAAGACCTCGCGCGACGTCGCGATGGGGCCGCTGATCGTCTGGTGCAGCCTGGTGCCCCCGATCCCGGCCTATCTGGCCTCGCTGCTGCTCGACCACGACGCGTCGCTCTATACGGCCGTCGTCCATGCGAGCCTCGGCAGCCTCGTCGCCGTGGTGTTTCTCGGCACGCTCGCGACGACGCTCGCCTTCGGCATCTGGGGCTACCTGATGCAGCGCCATCCGAGCGCCGCGGTGGCGCCCTTCGCGCTGTTGTCGCCCTGCACCGGCGTCGTCGCCGTCGCGCTGATCTTCGGCGAGCGGTTCGGGCCGCTGCGGGCCGCCGGCATGGCGTGCATTCTCGCCGGCCTGGTCATCGTCGTGTTGCCGTGGCCCCGGGTGGCCGCCCGTGCCCGGGCGGTGCTGCGGCGCGAGTCGGCTTGCCGGCCGCCGCCGCCGTGATCATCCTGTGCCGGCACGTCCGGGCGCGCGCGCTCGGCGTGACTCGCGCCCGGCGCGACAGGAGAGTCGCATGAGCCTGCATCTCGTGATCGGCAACAAGAACTACTCGTCGTGGTCGTTCCGCCCCTGGATCGCCATGACGGTCGCCGGCATCCCGTTCGTCGAGACCGTCGTGTCGCTCGGCGACCCCGACTTCAAGGCGACTGTCGGGGCGCATTCCGGCACCGGCAAGGTGCCGGTGCTGATCGACGGCGACGTGCGTGTCTGGGAATCCCTCGCCATCATCGAATATGTCGCCGACCAGTATCCCGCCGCGCGCCTGTGGCCGGCCGACCGGGTGGCGCGGGCGCATGCGCGAGCGATCGCGACGGAGATGCATGCCGGCTTCGCGGCGCTGCGCAAGGCGCTGCCGATGAATTTCTGGCGCCCGCCGAAGCGGCCCGCTCTGGCCGACGACGTGACACGCGACGTCGTTCGCATCGAGGCGATCTGGCGCGACTGCCGCAAGCGCTTCGGGGCAGGGGGGCCGTTCCTGTTCGGCGCCTTCGGGGCGGCCGACGCCATGTACGCGCCGGTGGTGTCGCGCTTCTTCACCTACGCGATCGCGGTCGGCCCGGAGGCGAGGGCCTACATGGACGCGGTCGCGGCGCTGCCGGCCTGGACCGCCTGGCGCGACGCGGCGCTGCACGAGCCCTGGGTGCTGCCGCAGGACGAGCCCGACTGGCCCGAGGTGCCGCGCCTGCCCGCGTGAAGGAGCGCGCCAGCGTGGTCGTCGGTCGTGACGGATCGGCCCCGTTGCCCTCGTCCCCGCGACGGAGCATGGGACGGACAGCAGGATCGTCGTTCACCTGCGGACGCACCGATGTTCGGGGTGTCCGCGGAAAAGACGCGGTGCGGGGCTGGTCGCGTCGACGTCGGTGGGAGCCCGTCCGGTCGTTCGCTCCCATCTCACGCGTTGATGTAGGGCACCGTGATGCGCGACGGGCGGATCAGCCACTCCGGCACGGGAATGCCCTTGCTGCGCAAGAACTCCGGATTGAACAGCTTCGACTGGTAGCGCGTGCCGGAGTCGCACAGGATCGTCACGATGGTCTTGCCCGGCCCGAGATCCTTGGCGAGCCGGATGGCGCCGGCGATGTTGATGCCGGACGAGCCGCCGAGGCACAGGCCCTCCTGCGCGATCAGGTCGAACAGCAGCGGGATTCCTTCCTCGTCGGGGATCTGATAGGCGAGATCGATCGGCGCATCCTCGAGGTTTTTCGTGATGCGGCCCTGGCCGATGCCCTCGGTGATCGACGAGCCTTCCGACTTCAGCACGCCGGTCGTGTAGTAGGAGAACAGGGCCGCGCCCTTCGGGTCGGCGAGCGCGATCTTCACGTCCTTGTTCTTCGCCTTCAGCGCCATGCCGACGCCGGCGAGCGTGCCGCCGGTGCCGACCGCGCTGACGAAGCCGTCGACCCGGCCGCCCGTCTGCTCCCAGATCTCGGGCCCGGTGGTGCGGATGTGGCCTTCGCGGTTCGCGACGTTGTCGAACTGGTTGGCCCAGATCGCGCCGTTGGGCTCGCTCGCCGCCAGCTCGGCCGCGAGGCGGCCGGAGATCTTCACGTAGTTGTTGGGGTTGGCGTAAGGCACGGCCGGCACCTCGACCAGCTCGGCGCCGAACGTGCGCAGCGCGTCCTTCTTCTCCTGGCTCTGCGTCTCGGGGATCACGATCACGGTGCGGAAGCCGAGCGCGTCGGCCACCATCGCGAGCCCGATGCCGGTGTTGCCGGCCGTGCCCTCGACGATGACGCCGCCGGGCTTCAGCGCGCCGCGCGCGATCGCGTCCTCGATGATGAACAGGGCGGCCCGGTCCTTCACCGACTGGCCGGGATTCATGAACTCGGCTTTTCCGAGAATGGTGCAGCCGGTCAGCTCCGACGCACGCTTCAGCTTGATCAGCGGCGTGTTGCCGATCGCGCGCGTCACGTTGTCCTGAAACGTCATGGTCAAGTCCGCTGGCCTCACGTCTTGATGGTGGCGAGCGCCGCGAGCGCCCGCTCGCGGGCGACTTTATGGTCGACGAGGGGCGCCGGATAGTCCCTTCCGAGCGTCACGCCGGCGGCCGCGAGCTCCAAGGGCGGCGTGTCGAAGGGCCGATGAACATGCTGGGCTCCGAGACGGCGCAGCGCCGGAATCCAGTGCTTCACGTAAGCGCCGTCGGGATCGAATTTTTCTCCCTGCAGGACGGGATTGAAGATGCGGAAATAGGGCGCGGCGTCGGCGCCGGAGCCGGCGACCCACTGCCAGCTCGCCGCGTTGTTGGCCGGATCGGCATCGACGAGCGTGTCCCAGAACCAACGCTCGCCCTCGCGCCAGTCGATCAGGAGGTGCTTCACCAGGAACGAGGCGACCACCATGCGCACCCGGTTGTGCATCCAGCCCGTCGTCCACAATTCACGCATGCCGGCATCGACGATCGGATAGCCGGTTCTTCCGCGCTGCCACGCGTGCAGGGCCGACGCATCGCTGCGCCACGGGAAGGCGTCGAAGCGCGGCTGATGATTCGCGGTCGCCAGGCGCGGATTTTGGGCGAGCAGGTGATAGGCGAACTCGCGCCACACCAGCTCGGCGACGAACTTGTCGACGTCCTGACCGGTGGTGCCGCCGCGCCCGGCCTCGCGGGCATGCCGGGCGGCGTGGAACACCTGGAACGGGCTGATCTCGCCGAAGCGCAGATGTGGCGAGAGGCGCGACGTGCTGGTCCGGTCGGGCCGGTCGCGCAGCGTCGCATAGCCCTTCAGCCCCTCGTCGAGGAAGGCCGTGAGCCGGTCGCCGGCGCCGGCCTCGCCGGGCCTCCAGACGGAGCGGAAGCCGGCTGCCCAGTCGGGCGCGGTCGGCTCGAGATCCCAGTCCTCCAGCCGGTCCGACGGAACGCCGGCGAGGCTCCGCACGGCCTTGGGGGCGGGCAGGGGGAAGCGCGGCTCCGGAAGGGCCAGGAGGGCACGCAGGAATGGCGTGAACACGCCGTAGGGTCCGCCCGTCTTGGTGCGCATCTGCGCGGGCTCGACGAGCAGCGCGGCCTGGAAGGTCGCGACCCCGACGCCACGGGCGGCGAGCACGTCCGCCACGGTGTCGTCGACGGCCGCGGCGGCCGGGTCGTAGCGCCGGTTCCATACCACCTCGGCGGCGCCGACCTCCTCGACCAGCTCCGAGATTCGTTGGGCGGCCGGCCCGCGCCGCAGGACGAGGGGGACGCCACGGGCGCGGAGGTCCGTGGCGAGCGCGCGCAGCGACCCGGCGAGCCACCAGCGCGCCGCGCCGCCGAGCGGGCGAAGGCCCGGCGACTCCTCGTCGAGCACGTAGACGGCGACGATGGGACCGTCACCGCCGGCGGCTGCCGTGAGCGCAGGGTTGTCGGCGAGGCGGAGGTCGTCGCGGAACCAGACGAGGGTCGGCGGAGAGGCGGCAGGCGGCATGCGACGAGTCCGGGCTGTGGTGGATCGGTCTCTCGATACCACTCCGCGGGAGTGCGTGCAGCCGGCCGGACCGAAGCCGATGATCGTTCCGAAAGTACGCGCGGGGCGCCGTCCGGTTCACGGCCGCGGCGTCGCCCCACGCGCGCCCGGGACACGAGGCGTCGCGAGGGTCGAAGCCGAGAAAAAATGCTCTACGCTTCGGTACGCAACGAGTCGGGGAGCTCATGATCAGCGACGATGGAACAATCGGCTCCGGCGAAGACCGGCTGATCGCCCGGCATTTCGCCCCGCTCGCGACCCATCCGGGTGCGCTGGGGCTTTCCGACGACGTCGCCGTGATGGTCCCGCCGGCCGGCTGCGAGCTGGTGCTGGAGACCGACGCGATCGTCGCCGGCATGCATTTCTTCCCGGACGATCCGCCCGACGCGATCGCCCGAAAGGCGCTGCGGATCAATTTGTCGGACCTCGCCGCCAAGGGCGCGCGGCCGCTCGGCTTCCTGCTGTCGCTCGCATTGCCCCGACGAACCGGCCGTGCCACGGCGAACGGCGGCGCCGTCGTGGCGGTCGACGACGCCTGGCTCGCGGCGTTCGCCGCCGCGCTCGGCGAAGACGCGACCGCCTATGGCTGCCCGCTCTACGGCGGCGACACGGTCGCCTCGCCCGGACCCGTGATGATCTCGGTGACGGTCATCGGCGCGGTGCCGACCGGCACGCTGGTGAAGCGCAGCGGGGCACGGCCGGGCGACCGCGTCCTCGTCACCGGCACGATCGGCGACGCCGCGCTCGGCCTCGTGCTTCGCATGGAGCGGGCCGGCGCCGAGGACTTCGGCCTGACCGCGGAAGAGCGCGAGCATCTGCTGTCGCGCTATCTCGAGCCGCGGCCCCGCACCGCGCTCGCCGAAGCCGTAAGGCTCCACGCCAGCGCCGGCATGGATGTCTCCGACGGGCTCGCCGGCGATCTCGCCAAGCTGTGCCGGGTGTCGGGTGTCACGGCCCGGGTCGAGATCGCCCGCGTGCCGCTGTCGGGTGCCGCGCATCGTCTGCTCGACGCGGCCCCCGAGCATCTCGCCGCCGTGCTGTCGGGCGGCGACGACTACGAGGTTCTTTGCACGGTGCCGCCCGCGCGGCTGGCGTCTTTCACGGCGGCTGCGGCGGCGGCCGGCGTGCCGGTGACCGACATCGGCGAGATTTTCGAAGGGCAGGGCGCCCCGGTGCTGCTCGGCTCCGACGGCCATCCGCTGGCGCTCGACCGGGCGAGCTTCAGCCATTTCTGATCCCAACTCCGTTGATCAGCCGACCGTCATTCCGGGGCGCGGCGAAGCCGCGACCCCGGAATTCAGCGGCAAGCTCTGCGTTCCGGGTTGGATTGCGGGTTCGGTGCTGCGCGCCGCCCCGGAATGACAGTCACGGGTCGATCCTTCACCCGAGCCGGGCGCCAAATCGGTGCGCCATGCCAGCCCTGCGTGGCACGCCTGCGGTCGCGGTGCGGTCGCGCTTGCGCGGAATGGCCCGTTTCCTATGATCGCGCCCCCGGCGGCGCGCGCCGTGCGCTCCCCGCCTCATCGGCCCGGGCCGAGCCTCCCGGGAGCAAATCGGAAGGAGACGTCCATGGTGGCGGCCGTGCGTGTGCACAAGGTCGGCGGACCCGAGGTGCTGACCTACGAGGAGGTCGACGTCCCGGCGCCGGGACCGGGCCAGATCCGCATCAGCCAGGCGTCGTGCGGCATCAACTTCATCGACACCTATTTCCGCTCCGGTCTCTACCCGTCGCCGGTCGGGCTGCCCTTCATCGCCGGCAACGAAGGTGCCGGCACCGTCACGGCGGTCGGCCCGGACGTGACGGACATCGAGGTGGGCGACAAGGTCGCCTATGTGGTGGCGCTCGGCAGCTACGCGGCGGAGCGCCTTCTCCCGGCGGCCCGCGTCGTCAAGGTGCCGGACGGCATCGACCTCGCCCAGGCTGGCGGCATCATGCTGAAGGGCATGACCGTCTGTTATCTGCTCCGCCGCACCTTCAAGGTCGGGCCGCAGCACACGATCCTGATCCACGCGGCCGCCGGCGGCATCGGCCTGATCGCCTGCCAGTGGGCGAAGCGGCTCGGCGCCACCGTGATCGGCACGGTCGGCTCCAAGGACAAGGGCGAGCTCGCCAAGGCGAACGGCTGCGATCACGTGATCTACTATCGCGACGAGGACTTCCCGGCCCGCGTCAAGGAGATCACCGGCGGGGCGCTGTGCGACGTCGTCTACGACGGCGTCGGGAAGTCGACCTTCCCGGCCTCGCTCGACTGCATCAAGCCGCTCGGCATGTTCGTCTCGTTCGGCAACGCCTCCGGCTCGATCGAGGCGTTCAACATCAACCTGCTGCAGGCCAAGGGCTCGCTGTTCGTGACGCGGCCGACCCTCAACCACTACGCCGCGAGCCGCGCCGATCTCGACGGGCTGGCGAGCGAGCTGTTCGAGGTGGTGAAGAGCGGCGCGGTCAAGATCCCGATCCAGAAGCGTTACGCCCTGAAGGACGCGCAGCAGGCCCATATCGACCTCGAAGCCCGGGCGACCACCGGCACGTCGATCCTGGTGCCTTGAGCACGTCCGCCGACAGCCCTTCGGGCGAGATGCCCTGGGGCATGGTCGCGACCGTCGCCATCGCGCTGCTCGCCTTCGGGCTCGGGCAGGCGGTGGCGGCGGTCCTTTTGTCGCGCTGGCTCGGACCGGCGGCGCTCGCCGGACCGGCGCTGCCGGCGCATGGCGGCGCCGTCGTGCTGGTCGTGGTGGCGGCCAACCTCGTGCAGACCGTCACGCTGGTGCTGGCGGCGCGCGTGAAGGCCGGCTCCGCGCTCGCCTATCTCGGGCTCGACGTGCCGCCGCGGCGCGACCTGCTGATCGGGCTCGCGAGTCTCGTCGCGCTGGTGCTGGTCGCCGACGGCGTGACGCTCGCGGCCGGCCGCGACCTCGTCCCGCCGATCCAGATCGCGATCTGGCGCAGCGCGTCCGCTCAGGGCGTGCTGTGGCTCCTGTGGCCGGCCCTGGTGCTGGTCGCGCCGATCGGCGAGGAGATCTTGTTCCGCGGCTTCGTGTTCCGCGGCTGCGCCCGCAGCGAGAGGAGCGCGATGCCGACCATCGTGCTCACCGGCTTCGTGTTCGCGCTCCTGCACGTCCAGTACGACTGGGTCGGCATCCTGCTGATCTTCGCGGTCGGCCTGCTGCTCGGCTGGCTGCGCTGGCGCACCGGCTCGACGACGCTGGTCATCCTCCTGCACGTGGCCCTCAATCTCGAAGGCATGATCGAGACGATGGTGACGGCCGGGTAGGGGGAAGGTGCCGGCGGCGGCGCCGTGGTGCGGGATCAGTCCCGGCGCGGGGGCTGGCGCCGCCGTCCGCGCAACGGCACGGGCACGGGCCGCGGCTGGTCCGCCGAGGCGATGGCGCGCAGGCCGGCGGCGAGCATCAGGCCGAGCACCACGATCAGCCCGGTCACCGTCATCATGTCCGCACCCCCGCTCATCACGCTCTCCTGTTTCCAGCTCATCGATCTACGACGACGCGGCCGGCCTGGATCACAGCCGGTCGCCGAGACGATCATCGTCGACGATCTCTGCCGGGATATAGGGACGATCGGCGAAATATGAACCCTCGATCTGACGATTATTGACAATCTGCCGCATCGGGTGAAGGCTCGTGTCGGTTCCGCAGCCGCCCGGGCCCCCGCCGTGACCCCACTCTCCGTCAGGTCGTCCCCCTCGACATTGCGTGACCTCGCGCTGCGCGAGGTCGTCCGCCGCATCGAGGAGGACATCATCTTCGGCCGGCTCGCGCCCGGCGCCCGGCTGGTCGAGGACCGGCTGATGGCCCGCCACGGCGCGAGCCGCCACTGCGTCCGGCAGGCGCTGGCCCAGCTCGAGCAGGCCGGCCTCGTCCGCCGCGAGAAGAACGTCGGCGCGACGGTGCGCTCCTATGCGGCCGACGAGGTGGTGAAGATCTACGAGGTGCGCGAGCTGCTCACCCGCCAGGCGGCGCTGATGATCCCGCTGCCGGCGCCGGCCGGGCTGATCGACCGCCTCGTCGCGATCCAGGCCCGCTACCGCGCCGCGATCGACGCCGGCGACCTGCGCGGCGTCCACGAGGCCAACGACGGCTTCCATCTCGTATTGTTTTCGGCCTGCGGCAACCCGTATCTGGTGCGCACCCTGCAGGACTACATGAACCTGACCCTGCCGATGCGAGCCAAGAACCTCGCCGACGGGACCGGGCGCGACGTCTCGGTGCGCCAGCACGACATGATGATCGAGCTTTTGAGCGGTCGTGACTCCTGGGCGCTCGCCCAGCTCTGCGTCGCTCATCTACAGGCGAGCAAGTCCGACTATCTGGCGCGGGTCGCCGCGGGCACGCCGGCGGCACTCGCGATGGTCACGGAGGACCGACGCGACCGATGAGACGCCGGCGTGGCGCGCTGCGACGACCGACGATCGAACAACGATCGAATAACGACAACCAAACAACGAAGCTTCACGGGAGAGACACCATGCGAATGATGATCGCCCTGGCGGCAGGTCTGCTGCTCGCCGCCGGCACGGCGGCGACGACGACGCGGCCGGCGGCGGCGCAGGAGGCGTGGCCGGCCCGCACCGTCACGGTCGTGGTGCCGTTCGCGGCCGGCGGCACCACCGACATGTTCGGGCGGCTGTTCGTCCAGGCCATGCAGGACAAGTACAAGACGCCCTTCGTGATCGAGAACAAGGCGGGCGCCGGCGGCACGCTCGGCGCCGCCTGGGTGGCGCGCGCCAAGCCGGACGGCTACACGCTCCTGGTCGGCACGGCGAGCACCCAGGCGATCGCGCCCTTCGTCTACAAGGATCCGCGCTACGACGCCGAGAAGGATTTCGCCGCGATCAGCCTGTTCGCCAAGGTGCCGAACCTCCTGACCGTCACGCCCAAGCTGCCGCCGAAGACCGTGCCGGAGCTGATCGCCTACGCCAAGTCGCGGCCCGAGCCGCTGGTCTACGGCTCGTCCGGGGTCGGCAGCGCCACGCATCTGCCGGCCGAGCTGTTTCAGATGATGGCCGGCATCAAGCTCGTCCACGTGCCCTACAAGAGCTCGAACGACGTCGCCGCCGCGCTGTCGGGCGGCCATGTCGACCTCGCCTTCGACAACATCACCTTCGCCTGGCCGCTGGCGCAGTCCGGCACGGTGCGGGCGCTCGCCGTCACCAGCACGGAGCGCAGCCCGACCGCGCCGGATCTGCCCACCATCGCCGAGACGCTGCCGGGCTTCGACGCGCCGTCCTGGCACGGCCTGTTCGCGCCGGCCGGCACGCCGCGCGCCGTGGTCGAGCAGATCGCCGCCGACATCGAGACCTTCTTCGGCACGCCCGCGATGGCGGCGAGGCTGAAGGAGATCGGCGCGGTCGCCTCGCCCATCACGCCGGACGCCTTCTCGGCGTTTGCGACCGAGGAGAGAAAGCGCTATCGCGAGATCGTCGCCAAGGCCGGGCTGCAGCCGTTCTGATCCGGCGCCATCGGACATCACGAGACCACGGACGACCGCCGACCGGCGGTCGCCCCGCGAACGACACAAGGCCGGCCCTCCGCCGGCCGCAACGGAGCAACCACCATGAGCAAGGGCCTGCGCAAGGGTCTCACCAGCTACGGCGACGCCGGCTTCTCGCTGTTCCTGCGCAAGGCCTTCATCAAGGCGATGGGCTACTCGGACGACGCGCTCGACCGACCGATCGTCGGCATCACCAACACGGGCAGCGACTACAATCCCTGCCACGGCAACATGCCGGCGCTCGTCGAGGCGGCCAAGCGCGGCGTCATGCTGGCCGGCGCCATGCCGATGGTGTTCCCGACCATCTCGATCCACGAGAGCTTCGCCCACCCGACCTCGATGTTCCTGCGCAACCTGATGGCGATGGACACCGAGGAGATGATCCGGGCACAGCCCATGGACGCCGTCATCGTGATCGGCGGCTGCGACAAGACTCTTCCCGCCCAGATCATGGCGGCGGCGAGCGTCGATCTGCCGACCGTCGTCGTGCCGGTCGGGCCCATGGTGGTCGGTCATCACAAGGGCGAGGTCTTGGGCGCCTGCACGGACTGCCGGCGGCTGTGGAGCGCGCATCGCGCCGGCGACATCGACGAAGAGGAGATCGGCGAGGTCGAGGGGCGGCTCGCGCCGTCGGTCGGCACCTGCATGGTGATGGGCACGGCCTCGACCATCGCCTGCATGACCGAGGCGCTCGGCCTGTCGCTACCGATGAGCGCCACCGTGCCGGCCCCGCATGCCGAGCGGGTCCGCATCGCCGAAGCGAGCGGGCGGCGCGCCGCCGAGATGGCCCGCACGGGGGGGCCGCGCCCGAGCGAGATTCTGACGCCCGCGGCGTTCCGCAACGCCCAGGTGGTGCTGCAGGCGATCGGCGGCTCGACCAATGGAATCGTGCATCTCACGGCGATCGCCAACCGCACGCCGCACAAGATCGACCTCGATTCGTTCGACGCGATCGGCCGCGCGGTGCCGGTGCTGGTCGATCTCAAGCCGTCCGGCGACCACTACATGGAGCACTTCCACCACGCCGGCGGCATGCCGAAGCTCCTCCAGCAACTCGGCACGCTGATCGACCTCGATGCGCCGACGGTGGCCGGCGGCACGCTGCGCGACGTCGTCGCCGCAGCCGAGGAGGTGCCGGGCCAGACCGTGATCCGCTCGCCGACCGATCCGATCAAGCCGGTCGGTGCGGTCGCGGTGCTGCACGGCAACCTCGCGCCGCGCGGCGCCGTCATCAAGCATTCGGCGGCGACGCCGGCACTGCTCCAGCACACCGGCCGGGCCGTGGTGTTCGAGTCGACCGCCGACATGGCGGCCCGCATCGACGATCCCGACCTCGACGTGCGGGCCGACGACGTGCTGGTGCTGCGCAACACCGGCCCGAAAGGGGCGCCCGGCATGCCGGAGGCCGGCTATCTGCCGATCCCGAGGAAGCTCGGGCGGCAGGGCGTGAAGGACATGGTGCGCATCTCCGACGCCCGCATGAGCGGCACGGCGTTCGGCACCATCGTGCTCCACATCACCCCGGAATCGGCCGACGGCGGGCCGCTCGCCCTGGTGCGGACCGGCGACATGATCCGGCTCGACGTCGCGGCGCGCCGCATCGACATGCTGGTCGAGGATGCCGAGCTCGCGCGGCGCCGCGCCGCGCTCGGGGCACCGGCGGAGCCGGCATGGGCGGCGCGCGGCTACGCGCGGCTCTACTGGGCCTCGGTTCTGCAGGCCGACGAGGGTTGCGACTTCGACTTCATGCGGCGCGAGCCCTGACGAAGGTATTTCGAAACACTTGCTTTCGGATGGCGGCATCGAACTTTCGGATTACGAAAGGGTGCCTGTCCGGACTAAAGAACTGTACGTATACAAAGCGTGCGAGGCCGGATGATACGGTGCCGCCGGCACGCTTCGCCGGCACGCTTCGCCGGGGACGGAGCCGACGTGGAGGGTGTCGGGCGGGCGGGTCACCTTCGTGCAGCCGCTCGTATCTGCCGGCCCGTGCCGAGCCCGCGTCTCGGGGCGACAGACGCTTCGGCGCAACCGGGCATTCGGTCTTTCCGGCTTTCTCGGCCGAACCTTTCGGGTTCGGAGAAATACCCTATTTGCCGAGCCGCCCGTGAGCTGCGCACGGCCGTCGGTCCCCGCTGTCCCGGCGTTCCCGCATGTCCGTTCACGACGATCCGATCCTGGCCGCCATCGAGTTTCACCGCGCCGCGCACGCCGCCTGGCTCCGGGCCGCGGCCGAGGACCGAGCGGCACCGGGCGATCCCGAGATCCGGGCGCACACCGACCTGCTGCGCGCGCGCGCCGAGGCGGCGGCCTGGGCGCTGCTCGACACGATGCCGTCGACCCCCGCGGGCCTGCTGACCCTGGCGACCTACGCGGGTGATTTCGTCGTCGCGGGACACGCCTGGCCGGAGGGCTGGGACCAGCGCTTCTACGCGGTCGTGGTCCGCTGGCCCGGCGCGTGAGCCGGAGCGGCCGGACCGCCTGTTCGCCGCTCCAGGCGCCGCCCGCCGCGCCGCGGCCGGCGTCCGCCGGCCCGGATCAGCTTCCGGGCTCGCCGGCAAGCTCGTAGTAGCCCTCGGTTCGCGGCAGGGTGGAAGCCGACCGGGCGACACGAAGTCCATGGTATAGGGAAAGGAGAGTCGGGGCGCCGGCTCGATCGCGACGGATGCGCGGCCGCCGGGTCCGTGAATCCGACCATTGGAGCTCTGGTTCGATGTTTCCGTCCGTAGCCGTCACCGAAGCCGCATCCGAACCGGGCCGCGACGTGCGCACCGGCCTCGATCCGGCGAGCCTGATGCAGGCCGTCTGCGACTATCTCTACTACTTCCAGGGCCGCCATCCGGCGACCGCGTCGCGCAACGACTTCTATCTCGCCACCGCTTATGCGGTGCGCGACCGGCTGTTCCAGCGCGGCATCCAATCGCTCGACGCGCTCCTCCATCGCCCCGACGGGCGCACGGTCGCCTATCTCTCGGCCGAGTTCCTGATGGGGCCGCAACTCGCCGCCAACCTGGTCAATCTCGGCATCCAGGACGCCATGCGCGAGGCGCTGTGGCGGATGGACATCCGGCTCGAGGATCTGATCGAGCACGAGGTCGAGCCCGGCCTCGGCAACGGCGGCCTCGGCCGGCTCGCCGCCTGCTATCTGGATTCGCTCGCGACGCTCGAGATCCCGGCGATCGGCTACGGCATCCGCTACGAGTTCGGCATCTTCAACCAGCAGATCCGTGACGGCTGGCAGGTGGAGCTCACCGACAAGTGGCTGCATCTCGGCTATCCGTGGGAGGTCGCCCGGCCGGAGCGCGCCGTCGCGGTGCGGTACGGCGGCTACACCGAGACCTACACGGACGAGGACGGCCGCTACCGGGTGCGCTGGATCCCGGCCGAGATCGTGAAGGGGGTGCCGCACGACACGCCGATCCTCGGCTACCGGGTGAAGACCTGCAACCTGTTGCGCCTGTGGCGGGCCGAGGCGGTGCAGACCTTCGACTTCGAGGCGTTCAACATCGGCGACTACGCCCGCGCCGTCGAGGACCAGGTGACCTCGGAGACGATCTCCAAGGTTCTCTATCCCAACGACGCCTCGCCGCAGGGCAAGGCGCTGCGCCTCAAGCAGCAGTATTTCTTCGTCGCCTGCGCGATCGAGGACATGCTGCGCGCCCATCTGCGCTTCGGCGGGACGCCCGCGACCTTCCACAAGCGTTGGGCCGCGCAGCTCAACGACACGCATCCGACCGTCGCGGTGCCGGAGCTGATGCGGCTCCTGCTCGACGACCACGGCCTCGAATGGGACGAGGCCTGGGAGGTGACCCAGAAGACCTTCGGTTACACCAATCACACGCTGCTGCCGGAGGCGCTGGAGACCTGGCCGATCGACCTGTTCGGGGCGCTGTTGCCGCGCCATCTCGAGATCGTCTTCGAGATCAACCGCCGCCTGTGCGACGGCATCCGCCGCGTCTATCCGGGCGACGAGGACCGGGTGCGCCGCATGTCTCTGATCGAGGAGCAGGGCCGGCGGTCGCTGCGCATGGCGAATCTCGCCTGCGTCGGCAGCCACGCCATCAACGGCGTCGCCGCCCTCCACACCGAACTCCTCAAGAGCCAGGTGCTGTCCGACTGGGTGGCGATGTTCCCGGAGCGGTTCTGCAACATCACCAACGGCGTGACGCCGCGCCGCTTCGTCGTCGTCGCCAATCCGGGCCAGTCGAAGCTGATCAGCGAGACGATCGGCGACGATTGGCCGATCCATCTCGACGCGCTGCGCCGACTGGAGACCCATGCCGACGATCCGGAATTCAGGGCGCGCTGGCGCGACGTGAAGCACGCCAACAAGCGCCAGCTCGCCGCCGTCATCAAGGAGCGCACCGGCATCTCGGTCGATCCGGATTCGCTGTTCGACATCCAGGTGAAGCGCATCCACGAGTACAAGCGCCAGCACCTCAACGTGCTGCACATCCTCACGTTGTACCGGCGCCTGAAGCTGAACCCCGACCTCGACGTCGTGCCGCGCACCTTCGTGTTCGGCGGCAAGGCGGCGCCCGGTTATCAGGTCGCCAAGCTCATCATCAAGCTGGTCGGCGCGACCGGCGACCTCGTCAACGACGATCCGGACGTGCGCGGCCGGCTGAAGGTGGTGTTCTTCCCCAATTTCAGCGTCAAGAACGGCCAGGCCATCTATCCGGCCGCCGACCTCTCCGAGCAGATCTCGACCGCCGGGCAGGAGGCGAGCGGCACCGGCAACATGAAGTTCGCGCTCAACGGCGCGCTCACCATCGGCACGCTCGACGGCGCCAACATCGAGATCCGCGACGAGGTCGGGGCCGAGAACTTCTTCCTGTTCGGCCTCACCGCCGACGAGGTGCGCAGCGCCAAGGCCGGCGGCTACGCGCCGCGCGCGATCTACGAGCAGAACGACGAGCTGCGCGCCGTCGTCGACCTGATCGCGTCGGGGGCGCTCGCCGGCGGCGACACGACGCTGTTCCGCTCGCTCGTCGACGGGCTTCTGTGGCACGATCCGTTCATGGTGCTGGCCGACTACCAGAGCTACGTGGCCTGCCAGGAGCGGGTCGCGGCGCTCTGGCGTGACCCGGAGGCGTGGAGCCGCATGTCGATCCTCAACGTCGCCCGCATGGGCAAGTTCTCGTCCGACCGCTCGATCCGCGACTATTGCGAGCGGGTCTGGCACGTCGGGCCGCTCGGGGCTCCGACGGAGGGGGCGCCGTGACCGTCACGACGCTCGGCCCCTGCCGGTTCCGCTCGCCACGCTCGGGCTTCGTCTCCGAGGACGAGCGCGTGCCGGCCAACATCATCCGCGGGCCCGGCCGCGACGACGATCCGGGGCCGCTGTTCGAGCTCGCCGGCCCGCGCGAGATGCTGTTCTTCGATCCGCCGCGGGTGCGCGCCGGCATCGTCACGTGCGGCGGGCTGTGCCCGGGCCTCAACAACGTCATCCGCTCGCTGGTGCGCGAGCTGCACGGCGGCTACGAGGTCCGCGAGGTGATCGGCTTCCGCATGGGCTACGGCGGCCTCGACCCGCGCAACCACCACGAGCCGGTGGTTCTGCACCATTCGAGTGTCGACGACATCCACCAGCAGGGCGGCACCATCCTGGGCACGTCGCGCGGCCCGGTCGACGTCGCCGCCGCGGTCGACAACCTGATCCGGCGCAAGATCGACATGCTGTTCTGCATCGGCGGCGACGGGACGCAGCGCGGCGCCTTCGCGATCTACGAGGCCTGCAAGGCGCGCGGCCACGCGCTCGCCGTCGTCGGCGTGCCGAAGACGATCGACAACGACGTGCTCTATGTCGACCGCACCTTCGGCTATCTCACGGCGCTCGAGGAGGCGCGCCACGTCATCGACGCCGCCCACAACGAGGCGCGCAGCGTCGAGAACGGCGTCGCCGTGGTCAAGGTGATGGGCCGGCACGCGGGCTTCATCGCCGCCGGCGCCACCATCGCCAGCCAGGACGTCAACTTCACGCTGGTGCCCGAGGTGCCGTTCCGGCTCGACGGCGAGCACGGCTTCCTGGCCGCCGTGATCGAGCGGGTGCGTGACCGCGGCCACGCCGTCGTGGTGGTCGCCGAGGGGGCCGGGCAGGATCTGTTCCCAGCCGAGCCGAAAGCCACCGACGCCTCCGGCAACGTCAAGCTGAAGGACATCGGTCCGTTCCTCGCCAAGGCGATCGGCGAGGCCTTCGCGGCTGCGAAGCTGCCGCTGACGCTGCGCTACTTCGACCCCGGCTACCAGATCCGCAGTCGGCCGGCGAACTGCGAGGACGCGGTGCTGTGCGACATGTTCGCCCGCCAGGCCGTGCACGCCGCGATGGCCGGCAAGACCGGCATGGTGGTCGGGCAGCTGCACGGCACCTTCATCCACGTGCCGACCGCGCTGATCGCCTCGGGCGCCAAGCAGCTCGATACGGACGGCCTGTTCTGGCACTCCGTGCTGGCCGCCAACCAGCAGCCCGACCGCTTCGGGTGAGGAGGCGGGGGCGGCGGCGGGGCGGAAGGCGCCGGGGTCGACCGGCAAGTCGCCGGGCCGATGTCTCGGGCCGACGAGGCGCCTGAAGCGGTCGCGTCGCGGCGAGCGACTCCGAGCCCGCCCCGGAGCATTCCCCGTGGAGCGCGCCCCGGAGCTCCCCCTACGAAGTCGGTGAAAACGTTTTCACCGACTTCGATCGATCATCCCGGGACGTCCCTTGTCGTCCATCGCTCGTCCCGCGCAGGCTGGTGAGCCCTGGTCGGGCGATCGGCGGTCGGTGGCTCCGGCCTCGGCGACCTCGCGCGGGCGCCGGGCTGGCGCGCCCCGGCCGGGATCGGCTATAGGACACTGCGGCCGCGCGACCGGTCCTGAGCGACCAGGTCGGCACGCGCGTCGCGTCAGTGCAGTCGTCCCGCCGGCCCGGTCGTCTCGCGCTCTGTCGGCCCCGTAGCTCAGTGGATAGAGCAGCAGCCTTCTAAGC
Organism: Rhodoplanes azumiensis; assembly: GCF_042682915.1. Lineage (NCBI taxonomy): Bacteria > Pseudomonadati > Pseudomonadota > Alphaproteobacteria > Hyphomicrobiales > Nitrobacteraceae > Rhodoplanes > Rhodoplanes azumiensis. Next base: position 56,147 of record NZ_JBHUIW010000014.1, on the reverse strand, counting down.
TGTTGGTCGCAGGTTCGAATCCTGCCGGGGTCGCCACCGGCTCGGGGCGCAAGGAGGCGGCCTCACGGGAACCCGCCGGGCAGGGCGCTCAGGAGTGGTGGCGCTCAGGAATGGTGCGGCCGGTGCGAGCGCGCGTGGCGGTGCGTCCGTTTCGTTCGGCTTGCCGCCGTCGCCTCGGTCGCGTCGAACGGAATCTGTCCGGAAAGGCACGCCTCCATCCAGCCCGGCAGCTCGCCGAGCTCGACATGGACGCCGCGGTTCCAGCCCAGATCGTAGCAGCTGTCCCAGTCCGGTCCGGACGGCGCGTGCGTCGCGGGCTTGTCCATGGCGAAAGCCTGGGCGGCGACGACGCAGGCGAAGACGGCGGTCGAGAACGTGACGCGCATCATGCTCTCCCTGGCCGCGGTCGCGGGGCGCGATGCGGCGGAGTTGGCTCTTTGCGGTTCAGGCGCACGCCAGAAAAACCGGCTGTGCCGATGAAGAGGCACCCCCGCGGAGAGACAGGGTCTCGGCGGGAAGGCCGAAGCGGAATCGATCACTGCGAACGACATTGCGTCGCGCACAGCGCTACAGCCGTCACGACATCGAGACCGACGACATCGAGACCGGCATCACGTCACGGCCGATCGAGAACTCGTCGCGTCCTTCGGCCCAATGAAAAAAGTTTATAAAAATGTATCTGGAAAGGAAATACGACGTTCTGGTGAGGGTTCTCCAAAACCTTACATGATGTAATCTTCCAGGCCGGAGAGATACCGGTGTGGTCGGCGAGGCGCCTTGAGCGCAACCGTGAGCGGCGAGCGTCGCGGTCGGCCGAGGCGCATCTCGGGCGGCGGCGGTCAGCGCCGGTTGACGAAGCGGATGCGCCAGCTGCCGGCGATGCGGTCGATGCGGGTCAGCGACAACGGCGCGACGACGAAGCGCAGCGCGGCCTCCGGCGTCGTCTCCAGCGCGATCGCGAGAATCGCCCGGATGGTGCCGGAATGGACGACCAGCACGGTGTCGCCGGCCGGAAGCTGGGCGAGGCCGCGGCGCACCCGCTCGATCTGGTCGACGAAGCTCTCGCCGCCGGGGGGGCGTCGGCGCGCCGGCGAATGCCAGAAGGTCGCGTAGCCGTCGCCGAACTCCGCCTCGAGATCGGCATGGGTGCGCCCGGTCCACTCGCCGAAGCCCTGCTCGCGAAAATCGCTCTGCAGCATCGGGTCGAGGCCGAGCGCGTGGGCCGTGTCGACGGTGCGCTGCGCCGGCGAGGCGTAGGCCGGCGCATCGGCGGGCAGGGCCTTGCGCAGCGCTGCGAAGCGGGCCGTGTCGGCGAGGTCGGCCGGCGCCTCGGGCGGGTGGATGACGTCGCGCGGGCCCGCCACCGGGGCATGCCGGATCAGCCAGAGATGCTGTTCGGTCCGGGTCATGTCCAGGGTCACGTCCCGGTGCCGAAGCGGGCCGCGCACAGCACCAGCACGGCGACCTCGGCGGCCTGCTCGGCGGCGCCCAGCACGTCGCCGGTCTGGCCGCCGATCTGTCGCTGGGCCAGATGGGCGACGGCGGCGGCCGCCGCCGCGGCGGCCAGGACCGAGAGCAGCGCCTCCTTGATCGGCAGCATCACCAGCGTGATCACCAGAGCGATGACGGCGGCGGTCGCCACCACGGTCTTGGTCGGTGCGCCGGCCCGGGCGCCGAGCCCGTCGGTGCGGGCCGGCGGCAGCTTGAAGGCGAGCGCCGGGATGGCGGCGCGGCCGAGCGCGTTCGCCGTCACCAGCACGGGCAGCACGGCGACCAGCGGCAGGGCGGCGAGCGCGAACACCCGCGTCGCGAAGCTCACCAGCAGCACCACGGCCCCGTAGGTGCCGAGCCGGCTGTCGCGCATGATCTCGAGCTTTCGCGCCTTGTCGTGGCCACCGCCGAAGCCGTCGCCCGTGTCGGCGAGGCCGTCCTCGTGCAGGGCGCCGGTGACGAGCGCGCTCACCCCGAGCGCCAGGGCGGCGGCCGGCAGATGCGGCACGCCGACGAGGAGCAGCCCCAGATAGGCGATCCCGACGACGCCCCCGATTCCGGCGCCGACGAGCGGGAAGACTCGCATGGCCCGGGCGAGGTAAGAGGGCGCCGGCCCGTCCGGATGGGCCATCGGGATGCGGGTGAGCAGCGAGACCGCGACGCGCAGGTCGTTCTGCCAGTCGCGCAGGCTGTTGCCGTTTTCCAAAGTGCTGGTCATCGAAAAGGACTCACCGTTGATCTTCTCCACTCTAGACGACCTCCGCGCCGCCTGTCGCGACCTGCCGGCCGGCGACGAGGCCGCCGCCGCGGCCGCGCTGGCGCGCCAGGCCGTGCTCACCAAGCCGCCCGGCAGCCTGGGCCGGCTCGAGGATCTCGCCGTCTGGCTCGCCCGTTGGCAGGGCCGGGCGATCCCCAGGCTCGACCAGGTGTCGATCGCCGTCTTCGCCGGCAATCACGGCATCGCGGCGCGCGGCGTCTCGGCCTTCCCGATCGAGGTCACGGCCCAGATGGTGGCGAACTACGCCGCCGGCGGCGCTGCGATCAATCGTCTCGCCGAGACGGCCGGCGCCACCCTGACCGTCGTGCCGCTCGACCTCGACCGGCCGACCGCCGACTTCACCAAGGCGCCCGCCATGGACGAGGGCGAGTTCCTGGCCGCCGTGTCGGCCGGCTACGCGGCGGTCGCGCCCGACCTCGACCTGTTCGCGGTCGGCGAGATGGGCATCGGCAACACCACGGCGGCGGCCGCCTTGTGCGCCGCGCTGCTCGGCGGCGGCGCGGCCCGCTGGGTCGGCCGCGGCAGCGGCGTCGACGACCACGGTCTCTCGCGCAAGCGCGACGCCGTCGAGGCGGGGCTCGCCCGTCACGGCGCCAAGGTCGCCGACCCGCTGGCGATCGCCGCCGCGCTCGGCGGCCGCGAGCTCGCCGCCATGATGGGGGCGACGCTCGCGGCGCGCCGCCACCGCATCCCGATGCTGCTCGACGGCTACATCGCCAGTGCCGCCGTGCTGCCGCTCGCCCGGATGGCGTCCGACGCGCTCGCCCATTGCCGCGCCGCCCACTGCTCGGGCGAGCCCGGCCACAAGGCGCTTCTGCCGGCGCTCGGCCTGGTGCCGCTGCTCGACATCGGCATGCGGCTCGGGGAGGGGACCGGGGCGGCCGTCGCGATGCTGCTCGCCCGCGCCGCGCTCTCCTGCCACGCCGGCATGGCGACGTTCTCGGAAGCCGGAGTCGCCGAGAAGACGTGCTGACGCGAGGCGTCGCTCGCACCCGCCAGGACCACGTCGCCCGGGCCGCATTGCCATGCCGGCCCGGGCCACTATGATCCGGCGCCCCCAACCGCAAGAAACGAAGACCCCATGACCGTGCATCAGAACTTCATCGGCGGCGCGTGGACGCCTGCCGGCAACGCCGCGCCCAACATCAACCCGTCGGACGTCTCCGACGTGGTGGGCGAGTACGCCCGCGCCGGCCGGGCCGAGGCGGAAGCCGCCATCGCGGCCGCCAAGGCGGCGTTCCCGGCCTGGGCGCGCTCCAATCCGCACGAGCGCTACGAGATCCTGATGCGCGTCTCCACCGAGATCCTCGCCCGCAAGGAGGAGCTCGGCCGCCTGCTCGCCCGCGAGGAGGGCAAGACGCTCGCCGACGGCATCGGCGAGGTGACGCGCGCCGGCCAGATTTTTGGGTACTTCGCCGGAGAGGCCGTCAGGCTCGCGGGTGAAAAATTCGCGTCCACGCGGCCCGGCATCGAGGTCGACGTGACGCGCGAGCCGGTCGGCATCGTCGCCATGATCACGCCGTGGAACTTCCCGATCGCCATTCCGGCCTGGAAGATCGCGCCCGCGCTCGCCTACGGCAACTGCGTCGTCATCAAGCCGGCCGATCTGGTGCCGGGCTCCGCCTGGGCGCTCGCCGACATCATCGCCCGCGCCGGCATCCCGAACGGCGTGTTCAACCTCGTCATGGGCCGCGGCTCGGAGATCGGCGAGGTTCTCCTGAGCCACGACGACGTTGCCGCGATCTCGTTCACGGGCTCGGTCGGCACCGGCCGCAAGATCGCCCAGGCCGCCGTCACGGCGCCGGTGATGAAGAAGGTGCAGCTCGAGATGGGGGGCAAGAGCCCGCTCGTGATCCTCGACGACGCCGACCTCGCCGTCGCGGTCGAATGCGCGGCGAACGGCGCCTTCTACCAGACCGGCCAGCGCTGCACGGCCGGCACCCGCCTCGTCGTCACCGAGGGCATCCACGACCGCTTCGTCGAGGGTCTGGTCGAGCGCATGAAGCAGCTCGTGGTCGACGACGCGCTGAAGCCCGGCACGAACATCGGCCCGGTGGTCGACCAGAGCCAGCTCGACCAGGATCTGCGCTACATCGCGATCGGTCAGAAGGAGGGCGCCAAGCTCGTCTGGGGCGGCGAGCGGCTCAACCGCGACAAGCAGGGCTTCTATCTGCAGCCGGCGCTGTTCACCGAGTGCACGCCCGACATGCAGATCGTCCGCGAGGAGATCTTCGGCCCCGTCGCCGCGGTGCTGCGCGTGAAGGACTACGACGAGGCGCTGGCCGTTGCGAACGACAGCGTGTTCGGCCTGTCGTCCGGCATCTGCACGACCAGCCTCAAGCACGCGACGCACTTCAAGCGCAACTCCGACGCCGGCATGGTCAACGTGAACCTGCCGACCGCCGGCGTCGACTATCACGTCCCGTTCGGCGGCCGGAAGGGCTCGAGCTACGGCCCGCGCGAGCAGGGCCACTACGCCGTCGAGTTCTACACCACGGTGAAGACCAGCTACACGCTGGCGTGAGGGCGGCTGCGCCGCGGTATCGCGTGGGCTTCCTAAAGCCTCTCCCCGCCGCGCGGGGAGAGGTCGGATTTCACGCGCCCGCGCGGGAAATCCGGGTGAGGGGGCGTTTCGTGGATACGGATGCGCCCCCTCATCCGACTCGCCGCCGCGCGGCGAGCCACCTTCTCCCCGCCCGCGGGGAGAAGGAAGACGTGACCCGCCTCTCGAACCTTCCGCCGTGCCCAAGATACCAAGCCGGTGGCGGGGCGTGCGCGCCGCCGATCACGTCTACGATACCGCCACGTTTACCGCCATCCGCCGGTCATGATTCTCGCGGACCGGTGGCGTGTCGGACCCGGCCTTGCGGTCCGGGGGATGCCCGCGGGTGCGCATCAAGGCGCGCGTGGGCCAGGGAGGTCGTTCGATGCTCGCCCGTCTCCGCGCCGCCGCCGTGGCGCTGCTCTTCCTGCCGTTCGTCCTGTCCATTCCGGCCGTGGCCGCTGAAAAAGCGTTCCAGCGCGACGAGCTCGCCGACGGCGCGCTGCGCCTCGAGGCACAGATCAAGAAGGACGCCGGCAGCGTCACCAAGTCGCCGGACCAGCTCCGCCGCGACGCCGAGGCGGCGCTCGCCCGCAACGACACCCGCACGGCCTTGACCGTGCTGGGCCAGCTCGTCACCGCGGCGCCCGACGTCGCCTCGAACTGGCTGCGCCTGTCGCGCGCCGTCCTGCAGGTGAAGGGGGCCGACAGCCGCGAGCAGAATACCTTGTGGGAGCGCGGCGCCACCGCCGCCTACATCGCCTATCAGCGCGCGACGACGCCGGCCGAGGAGGCCGACGCATTGGTGCTGGTCGGCCGCGCCTATGCGGACCGGCGCGTCTGGCGCCCGGCGCTCGACGCGCTGCGCCTGTCGCTGGAGCTGAAGGAGGTCGCCGACGTCCGCGCCCGCTACGAGACGTTGCGCACCGACCACGGCTTCCGCCTGATCGACTACTCGGTCGATGCCGATACGGCCTCGCCGCGCGCCTGCTTCCAGTTCTCCGAGGAGTTGCCCGGTCCGCGCACGGATCTGTCGCCCTTCGTGTCGGTCGCCGGCCTCGACAAGCCGGCCATCGCGGCGGACGACCGCCAGCTCTGTGTCGAGGGCCTCAAGCACGGCGAGCGCTACGCCGTGACGATCCGGCCCGGCCTGCCGTCGACCGTCAAGGAGACGCTTCAGAAGGCGTCCGAATTCAATCTGTACGTTCGCGACCGCAAGCCGTTCGTGCGGTTCTCCGGCAAGGCCTATGTGCTGCCGCGCGCCGGCCAGCAGGGCATCCCGGTCGTCACCGTCAACGCCTCGGCGGTGAGCATCGTCGTCTACCGGATCGGCGACCGCAACCTGGTCGACCCGGTCGCGGGCGAGGATCTGGAGCGCAATCTCGACCGTTACGAGTTGGAGCGCATCGCCGAGACCAAGGGCGCGAAAGTGTGGTCGGGCGAGCTCGCCGTGCAGTCGCCCCTCAATGCCGAGGTGACGACGGCGTTCCCGGTGACCCAGGCGGTCGGCGATCTGAAGCCCGGCGTCTACGTGATGTCGGCCGAGACCAAGGGCCCGAGCGACAGCGATTATTCGGCGCTCGCGACGCAGTGGTTCGTGGTCTCCGATCTCGGCCTGTCCGCCATGTCGGGCGGCGACGGCATCCATGTCTTCGTCAACTCGCTCGCGACCGCCCAGCCCAAGCCGCAGACCGAGGTGCGGCTCGTCGCCCGCAACAACGAGGTGCTGGCGGTCCGCAAGACCGACGCCGACGGCCACGCGGTCTTCGAGGCGGGCCTGACCCGCGGCGAAGGTGGCGCCGCGCCCGTGATGATCGTCGGCGTCAACGACAACGGCCGCGACTACGGCTTCCTCAGCCTCAAGGCCCCGGCCTTCGATCTCTCGGATCGCGGCGTGAAGGGCCGGGCGGCCCCGACCGGCCTCGACGCCTTCGTGGTCACCGAGCGCGGCGTCTATCGCACCGGCGAGACCGTGCACGTGACGGCGCTCTTGCGCGACGGCCTCGGTGTGGCCGCCGCGGGCGTGCCGCTGACCCTCGTCTTCGAGCGCCCCGACGGGGTCGAGCATCGCCGCGCCGTGGTCGCCGACCAGGGCCTCGGCGGTCGCGCCTACGACCTGCCGATCGTCTCCACGGCGCCGACCGGCACGTGGCGGCTCAAGGCCTACACGGATCCGAAGCGTCCGCCGGTCGGCGAGACGACCTTCATGGTCGAGGACTACGTGCCCGACCGCATCGAGTTCGACCTCTCGACCAAGGCGACCGGCATCGCCAAGGGCACGCCCGTGGAGATCGCGGTCGACGGCCGCTTCCTCTACGGCGCGCCGGCCTCCAATCTCGAGTTGTCCGGCGAGGTGACGCTCAAGGAGGCCAAGGAGCGCGCCGGCTTCCCGGGCTATCAGTTCGGCACGGTCGACGACGAGGCCGAGCAGGACGCCGATACGAGCCGCATCACGCTCGACGACCTCCCGGCGACCGACGACAAGGGCCACGCCACCGTCCCGGTGACGCTGGAGAAGCTGCCCGAGACCAGCCGGCCCCTGGAGGCGCAGGTCGTGATCCGCATGGCGGAGACGGGCGGCCGCGCGGTCGAGCGCAAGATCACGCTGCCGGTCGTTCCCGAAGGGCCGATGATCGGCGTGAAGCCCTTGTTCTCCGGCCGCTCGCTCGGCGAGGGCGAGACCGCGACCTTCGACGTGGTGGTGGTCGCGCCGGATGGCCAGGCGCTGGCGCGCCGCGGCCTGAAATACGAGCTTCTGAAGGTCGACACGCGCTATCAGTGGTACCGGGCCGACGGCGCCTGGAGCTACGAAGCGGTGAAGTCGACCAAGCGGGTCGCCGACGGCACGCTCGACGTCGCGCCCGGCCAGCCCGGCCGTATCGCCGCGCCGGTGGAGTGGGGCCGCTACCGGCTCGATGTCTCGTCGAGCGATCCGGACGGGCCGACCACGTCGATCTCGTTCGACGCCGGTTTCTTCGCGGAAGCCTCGGCCGACACGCCGGATCTTCTGGAGATCGCCCTGGACAAGCCCGAGGTGAAGGCCGGCGACACGCTCGGCGTGTCGGTGACGGCCCGCGCCGCCGGCCGGGTGCGGCTCTCGGTGATCGGCGACCGGCTGATCACCAGCGTCACCCAGGAGGTGCCGCAGGGCACCACCCAGATTCGCTTGGCCGTAGGCCCCGACTGGGGCACCGGGGCCTATGTGGTCGCGACCCATCTGCGGCCGCTCGACGCGCAGGCCAAGCGCATGCCGGGCCGCGCCATCGGGGTGCAATGGCTCGCGGTCGACCGTGCCTCGAAGACCTTGCAAGTGACGCTGGCGACGCCGCAGCTCATGCGGCCGAACACGACGCTGCGCGTGCCCGTCACCATCGCCGGGCTCTCCGGCGGCGCCGGCCAGGCCGTCCAGGAGGCGCGCATCACGGTCGCGGCCGTCGATGTCGGCATCCTCAATCTCACCGGGTACAAGCCGCCGGCGCCCGACGAGCACTATCTCGGCCAGCGCCGGCTCTCCGCCGATCTGCGCGACCTCTACGGCCATCTGATCGACGGCATGCAGGGGACGGTCGGGGCGATCCGCTCCGGCGGCGACGGCGGCGCGGCCGAGCTGTCGGGCTCGCCGCCCACCCAGCCGCCTGTCGCGCTGTTCTCCGGCGTCGTGCCGGTCGGGCCGGACGGCAAGGCCGAGGTGACGTTCGACATCCCGGCCTTCGCCGGCACGGTGCGGGTGATGGCGGTCGCGTGGTCGGCCGGAAAAGTCGGCCGCGCGTCGACCGACGTGACGGTGCGCGACCCCGTGGTGCTCACCGCGACGCTGCCGCGCTTCCTGCTCACGGGTGACCGGAGCACGGTCCAGCTCGAGCTCGACAATGTCGAGGGGCGGGCCGGCGACTATCGGGTCGCCGCCTCGGTCGAGGGGCCGGCCCAGATCGGTGGGCAGGCCGGGCCGGGCACCGCGCCGCAGAGCGTGCGCATGGCGGCCAAGCAGCGCGCCTCGCTGTCGCTGCCCATCACGGCGACGGCGGCCGGCACCGCGATCGTGAAGATCGCCGTGACCGGGCCCGACGACTTCGCGCTGGAGCGGACCTATCCGCTCGCCGTGAAGCCGGCGACCCAGATCGCCACGCGCCGCACGGTGCGCACCATCGCCAAGGGGGAGAGCCTGTCGCTCGGCGCCGACCTGTTCGGCGACCTCGTCCCGGGCACCGGAGGGCTCGCCCTCTCGGTCGGCCCGTCGACGGCGCTCGACGCGGCGACGCTCCTCAAGGCGCTCGACCGCTATCCGTTCGGCTGCTCGGAGCAGATCACCAGCCGGGCGCTGCCGCTCCTCTACGTCAACGAGCTGTCGGTCGAGGCGCATCTGGCCCTCGACCAGGACGCCGACCAGCGCATCCGCGACTCGATCGACCGGCTGCTGGCCCGGCAGGACTCGTCCGGCTCGTTCGGCCTGTGGGGCGTCGGCGGCAACGACGTCTGGCTCGACGCCTACGTGACCGACTTTCTCACCCGGGCGCGGGAGAGGGGCTTCGTCGTCCCCGACACCGCGTTCAAGCTGGCGCTGGAGCGTTTGAAAAACTACGTCGTCAACGCGCCGGAGCCCGGCAAGGAGGGGGCGCGCGATCTGCCCTATGCGCTCTATGTCCTCGCCCGCAACGGCGAGGCGCCGGTCGGTGACCTGCGCTACATCGCCGACACCAAGCTCGGCGAGTTCGCGACCCCGACCGCCAAGGCGCAGATCGGCGCGGCGCTCGCCATGCTGGGCGATCGTGTCCGGGCCGAGCGGGTGTTCGCGGCCGCCGTGCAGGCGATCGAGCCGCCGAAAGTCCTGGAGTTCGGCCGGCCCGACTTCGGCTCCTCGCTGCGCGACGCGGCCGCCGTCACGGCCCTGGCGGCGGAGAGCAATGCCGCGGCGAGCTTGCTGCCGGCGGCCCTGAAGGGCGTCGAGGAGGCGCGGGCACGGTCGTTCTACACCTCCACGCAAGAGAACGCTTGGATGGTGCTGGCGGCGCGCGCGCTGTCGAAGTCGGTGCCGCTGTCGATCGAGGTCGCGGGCAGCGCACGCAAGAGCCCGCTCTATCGTGCCTTCCGGCCGGCGGATCTCGCGACGCCGCTGCGCGTCACCAACACGGGCGACGGACCCGTGCAGGCCGTGGTGTCGGTCTCCGGCGCGCCGCTGGTGCCGGAGCCCGCCGCCGACAAGGGGTTCCGCATCGAGCGGACCTATTACACGCTGAGCGGTGAGAAGGTGGACGCGACGAAGGCCCGGCAGAACCAGCGCTTCGCCGTGGTGCTGAAGATCACCGAGCCGCAGCCGCAATACGGCCGCGTGCTCGTCGTCGACCCGCTGCCGGCCGGCTTCGAGATCGACAACCCGCGGCTCGTCTCCTCGGGCGAGACCGGGGCGCTCGACTGGATCCAGGACGCCGCCGAGCCCGACAAGGCCGAGTTCCGCGACGACCGCTTCTCGGCCGCCTTCACCCGCAACGCCAAGTCGCCGGCCCTGTTCACGGTGGCCTATGTGGTGCGGGCCGTGTCGCCGGGCCGCTACGTGCTGCCGCAGGCCTATGTCGAGGACATGTACCGCCCCGACCGCTTCGGCCGCACCGGCACCGGCACGGTCGAGGTGAGTGTGTCGCGGCAGTAGGTGATCGATGACCGAGGGCGGCACCTCCTTCGTCGTTCCGGGGCGGCCCAAAGGGCCGAGCCCGGAACCCATAGCCCCTGTCCGTCGTAAGCCATTGACACAGGGCGTATGGATTCCGGGCTCGCGGACCGCGCGGTCCGCGCCCCGGAATGACCGAGGGTGGGGCTGGCGCCGTGCCAAACATGTTGTCGCCGCCGCCCTCCTGCTCGCCGTCGGCCTCGCGTCCGCGGCGCTATGGGTGGCGTCGCTCGGTCCTCCGCCGCTGGGACAGGATCTCGCCTGGTCGACCGTCGTGGTCGATCGGGAGGGGCGGATTTTGCGCCCCTATGCGACGTCGGAGGGGCGGTGGCGGCTGCCGGCGGCACGCGAGAATGTCGACCCGCGCTTCTTCGCGCTGCTGTTCGCCTACGAGGATCGGCGCTTCGCCGAGCATGCCGGCGTCGACCTCGTCGCGCTCGGCCGTGCCGCGCTCCAGCTCGGCGCCAACGGCCGGATCGTCTCCGGTGGCTCGACGCTCACCATGCAAGTGGCCCGGCTGCTGGAGCCGCGGGCCGAGCGCTCGGTGTCGGCGAAGCTTCGGCAGGTCGTCCGCGCCGTCCAGCTCGAGCGGGCGCTGAGCAAGGACCAGATCCTCGGCCTCTATCTCTCGCTCGCCCCCTACGGCGGGAACCTGGAGGGCATCCGGGCGGCCTCGCTCGCCTGGCTCGGCAAGGAGCCGCGGCGGCTGACGCTCGGCGAGGCGGCACTCTTGGTGGCGCTGCCGCAGTCGCCGGAGGCGAGGCGCCCCGACCGTTTCCCGCACGTCGCGCGAAAGGCGCGCGACCGGGTGCTCGACCGCATGGCGGCGGCCGGCGTCGTCGAGCCGGGCGAGATCGAGCGCGCCAAGGCCGAGCCGGTGCCGACGGCGCGCAAGCCGATGCCGATGCTGGCCCCGCACACGGCCGATCGCCTCGTCAGCGCCGCGCCGGAAAAACGCTTGCACCGAACGACCTTGGAGGCGCCGCTTCAAGTCACGCTCGAAGCACTCGCGAAGGACCGCGCAACCGCACTCGGCCCCGACCTCTCGATCGCGATCCTGGCCGTCGAGCATGCGACCGGCGAGGTGCTGGCCCGGGTCGGCTCGGCCGACTGGGCCGACGCGCGGCGCGCCGGCCAGGTCGACATGACGCTCGCGGTGCGCTCGCCCGGCTCGACCCTGAAGCCGTTCATCTTCGGCCTCGGCTTCGAGGACGGATTTGTTCACCCCGAGACGCTGCTGGACGATCGGCCGGTCCGCTGGGGCAGCTACGCGCCCGAGAACTTCGACCTCACCTATCAGGGGACCGTGACGGCCCGCAAAGCCCTGCAGCTCTCCCTCAACGTCCCGGCCGTCCAGGTGCTGGAGAAGGTCGGACCGAACCGATTCGCCGCCCGCATCGCCCAGGCCGGCGGCCGCCTCGTGCTGCCGCCCGGCGAGGCGCCCGGCCTCGCCATGGGGCTCGGCGGCACCGGCGTCACGCTCGCCGACCTCGTCCGGCTCTATGGCGGGCTCGCCCGGCTCGGCACCACGATCCCGCTCGCCGAGCGGCTCGACGACGCCGGCCTCGTGCCGGCGCCGCCGCCGGAGCTGATGCTGCGCCTGCTCGACCCGGTCGCCGCCTGGTATGTCGGCAACGTCCTGATCGGCGCGCCGCCGCCCGAGAACGCCGCCGGCGGCCGCATCGCCTTCAAGACCGGCACGTCCTACGGCTATCGCGACGCCTGGGCGGTCGGCTTCGACGGCCGCCGCACCATCGGGGTCTGGGTCGGCCGGCCGGACGGCGCGCCGGTGCCCGGGATGATCGGCCGCGGCACGGCGGCGCCGATTCTGTTCGACGCCTTCGCCCGGCTCGGCCGGCCGATCACGGCGCTGCCGCCGGCGCCGCGCGGCGCGCTGTTCGCCGCCACCGGCAAGCTGCCGTTGCCGTTGCAGCGGTTCCGTCCGGGCGCGCTGCCGAGCGCCGGCGCCGAGCCGCCCTTGAAGATCGTGTTCCCGCCGAACGGGGCGCGGGTCGAGCTCGCCGCCGAGGCCGGCGAGGCGGCCGCGCTGCCGGTCAAGATCGCCGGCGGCTCCGGACCCGTCACCGTGATGGTCGATGGCCTGCCGCGGGCGACGCTGCGCGACCGCAAGACCGCCATGGTGACCCCGGACGGCCCCGGCTTCGTCCGCCTCACCGTCACGGACACGCGGGGCGCCACCGACAGCGTGCTGGTGCGGCTGCAGTAGCGCCTTCCTGCCTCCGGCGTCGTTCGGATTGAAATCGCGGATAAAACCGGTCACATCGGCGGCCATGTCCCTGGTCCGCCGTGCCCTGCGTCCGTCCGGCGGCCGCAGGGCGTCCCTCCGCCGCGTGATCACCCTTCTGCTCGGCGCCGTCCTGGCGGCGCTCGCGGGGGCATCGGCGCGCGCCGAGACGATCCGGATCGGCGTGCTGGCCTTCCTCGGCGCCGAGCACAGCCTGGAGGAGTGGGGGCCGACGGCGCGCGCCGTCGAGGCGGGCCTGCCGGGCAGCACGGTCGTCATCGTGCCCTTCGACCACGCCGGGCTCGACCGGGCCGTGGCGGAGGGGGCCGTCGATTATGTGATCACCAATCCGGGCCATTACGTCGAGCTGGAGGTGGCGCACGGGATCAGCCGCATCGCCACCCTCGACTCCGGCCTGCCGGTCGCCTCGGCGATCGTCGTGCGGCGCGACCGCACCGATCTGAGGACGCTCGCCGACCTCGCCGGCAAGCGCGTCGCCATCGTCGGGCCGACGGCGTTCGGCGGGTTCCAGGCGGCGTGGCGGGAATTCGCCGCCGCCGGCATCGATCCGTTCCGCGATCTCGGCGGGCTCGACACGGTCGGCTTCCCCATGACCCGGGTGATCGACGCGGTGCTGTCCAACCGGGTCGACGCCGGCATCCTGCGCGGCTGCCTGCTGGAGCATCAGGAGGCGCTCGGCGCGTTCGCGCCCGGCGTGCTGCGGGTACTGGCGCCGCGGGAAAACCCCGGGACGAGCTGCGTGATGTCGAGCCGCGTCTATCCGGATTGGCCGATCGCCAAGCTGCGGGCCACCTCGGCCGCCGAGGCCAAGCGGGTCGCCACCGCGCTTCTCACGTTCCAGCCGCCCCCCGGTGTGCCGGCCTGGACCGTGCCGCTCGACTATCAGCCGGTCCACGAGGCATTCCGGGATCTCAAGATCGGCCCCTACGAGGCGCTGCGCCACGTCACGGCGCGCGAGCTCTTGGCGCGTTACTGGCAGGTGATCGCGATCTTCGGCATCGCGCTCGGCGCCTGGGCCGTGCACGCGCTGCGGGTCGAGCGGCTGGTGCGCCGGCGCACCGCCGAGCTCGCCACCGTCAACGCCGATCTGGTCCGCGAGATCGAGCATCGTCGCCGCATCGAGGAGCGGGAGGCGCTGCACCGCAAGGAGCTCGACCACGCGGCGCGGCTGTCGATCCTGGGCGAGATGGCGGGCGGCATGGCGCACGAGCTGAACCAGCCGCTCGCGGCGATCGCCAACTATGCCGACGGCTGCGAGCTGCGTCTGCGTCAGGTGTCGGCTGGAGCGTCGGCCGGCACGCCGGTCGACACCGGCGCGCTGGTGCAGGCGACAAGGCTGATCCGCCAGCAGGCCGAGCGCGCCGCCCAGGTGATCCAGCGCATGCGCGCCTTCGTGCGCAAGCGCGAGCCCGTGCACATGGCCCTCGACCTGAACGAGGTGGTGGTGGAGGCACAGGAGTTCTTCCAAGGGCCGGCGCGACGCAGCGGCGTCGTTCTGGAGACTGCACCTGCGAAAGATCTGCCACCCGTGTGCGGCGACCGCATCCAGCTCCAGCAGGTGATCCTCAACCTCCTGCAGAACGCCGCCGACGCCTCGGTCGGCCGCGGCGCCGGGCCGTGGACCGTGCGGGTCGAGACGCTCGCCTGCGACGGCGGCGCCTGCGTCGCCGTCATGGATCGCGGCGAGGGCATGTCGGACGAGGTCAAGGCGCGTCTGTTCGAGCCGTTCTTCACCACCAAGCCGGCCGGGCTCGGCCTCGGCCTCGCGCTGTGCCATTCGATCGTCGAGGAGCATCGCGGTCGCCTGCAGGCGGACGACCGCGACGGCGGCGGCACCGCGATGCGGCTGTGGCTGCCGGCCGCGGACGGCGCGGCCTGCGAGGAGACGACGCCGTCGGGGGAGGGCGCATGAGCGCGGACGGGACGAAGCCGCCGGTCGTCTACGTGGTCGACGACGACGACGCGATGCGCGACTCGCTGGTGTTCCTGCTGGAGCCGCTCGGCCTCGTGGTGGAGGCCTTCGCCTCTGCCGCGGCCTTCCTGGCCGGCCACGATCCGGATCGCGTCGCCTGCCTGGTCGCCGACGTGCGGATGCCGGGCATGAGCGGGCTCGAACTGCACGAGGAGCTGCTGCGCCGCGGCGCCGTGATGCCGGTCGTGATCATCACGGGCCACGGCGACGTGCCGATGGCGGTGCGGGCGATGCGCACCGGCGCGCTCGACTTCATCGAGAAGCCGCTCAACAACCAGGTGCTGATCGAGCGCATCCACCAGGCGCTGCGGCTCGCCGAGACCAAGCTCCAGGCTGCCCGCGAGGTCGGCGCCATCCGGGCCCGGCTCGACAAGCTGACGGCGCGCGAGCGCGAGGTCGCCGATCTGGTCGCCGCCGGCAAGCAGAACAAGGCGATCGCCCATGCGCTCGGCATCAGCCTGAAGACCGTCGAGATCCACCGCCACAACGCGATGGAGAAGATGGCCGCGACGACGGGCGCCGACCTCGCCCGGATGCTGACGCTGGCGGGCGGGGCCGCGCCGACCTAGGGGTTAACCCCTAAGTCCTTGGGGGAAATCTCCAAATTACCACCACATGGGGATCGGCGTAGCGTTCCGGCATGCCGCGGAGCGGCCGGGCGCGCGTTTGCGCGTCGTGGCGCTCCGACGAGGAGGAGCCCGGCATGGCCGATACGAGACGTGATTTCTTCAGAACCCTCGGCGCCGTGACGGTCGGTGCGGCAAGCGTCGCCACGGCCGCGAGCGCCGCGCCGACCGCGGCTGCCGGGGCCGGCGCGGTCGGCGCAGGCGCTGCCGCATCGTCCGGACACAAGCCGCGCTTCGCCATGGTGGTCGATGTCGCGAAGTGCATCGGCTGCCAGTCCTGCACGGTGTCCTGCATCCACGAGAACGCCGTGCCGGAGGACAGTTTCCGCACCATCGTCTCGACCTACGAGGTGCAGGAGAACAACCGCGCCGCCATGGTGATGCTGCCGCGGCTGTGCAACCACTGCGCCGACGCGCCCTGCCTGCCGGTCTGCCCGGTCGGCGCCACCTTCCAGAGGCCCGACGGCATCGTGGTGGTCGACGCCAACGCCTGCGTCGGCTGCGCCTACTGCGTCCAGGCCTGCCCCTACGACGCGCGCTTCATCAACGCGACGACCCAGAAGGCCGACAAGTGCACGTTCTGCGCCCACCGGGTGGAGGCGGGGCTGTTGCCGGCCTGCGTCGAATCCTGCGTCGGCGGCGCCCGCATTTTTGGTGATCTCGACGACCCGCAGAGCGCCGTCGCGAAGCTGGTGGCGAAGGGCGACGCCAAGGTGCTCAAGCCCGAGCTCGGCACCCGTCCGCACGTCTTCTATCTCGGCCTCGACGACCGGCTGACGGGAAAGGTCGAGGGCGAGCCCACCTTGTGGCACCCGTCGCACCGGGAGACGCACGCATGACCATCCTCGAAGTCGTCAACGTCTCGCGCGACGTCACCTGGCTGCCCTGGGCCGTGCAGTATTTCTTCCTGGTCGGCCTGTCGGTGGCGGGCTTTCTCGTCTCGGTGCCGGGCCTGGCGCTCGGGGCGCGCAGCCAGCGCGGCTTCGCCAAGAACGCGCTGATCGGGGCGCTCGCCTGCGGGCTCGTCGCGCCGGTCGCGCTGCTCGCCGATCTGCATCAGCCCGGCCGCTTCTGGCGCTTCTATGCGAGCCCCAATCTCGGCTCTTGGATGGCGTGGGGGGCGTTCTTCATCCCGTGCTACGTCGCCGGCCTGCTCGCCTTCGCCTGGGCGGCGCTGCGTGGCGGCCTCGCCGCGGCCGGGCAGGGCGACGACCTCGTGTCGCGGCTGCGCCGCCTGATCGCCATGGGCGGCACGCCGAGCCCGCGGCTCACCAAAGTGTTCGCCGGCTGGACCGTCGTGTTCGGGCTGCTGATCCTGCTCTACACCGGCATGGAGACCATGGTGGTGCGGGCGCGGCCGCTGTGGAACACGCCGGTGCTGCCGCTGCAGTTCGCCGCCACGGCGGTCACGGGCGCGGCCGGCCTGACCCTGCTGATCGCCCGGCTGCGCGGCGACGCGACGCTCGCCGGCGACGCGATCGCGGCGCGCTGGATGACGGCGGGCCTCCTCGCCACCGTCGCGCTCGGTCTCGTCTGGTACGCCCTCGGCGCCTTCGGGCTCAGCGACACGCATGCCCGCGCGCTCGACAGCGTCGCCGGCCATCGCGCCTGGCAGATGACGGCCGTGTGGGCCGCCGCCGCGACCCTGCTGCCGCTCCTGCTCCTGTGGCTGCGGCCGCCCGGCTGGGCCTGGCTGGTCGGCCTCTTCGGCCTGCACGCCGCCTGGATGTTCCGCTGGACCGTGTTCATCGGCGGCCAGACCGTGCCGAAGACCGGTGCCGGCCTCTACGCCTACCAGCTCCCGCTCGGTCACGACGGCCTGCTCGGCATCGCCGGCTCGCTCGGCCTGTGGCTGTTCGTCTTCGTCCTGATCACCACGCTGCTGCCCGACGCCGCATCGACGCGGGTGCGGTCGGCGCTCGCCCCCGCCGAGTAGGAGATCCACCATGGACCGCAGAACCCTTCTGAAGACCGGCGTCGCCGTCGGCGGGCTCGGGGCCTTCGCGGCCGGCTATGCCGAGACCGGCCGCAAGGTGGTCGAAGGCGTCGTCGACTCGCTCGCGCCCAAGGCCAAGGCGGCCGACATCCACGGCGCCTCGCTGACGCCCGAGTTCACGGTCGATCCCGCGACCGGCCAGCTGACGCCGAATCCGGACCAGCAGGTCTCCTATGTGATGTGCATGGGCTGCACGACCTACTGTGGCGTCCGGGTGCGGGTCGACAAGACGAGCGGCGCGGTGCTGCGCGTCGCCGGCAATCCGTTCCACCCGCTCTCCGCCGATCCGCCGCTGCCGCCCGACATGTCGATCCGGGATAGTTTCGTCGCGGTGTCGCGCGCCGGCGAGAAGGGGCTCGACGGCCGCTCGACCACCTGCGGGCGCGGCTCGGCGATGCTCGGCTGGATGACGAGCCCGTATCGCATCACCCAGCCGCTGAAGCGCGTCGGCCCGCGCGGCGAGGGTCGCTGGCAGCCGATCTCGTTCGAGCAGATGGTGCGCGAGGTCGTCGAGGGCGGCGATCTGTTCGGCGAGGGCCCTGTCGACGGCCTGCGTGCGCTGCGCAGCTTCGATCCGATCGATCCGAAGGCGCCGGAGTTCGGGCCGAAGGTCAATCAGGTCGGGCTCCTGTCGTCGACCAACGAGGGCCGTGAGAACTTCGCCCGGCGCTTCGTGCAGAAGGCGTTCGGCTCGCTCAACTTCATCGGCCACGGCGGCTATTGCGGCGGCTCCTACCGGTCCGGCTCCGCCGCCGCGATGGGCAACGTCAAGACGCTGCCGCATGCGAAGCCCGACTTCGCCAATTGCGAGTTCATCATCTTCTGCGGCACGGCGCCGGCCAATGCCGGCAACCCGTTCAAGCGGCAGGCCGCCATGGTCGCCAAGGGCCGCACCGACGGCACGCTGCGCTACGTCGTCGTCGATCCGGCGATCGGCCACTCCGACAGCCTCGCGGCCAAGCATCGCGGCCGCTGGATCCCGATCAAGCCGGCGACCGACGGCGCCTTCGCCATGGCGCTGGCCCGCTGGATCATCGACAACGAGCGTTACGACCGAACCTTCCTGACGCAACCGAACCCGAAGGCGGCGGCCGCCGCCGGCGAGGCCGGCTGGAGCAACGCCACGCATCTCGTCGTCGCCGAGCCCGGTCACCCGCGCGACGGCTTCATGCTGCGCGGGTCCGACATCGGGCTCACGATCGACGGGGAGAAATACGCCGACAAGGATCCGTTCGTCGTCGTCGATCCGGCGACCGGGCAGCTCGTGCCGCACACGGCGCTCGCCGGTCCGGCCGCGCTGTTCGTGAACGACGCCTACATGGTCGGCGACAAGCCGATCCGTCTGCGGTCGTCGTTCGATCTCTACGCCGAAAGCGCGCGGCGCTTCACGTTGGAAGAATATGCGGTGGTCTGCGGCATCCCGGCCGAGACGCTGGCGGGGCTCGCCGAGGAGTTCACCAGCCACGGCAAGAAGGCCGCCGTGAACACCCATGGCGGCACCATGGCGGGCAACGGCTTCTACAACGCCTTCGCGCTCGTCACCCTCAACACGCTGATCGGCAACATCAACGTGAAGGGCGGCACGATGGTGCCGGGCGGCGCCTTCCCGGCGGAAGGCAAGGGGCCGCGCTACGACCTCGACGGCTTCCCGGGCCAGGTGACGCCGAAGGGAACGCCGCTGTCGCGCAATGTGCCCTACGAGCGTTCGAGCGAGTTCAAGCGCAAGAAGGACGCCGGCAAGCCGTATCCGTCGCAGGCGCCGTGGTATCCGGCCGCGCCGCAGCTCGGCTCGGAGTGGCTGACCAGCGCGCTCAACGGCTATCCGTATCCGCTCAAGGCACTGTTCGTCTGGAACGCCAACCCGATCTACGGCATTCCGGGCCTCAAGGGCGCCGTGGCGACGGCCCTGAAGGATCCGAAAAGGCTGCCGCTGATCGTCTCGATCGACCCGTTCATCAACGAGACCGGGGCGTTCGCCGACTACATCCTGCCGGACACGCTGCTGTTCGAGACCTGGGGCTTCGCCGCGCCCTGGCACGCGGTGCCGAGCCGCACCTCGACGGCGCGCTGGCCCGTGGTGGACTCCAAGAACGCGAGGACGGCCGACGGCGAGCCGATCTCCATGGAGGCGTTCTTCATCGCGCTCGCAAAGGCGCTCGGCCTGCCGGGCTTCGGGCCGAATGCCATGGCGGACGCCGGCGGCACGCTGCTGTCGCTCGACAAGCCGACCGACTGGTTCTTCCGCGCCGCCGCCAATGTCGCCTTCGCGGGCCAGAAGCCGGTCGCCGACGCGACCGACGAGGACGTCGCGCTGACCGGCTTCGCCCGCCACGTGCCGGCCCTGCAGGCGACGCTGAAGTCCGAGGAGTGGCGCAAGGCCGCGCACGTTTTTTCCCGCGGCGGCCGTTACCAGCCCTACGGGCAGGCCTACGAGGGCGACCGCATGGCCCAGAAATTCGCGCCGGCCCTGACGCTCTACAACGAGCAGGTCGGCACGGCCAAAAGCTCGATGACCGGCAAGCGCCACTCCGGCGTGCCGCAATGGACACCGCCGTCGTTCTGCGACGGAACGCCGATGCGGAGCGTCTATTCCGAGACGGAGTGGCCGATGCTGCTGATCAGCCAGAAATCCGTGCTGATGAGCGCCTACACGATCGGGCTCGACCGGCTGCGCGGCATCCATCCGGAGAACCCGGTCGCCCTGCATGCCGACGACGCGGCCCGACTCGGCATCGCCAACGGCGACAAGGTGAAAATCGCCACGCCGGGCGGCACCGTGGTCGGCACCGCACTGGTCCGCAAGGGGGTGATGCGCGGCGTCGTCGCCGTGGAGCACGGCTTCGGCCACACCGAGTTCGGGGCGCGGTCACACCAGATCGGCGGGATCCGCCAGGCCGACGGACGGGCGCTCGGCGCCGGCATCAACCTCAACGACCTCGGCCTGTCGGATCCGACCCGCAAGGATCTGTCGGTGTGGCTCGACCCGGTCTCCGGCACCTCGGTGCGCCAGGGCCTGCCGGCCCGCATCTCGCGGGCGTGAGGGGGACTCGCGAACTCGGTCGTCCCGGGGCGCGCTGTGAGGCGCGAGCCCGGGATCCATACGCCCTGTCTGTCGTGAGTCACTGATACCGGGCGTATGGATTCCGAGCTCGCGGACCTTGCGGTCCGCGCCCCGGGATGACGCCGTTCACACCGCCAGCAGGATGCGGGCGACGCCCTGTGGGTCGGCCACCATGGCGTCGTGACCGCAGGCGAGCTCCTCCATCTTCCACGACGGGTCGGCGGCGAGCTTCGCCGTCACGGCGTCGAAGGCGGCGCTGGGGAAGCCCTTGGCGCGGATGAACACCTTCTTGGCGACCTTGTCGCGCGCGCCGGTGAGGACCATGCGGTCCGTGTAGGTCTTCATCGGATGCGGCGTGCACAGGCCGTCGACCCACGGCCGGTCGGGCTCGGCGACGCCGAGTGCCGCGGCCGGGTAGGGCTTCAGCGCGATCTCGCCGGTCTGCGGCGCGGCCGCGATGGCGTCGCGGACACCCTGCGACGTGCCGTCGATCATGGCCGAGCCGTTCTCCGGCATGAAGGCGTCGAGGAACACCAGCGCGCCGATCTTGTCGGCGACCTGCTCGGCGACGCCCGAGAGGATGAATCCCGCATAGGAGTGGCCGACCAGAATCACGTCCTCGAGCCGCTCCCATTTGAACACGTTGACGACGTCGGTGACATGGGTGTCGAGCCCGACCGTCGGGCCGAGCAGATGACTGCGCTCGCCGAGCCCGGTGAGGGTCGGGGTGAACACGCGGTGTCCTTGTTCGACGAGCAGGTCGGAGACGCGGCGCCAGCACCAGCCGCCGTGCCACGCCCCGTGCACCAGCACGAAGGTTTTCATCGATGAACTCCGGATCGCCGCGCGCGAAGGAACGCGCGGCCGAGAGGCGGGGGCGAGGGGATTAGAGACCCGGCCCGGGCGGGCGTCCATGCCGCCGATTACGGAGCGGAAATGCGGAATTCGCGCGACACGCTTGCGACGCGACGGGCGGCCCGGCATGGTCGCGACCCGTCGTCCGAACCTTGCAGAACCGCCGTGGCCGTGCCGAAAAACACACCCGCCGATCCCGCCCTCGACGCTCGCTTCATGGCGCTGGCGCTGGCGCTCGGCCGGCGGGGGCTCGGCAACACCTGGCCGAACCCGGCGGTCGGCGCCGTGGTGGTGCGGTTCGACGGCGGCACGCCGCGCATCGTCGGCCGCGGCTGGACGCAGCCGGGCGGCCGTCCGCATGCCGAGACCGAGGCGCTGGAGCGCGCCGGCGACCTCGCCCGCGGCGCGACCCTCTATGTGACGCTGGAGCCGTGCTCGCATCACGGCAAGACGCCGCCCTGCGTCGATGCGATCCGGGCGGCCGGCATCGCGCGCGTCGTCTCGGCGATCGCGGATCCCGACACGCGGGTGGCCGGGCGCGGCCACGCCATCCTGCGCGACGCCGGTATCGCCGTGGACGTCGGGGTCGGCGCCGCGGAGGCCGTCGCGGCCCATGCCGGCCACGTCCGGCGCGTGGTGGAGGGGCGGCCGCACGTCACGCTGAAGATGGCGCTCTCGGCCGACGGCAAGGTGGCGCTGGCCGGACGGCGGCCGGTGGCGATCACCGGGCCGGCCGCCACTATGCGCGTCCACCTGATGCGCGCCATGAACGACGCGATCCTGGTCGGGATCGGCACCGCGCTGTCCGACGACCCGCTGCTCACCTGTCGGCTGCCGGGCCTCGCCCATCGCTCGCCGGTGCGGGTGGTGATGGATGCCACGCTGCGGCTGCCGCCGACGTCCCGGCTGGTGAACACGGCGCGAGAAACGCCGCTGTGGATCGTGACGCGGCCCGACGTGCCGGCCGACCCGGCGGCGCGGATGCGCGAGGCCGGCGCGCATCTGATCCATGTCGCGCCGGCCGAGACGGGGCCGGGCGTCGATCCGGCCGCGGCGCTGCGGGCGCTCGGCGGCCTCGGCGTCACCCGGCTGCTGGTCGAGGGCGGTCCCACCGTCGCGGCCGCGCTCCTGCGCGCCGATCTGATCGACGCCGCCGTGCTGCTGCACGGGCCGGCGGTGATCGGCCCGGACGGCGTCGATCCGCTGGAGGGGCTTTCGCTTACGGCACTGACCGCGGGGCCGGCGCTCGCCCTGCAGGCGACCGAGATGCTCGGGCCGGACCGGCTCGACGCCTACGCGCGTCGCGCCGAGTCCCCCTGATCCAGGCGCCACCGCCGCCGTTGCCCCGGCGCTCTCGCCGACCTATCGTCGACAGGCGACCAACGAACAGGATCGCTCCGCCGGCACCGTCGATCCCGAGCCTCGTCTCGCGGATCAGAACGGGTCGGGACGGGAGCGGCCAAGGGAGAGAAACACAGTGACCGACTTCACGCGACGCGAGACGCTCGTCCGCGGCGGCACGGCGCTCGCCGGCACGCTCGCAGCCCTTTCGGTGCCGGCGGCCGGGCAGGGCGCTCCGATCAAGATCGGGTTCAGCATGGCGCTGACCGGCGGGCTGGCCGGCGGCGGTCGCGCGGCGCTGCTCGCCTATCAGATCTGGGCCGAGGAGATGAACCAGAAGGGCGGCCTGCTCGGCCGCAAGATCGAGCTCGTCTATTACGACGACCAGTCCAATCCGGCGACCGTGCCGGGCATCTATACGAAGCTGCTCGACGTCGACAAGGTCGACCTGGTGATCTCCGGCTACGCCACGGTGCCGACCGCGGCCGCCATGCCGGTGGTGATCCAGCGCGGCAAGCTGTTCATGTCGCTGTTCGCGCTCGCCGCCAACGATCAGTTCCGCTACGACCGCTACTTCCAGATCCAGCCCAACGGGCCGGAGGCGAAGTTCGAGTTCTCCAAGGGTTATTTCGAGCTGGCCGGCAAGCTCGACCCGAAGCCGCGCACGGTCGCGCTGGTCGGGGCCGACGCCGAGTTCTCGATCCTGGCGCTCGAAGGTGCGCGTGAAAACGCCAAGAAGGCCGGCTTCCGCATCGTCTACGACCGCACCTATCCTCCCTCCACGGTCGACTTCACGCCGATCGTGCGGGCCATCAAGGCGGCCAGTCCGGATCTCCTGTTCATCGCGTCCTATCCGCCCGACTCGGCCGGCATGATCCGCACCGTCCACGAGGTCGGGCTCGGCGCCAAGATGGTCGGCGGCGGCATGATCGGGCTGCAGTTCGCGGCGCTGAAGCAGCAGCTCGGGCCGATGCTGGAAAACGTCGTCGCCTACGACCTCTACGTCCCCGAGCCGACCATGACGTTCCCGGGCATCGAGCAGTTCCTGGTGAAGTATCGCGAGCGCGCCGCGCCGGCCGGCGTCGACCCGCTCGGCCTCTACATTCCGCCCTTCGCCTATTCGGAGATGCAGATCCTCGGTGCCGCCGTGCAGGCGGTGGGCTCGCTCGACGACAAGGCGCTCGCCGATCACATCCGCAAGACGAAGTTCACCACCATCGTCGGCGACATCGGCTTCGGCGACCGCGGCGAATGGGCGGAGCCGCGCATCCTCCTGATCCAGTACCGCGGCATCGAGGGCAACGACCTCGAGCAGTTCAAGAAGCAAGGCAAGCAGGTGATCCTGCACCCGGCCAAGTACAAGTCGGGCGAGCTCAAGGTGCCGTTCGAGCCGATCAAGCGGTAGGCGATCGTCGAGCTATCCGGTCGGGCCGCCTGGGCCCGAGGTCGGTCGTTCCGGGGCGGCGCGCAGCGCCGCGCCCGGACCCCATGATCCCTGTCCATCGTGAGCCACCGGGACGGGCGTGATGGATTTCGGGCTCGCGGCTTCGCGGCGCCCCGGAATGACGGGCCTCCACCGCGGCGCTGGGTCGCGCCTTCGGTAAACTGCGCATGCGGCGTCCGCGCGAGTCGGGCTACAGAGCCGTGGGGCTGGCGCTTAACTCCCGAGATGGTCGACGTTTTTTGTATTAGTCGGGGGTCGCCTGGTCTCCCGCCCGACCATTTTCCCAACGCCGCCTGCGCCGTTCGTCGTCTTTTCGTTTGCACTCCGCCTTCGTAGTTTTGCGTTGCAGCAATGCTGTGTTTTCGCGGATCGCGAAAATCGCTGCATGAAGCCGACCCTTCTGCCGGGGATCTGTCCGCTGCAGGTTCTCGGCGCCAGACGAGGCGAATCCATGAGCACCTATCGACTGCAGTCGCTCTTCGCCCCGAAATCGCTGGCGCTCGCCGGAGCGAGTCCGCGCGATCTCTCCCTCGGGCGTATCGTTCTTCGAAACATTCGGGATGCCGGCTTCAAGGGCAGGCTGCAGCTCGTCAATCCGCGCCACGCCGAGATCGACGGTGTGCCGGCGGTGGCGAGCCTCGATCAGCTCGACGGAAAGCCCGACGTGCTGATCGTCACGGCGCCGCCGGCCGAGGTGCCGGGGCTGGTCGCCAAGGCCGGCGCGCTCGGCATTCCGGCCGCCGTGATCATCACCTCCGGGCTCGGCCACGGCCCCGGATCGCTCGCCGAGGCGACCGCCCAGGCGGCGCGACCGCACGGCCTCCGGGTGCTCGGGCCGAACTGCCTCGGCGTTCTGGTGCCGAGCCTCAATCTCAACGCCAGCTTCGCCACCCGCATGCCGAAGGTCGGCGACCTGGCGCTGATCTCGCAGTCGGGCGCCATCGCCTCGAGCCTGGTGGAATGGGCGAGCAGCCGGTCGATCGGCTTCTCGGCGGTCGCCTCGATGGGCGACGCCGTCGACGTCGATTTCGGCGACCTGCTCGACTACTTCGCGCTCGATCGCAAGACCCGCGCCATCCTGATGTATGTCGAGTCGATCACCGACGTCCGCAAGTTCATGTCGGCGGCGCGCGGTGCGGCGCGCGTCAAGCCGGTGATCGTGGTGAAGTCGGGACGCCACACCGAGGCGGCCCGCGCCGCCGCCACGCACACCGGGGCGCTGGCCGGGGCCGATGCCGTCTACGACGCGGCGTTCCGACGCGCCGGGCTCCTGCGCGTGCTCGACCTCGACGAGTTGTTCGCCGCCGCCGAGACGCTCGGCCATCTGAGCCCGTTCGAGGGCAAGCGGCTCGCCATCATGACCAATGGCGGCGGCATCGGGGTTCTGGCCGTCGACCGGCTGATCGACTTCGGCGGGACGCTCGCGACCCTCTCGGAGAAACGGATCGCGGAGCTCGACGCCGTGCTGCCGACGAGCTGGTCGCGCTCCAACCCGGTCGATCTCATCGGCGACGCCGACGCCAAGCGCTACCGCGCCGTGCTCGAGCAATTGATCTCGGATCGCGACAACGACGCCGTGCTGGTGATGAACTGCCCGACCGGGCTCGCCTCGCCGGCCGAGTCGGCCGCCGCCGTGGTGGAGGTGATTCAGCGCGAGCGCGCCCGCAGCATGATGCGCAAGCCGGTGCTGTGCGTCTGGGTGGGCGATCGCGGCGAGGCGACCCGCATCTTCGACCAGGCCGGCATCCCGCACTACGACAGCGAGACCGAGGCCATCCGCGGGTTCATGCATCTGGTCCACTACCGCGAGGCCAACGACTCGCTGATGGAGACGCCGCCGAGCGTGCCGACCCAGTTCGTCTCCGACACCGAGACGGCCCGCGACGTGGTGACCAAGGCGCTCGCCGCCGGCAAGACCTGGCTCGACCCGATCGAGATCGAGACGCTGCTCGGCGCCTACGGCATCCCGGTCGCGCCGAGCCACCTCGCCCGCAACGGATTCGAGGCGGCGCGCGCGGCGCGGCCCTATCTGGCCAAGGGCCAGGCCGTGGTGCTCAAGGTTCTGTCGCCCGACATCGTCCACAAGTCGGAGATCGACGGCGTTCGCCTCAACATCCTGAGCGAGGAGGCGGTTCGCCGCGAGACCGAGGATATCTTGGCACGCGCCCGCGCGGCGATGCCGACGGCACGGCTGATCGGCGTCACGGTCCATCCCATGGTGGTCAAGCCGAAGGCGCGCGAGCTGATCGTCGGCGCCGCCGAGGATCCGATCTTCGGCCCCGTCGTGGTGTTCGGCCGCGGTGGCATGGCGGTCGAGGTGCTCAACGACAAGGCGCTGGCGCTGCCGCCGCTCGACATGAAGCTCGCCCGCGACCTCGTCGACCGCACCGGCGCCGGCCCGCTGCTCGGCGCCTACCGCAACGTGCCGCCGGCCGACCGCCAGGCGATCGAGCTGATGCTGGTGAAGATCTCGCAGCTCCTCGCCGACATGCCGGAGATCCGCGAGATCGACCTCAACCCGGTGCTCGCCGACGAGAGCGGCGTGATCGCGGTCGACGGCCGGATCACCATCGCGGCCGTGGCGGCCGGGGCGCGCAGCCGCTTCGCCGTGCGGCCCTATCCGAAGGAGCTCGAGACGCGCGTGCCGGGCTGGGACGACCACCCCGTGCTGCTGCGCCCGGTCCGCCCGGAGGACGAGCATCTCTATCTCGACTTCTTCAAGCATGTGAGCGAGCACGACCTGCGGCTGCGCTTCTTCGCGCCCGTGAAGGAGTTCAGCCACACCTTCATCGCCCGCATGACGCAGATCGACTACGCCCGCGCCATGGCCTTCGTCGCCATCGAGGAGCGCACGGGCGAGATGCTGGGCGGCGTGCGCATCCACTCGGACGCGAACTACGAGAAGGGCGAGTACGCCGTGCTGGTGCGCTCCGACCTCAAGGGCAGGGGGCTCGGCTGGGTGCTGATGCAGCGGATGATCGACTATGCCCGGGCCGAGGGCCTCTCGGAGGTCGAGGGTCAGGTGCTGCGCGACAACACGACGATGCTGCGCATGTGCACGGATCTCGGCTTCCGCATCGAACACGATCAGGAGGATCCGGGCCTGTGCAAGGTGGTGCTCGACCTCACCGCCAAGGGGCCGGTCGCGAGCGCGGCCGAGTGAGGCGGGCGGGCGCGCCGAGGCGCCGCCTAGCCCGCGCGGGGGCTCGCGACCGGACGTCTCCGGTCATCCGGTCGGCCGCAGGTCTTCGGCGGACGGCGCGGAACGTCGATTCGCTTCATCTCGTCTTGCGGCACGGAGCCATCCCCAGCATGATACCGTGAACGGCACCCGGCGCGGTGTGTCTCCGGCGCCCTGAACGCAACCACCGGAGGTGTCGTGATCGGGTGGAAATGCCTTGGGATGTGCCTATTTAGTGATCCTGCACGGCGCCGCCCCGGCCGCATCGTCCGCCACGCACGGATGCCCCGGCGACGCAGAGCCGCTGCCCCTTCTTCCAGCACCCGCGCCGCTTGCGGCCCGTGGGGCACTGCGGTAAGCGTCTCGCGTCGCCGCCCTGGAAACGCTCCAATCGATCGCCCTGGGATGCCGCGGCACGGGCGCAGCGGGGGTGCCCGGACCGGAACCGTCCGGGACCGAGAAGCACGGGAACGACCGCCGGCAGGGGCCGCCCTCCCGTCGGAATGTCGATCGCGATCAGGGGTCTCGAATGAACGCCTTGCTGCTCGACTATCTGCCGATCGTGGTCTTCGTCGCCATCGCCGTCGTCATCGTGCTCGGCCTGATGGTCGCGCCGTTCCTCATCGCCTACAAGAATCCCGACGCGGAGAAGCTCTCGGCCTATGAATGTGGGTTCAACGCATTCGACGACGCCCGTATGAAATTCGACGTCCGATTCTATCTCATCTCCATCCTGTTCATCATTTTCGACCTCGAGGTTGCATTCCTTTTTCCCTGGGCGGCGGCGTTCGGCGAGATCGGCTCGTTCGGTTTCTGGTCGATGATGGTCTTTCTCGGTGTCCTGACCATCGGCTTCGTCTACGAATGGAAGAAGGGAGCCCTGGAATGGGACTGACCGACCGGACCCGATCCGACCGGACCCTGGTGGCGCCGGCCGCGACCGGTGTTCTCGACCCGCGCACCGGCAAGCCGGTGGGGGCCGACGACCCCTTCTTCGTGCGGCTCGACGACGAGCTCGCCGACAAGGGCTTCATCGTCACGGCGACCGACGAGATCATCAACTGGGCGCGCACCGGCTCGCTGATGTGGATGCAGTTCGGGCTCGCCTGCTGCGCCATCGAGATGATCCACGCGGCGATGCCGCGCTACGACCTCGAGCGATTCGGCTTCGCGCCGCGCGCCTCGCCGCGGCAGTCCGACGTGATGATCGTCGCCGGCACGCTGACCAACAAGATGGCGCCGGCGATGCGCAAGGTCTACGACCAGATGCCGGAGCCACGCTACGTCATCTCCATGGGCTCCTGCGCCAACGGCGGCGGATACTACTATTACTCCTACTCGGTGGTGCGCGGTTGCGACCGCATCGTCCCGGTCGACGTCTACGTCCCGGGCTGCCCGCCGAGCGCGGAGGCGCTGCTCTACGGCGTGCTGCTGCTCCAGAAGAAGATCCGCCGTACCGGCACCATCGAACGATAGGCGCGAGGATCGCATGGACGACAAGGTCGTCGTGGACAGGCTCGACGAGCTCGGACAGGGCGTCCTGCGCGCGCTGCCGGGCGCCGTGACGGGGTACAGCGTGGCCGTCGGCGAGCTGACGATCACGGCCGTCGCGAGCGAGATCGTCACGGTCACCAAGCGGCTGCGCGACGATCCCGATTTCGCCTTCGTCGGCTTCGTCGACGTGACGGCGGTGGACTGGCCGCAGCGGCCGAAGCGCTTCGACGTGGTCTATCACCTGCTGTCGCCCACCAAAAATTGGCGCATCCGGATCAAGACCCAGACCGACGAGGCGACGCCGGTGCCGTCGATCATCTCGGTCTATCCCGGCGCCGACTGGTTCGAGCGCGAGGTCTTCGATCTCTACGGCGTGGTGTTCACCGGGCATCCGGACCTGCGCCGCATCCTCACCGACTACGGTTTCGAGGGCCACCCGCTGCGCAAGGACTTCCCGCTGACCGGGTTCCTCGAGGTGCGCTGGGACGACGAGCAGAAGCGCGTCGTCTACGAGAAGGTGCAGCTCGGCCAGGAGTTCCGCAACTTCGACTTCCTGTCGCCGTGGGAAGGGACCGACTACGTACTGCCGGGCGACGAGAAGGCGAAGTGAGCGCAGCCATGAGCCCTCGCCGCCACGCGCCACGCGCCACTCGCTACTCGCTCCTCGCTCCTCGCGTCTCACAGGCGACCTGAGCCATGGCCGAAACGTCCGTCCGCAGCTTCACGATCAATTTCGGGCCGCAGCATCCCTCGGCGCACGGCGTGCTGCGGCTGCTGCTCGACCTCGACGGCGAGGTGGTGGAGCGGGCCGATCCGCATGTCGGTCTCCTCCATCGCGGCACCGAGAAGCTGATCGAGTACAAGACCTACATGCAGGCGATCCCGTATTTCGATCGCCTCGACTACTCCTCGCCGATGTCGCAGGAGCACGTCTTCTGCATGGCGATCGAGAAGCTGCTCGGCCTCGAGGTGCCGCGTCGCGGCCAGCTGCTGCGTGTCCTGTTCCTCGAGCTGACCCGCATCAAGAACCACATCCTCAACATCACGACCGGCGCGCTCGACATCGGCGCGCTGACGCCGCCGCTGTGGGGCTTCGAGTTCCGCGAGCAGATCATGGGCTTCTACGAGCGCGCCTCGGGAGCCCGCATGCACGCCAACTACTTCCGCCCGGGCGGCGTGCACCAGGACGTGCCGCAGGCGCTGCTCGACGACATCGAGGCGTTCTGCGACCCGTGCCTGGGGATGATCGCCGACCTCGACGCGCTGCTCACCGAGAACCGCATCTTCAAGCAGCGCATGGTCGACATCGGGATCATGACGCTCGACGAGTGCTGGGGCTGGGGCTATTCGGGCCCGCTCGTGCGCGCCGCCGGCGGGGCCTGGGATCTGCGCCGCGCCCAGCCCTACGAGTGCTACGACGAGATGGAGTTCGACATACCCGTAGGCAAGCACGGCGACTGCTACGACCGCTATCTGGTGCGCATGGAGGAGATGCGGCAGTCGATCCGCATCATGAAGCAGTGCCTCGCCAAGCTGAAGCAGCCGGACGGGAAGGGGCCGGTGCTCGCCACCGACAACAAGGTGACGCCGCCGCGCCGGGGCGAGATGAAGCGCTCGATGGAGTCGCTCATCCACCATTTCAAGCTCTACACCGAGGGCTTCCACGTCCCGCCCGGCGAGGTCTACGCGGCGGCCGAGACGCCGAAGGGCGAGCTCGGCGTCTATCTGGTCGCCGACGGCACCAACAAGCCCTACAAGTGCAAGATCCGGGCGACCGGCTTTGCCCATCTGAGCTCGATCGATCACATCAGCAAGGGGCACATGCTGGCCGACATGACCGCCATCATCGGCTCGCTCGACCTGGTGTTCGGGGAGGTCGATCGGTGAACGCGCCGCTTCCCTCGGTTCCGATGACGGTGTCGGAGTTCCTCGCCTGGAGCGAGCGGCAGCCGGAGACCGCGCGCTACGAGCTGGTCGACGGGAAGGTCGTCGCCATGTCGCCGGAACGCAATCGTCATAATCTCGTGAAGCTCGCAATCGCCATCGCGCTGCGGGAGGCCGTTCAGCGTTCGGGGGTGGCCTGCACGGTGTTCACCGACGGGGCCGGGATCGCGATCGACGAGCGAACCGTGCGCGAGCCGGACGCCACGGTCCAATGCGGCGTCGATGTCGACCTGGACGCGATGCTCGTCGACTCGCCGCTGATCGTCGTCGAGGTGGTGTCGCCATCGAGCGAGCGCGACGACGTTCAGAGCAAGTTCG
The DNA here is from genome assembly GCF_042682915.1 of Rhodoplanes azumiensis. NCBI lineage: Bacteria > Pseudomonadati > Pseudomonadota > Alphaproteobacteria > Hyphomicrobiales > Nitrobacteraceae > Rhodoplanes > Rhodoplanes azumiensis. The sequence goes on along the minus strand of NZ_JBHUIW010000014.1, from coordinate 25,176 downwards.
TCGACTACTTCACCGTTCCGAGCATCCGGCACTATCTGATCGCCTTCTCGGAAAAGCGGATTGTCGTTCATCATCGCCGCAACGACCAAGGCACGATCGATTCCCGCATCCTGCGGGACGGTGACATCGTGCTCGATCCGCCCGGGATGACGGTGGCGGTCGACGCGCTGCTCGGGCCGGCCCCGGTCGGGAAGGAGATCCACTAGATGGCCGTCCGTCGTCTCGCGCCCGCCGAGCAGCAGCCCGCGGAATTCGCCTTCACTGAGGCGAATCTCGAATGGGTCAAGGGCCAGATCGCCAAGTATCCGGAAGGCCGGCAGGCCTCCGCCGTGATCCCGCTCTTGTGGCGGGCGCAGGAGCAGGCCGGCGGCTGGGTGCCGCAGAAGGCGATCGAGCACGTCGCGGGCCTGCTCGGCATGCCGGTGATCCGGGTGCTCGAGGTCGCGACCTTCTACACGATGTTCAACCTCGAGCCCGTCGGCAAGCATCACGTCCAGCTCTGCGGCACCACGCCCTGCGTGCTGCGCGGCGCCGAGGCGCTCAAGAAGGTCTGCAAGGAGAAGATCGGCCACGAGCATCACGTCACGGCCGACGGACAGTTCTCCTGGGTCGAGGTCGAATGCCTGGGCGCCTGCGTCAACGCCCCGATGGCCCAGATCAACTACGACTACTACGAGGATCTGACGCCGGAGAACTTCGCCAAACTGCTCGACGATCTCGCGGCGGGCCGCGAGGTGAAGACCGGGCCGCAGATCGACCGGCAGTTCTCGGCGCCGGTCGGCGGGCCGACCACGCTGACCGGCGAGGCCGGGACGGGCGCGCCGGCCACCGCGAAGGAGCCGGCGCTCGCCGACAGCGACGCCAAGCGGCCGGGCGAGGCCGCCAATGTGCGTGAAGAGGCCGTTCCCAAGCCGCCGGTCGGGGTCGGTCCCCGCGGCGGCAGAAGCACCAGGCGCGAATGATGCTGCACGATCGCGATCGCATCTTCACCAATCTGTACGGCCTCCACGACTGGGGTCTCGAAGGCGCGCGCAAGCGCGGCGCCTGGGACGGCACCAAGGCGCTCTTGGAAAAAGGCCGCGACGGCATCATCGCCGAGATCAAGGCCTCGGGCCTGCGCGGACGCGGCGGCGCCGGCTTCCCGACGGGCCTCAAATGGTCGTTCATGCCGAAGACCTCGGCGGACGGCCGGCCGAGCTATCTGGTCGTCAACGCCGACGAGTCCGAGCCCGGCACCTGCAAGGATCGCGAGATCCTCCGCCACGATCCGCATCTGCTGATCGAGGGCTGCCTGGTCGCCGGCTTCGCGATGGGCGCCTCGACCGGCTGGATCTATGTCCGCGGCGAGTTCGTGCGCGAGCGCGAGCGCCTGCAGGCGGCGATCGACCAGGCCTACGAGGCCCGGCTGATCGGCAAGAACAACATCCACGGCTTCGACTTCGACCTCCACGTCCATCACGGCGCCGGCGCCTATATCTGCGGCGAGGAGACGGCGCTGCTGGAGAGCCTCGAGGGCAAGAAGGGCATGCCGCGGCTGAAGCCGCCGTTTCCGGCCAATGTCGGCCTCTACGGTTGCCCGACCACGGTCAACAATGTCGAGAGCATCGCCGTCGGCCCGACGATTCTTCGTCGCGGGGCGTCGTGGTTCTCTTCGATCGGCCGGCCCAACAACACGGGAACGAAGCTGTTCTGCATCTCCGGGCACGTCGAGAAGCCGTGCAACGTCGAGGAGGAGATGGGCATCCCGCTGCGCGAGCTGATCGAGCGGCATGCCGGCGGCGTGCGCGGCGGCTGGGACAATCTCTTGGCCGTCATCCCGGGCGGCTCGTCGGTGCGCTGCCTGCCGGCGGATCTCTGCAACGACCTGCCCATGGACTTCGACTCGCTGATGAAGCTGAAGTCGGGCCTCGGCACCGCGGCCGTGATCGTGATGGACAAGTCGACCGACATCGTCCGGGCGATCGCGCGCATCTCCTACTTCTATCGCCACGAGAGCTGCGGCCAGTGCACGCCTTGCCGCGAGGGCACGGGGTGGATGTGGCGCGTGGTGTCGCGCATGGCCGAGGGGCGGGCGCAGAAGCGCGAGATCGACATGCTGCTCGAGGTGTCGAAGCAGGTCGAGGGTCACACCATCTGCGCGCTCGGCGACGCCGCGGCGTGGCCGATCCAGGGCCTGATCACGCATTTCCGCCACGAGATCGAAAAGCGCATCGACGACTATGCGGGGCGCCCCGACGACGAAGGCGTTCGTGATCCCAATACGGTCGCCGAGGCGGCGGAGTAGGGCGATGGCCGACGGCCCCGACAACCTGATGCTCGTTCTGCTGCGTCGGATCGACGAGCGGACCGAGCGTATGGCGCACGACCTTCACGACCTGAAGGTTCGCGTCACGGCGGTCGAGGAAGGTCTTGCCGGCGTGCATCGTCGGATGGATCGGTTCGAGCAGCGACTGGAGCGCGTCGAGCGGCGGCTCGAGCTGTCGGACGCCTAGAACGAAGACATGACGTCATGGCCGGGCGTGTCCCGGCCATCCACGCCGACGCGACGTGGATGCCCGGCACGAAGCCGGCTTGACGGAGGAGAGGACAAGGGAAGCGCGATGACCAAGATCGTCGTCGACGGCACCGAGGTGGACGTCCCGGCCGAGTACACGCTTCTGCAGGCGTGCGAGGCGGCGGGCGCCGAGATTCCGCGCTTCTGCTTCCACGAGCGCCTGTCGATCGCCGGCAATTGCCGCATGTGCCTGGTCGAGGTGAAGGGCGGCCCGCCCAAGCCGGTCGCCTCCTGCGCCATGAACGTGCGCGACCTGCGCCCCGGCCCGAACGGCGAGCCGCCCGTGATGCTCACCAAGTCGCCGATGGTGAAGAAGGCGCGCGAAGGCGTCATGGAGTTCCTGCTGATCAACCATCCGCTCGACTGCCCGATCTGCGACCAGGGCGGCGAGTGCGATCTGCAGGACCAAGCGATGGCCTATGGCGTCGACTCCTCGCGCTTCCAGGAGAACAAGCGCGCCGTCGAGGACAAGTATCTGGGCGCCCTCGTCAAGACCTCGATGAACCGCTGCATCCAGTGCACCCGCTGCGTGCGCTTCGTCACCGAGGTCGCCGGCGTGCCGGAGCTCGGCGCCATCGGCCGCGGCGAGGACATGGAGATCACCAGCTATCTCGAGCATGCGCTGACCTCCGAGCTGCAGGGCAACGTCGTCGATCTCTGCCCGGTCGGCGCGCTCACCTCGAAGCCCTACGCCTTCACGGCGCGGCCGTGGGAGCTCACCAAGACCCAGTCGGTCGACGTGATGGACGCGGTCGGCTCGGCGATCCGGATCGACAGCCGCGGCCGCGAGGTGCTGCGCATCCTGCCGCGTCTGAACGAGGACGTGAACGAGGAGTGGATCTCCGACAAGACCCGCCACGTCGTCGACGGCTTGCGGGTGCAGCGTCTCGACCGCCCCTATGTGCGCGAGAACGGCAAGCTGCGGCCGGCGTCCTGGGGCGAGGCGTTCAAGGCGATCGCCGCCAAGATCGACACCACGGGCCCGGGGCGCATCGGCGCCATCGCGGGTGATCTCGCGAGCGTCGAGGAGATGTTCGCGCTCAAGGAGCTGCTCTCCGGCCTCGGCTCGACGAGCATCGATTGCCGCCAGGACGGCGCGGCGCTCGACCCGGCGCTCGGCCGCGGCACCTATCTGTTCAACCCGACCATCGCCGGGATCGAGCAGGCCGACGCGCTGGTGATCGTGGGCGCCGATCCGCGCCGCGAGGCCGCGATCCTCAACGCCCGCATCCGCAAGCGCTGGCGCATGGGGCCGTTCGCGGTCGGCGTGATCGGTCCGCGCGTCGATCTCACCTATCCGTATCATTATCTCGGCGCCGGTCCGGAGACGCTCGCCGACCTCGCCGCCGGCAAGGGCGACTTCGCGCCGATCCTCTCGGCCGCCGAGCGGCCGCTGCTGATGCTCGGCGCGGGCGCGACGGCGCGGCCCGACGGCGCCGCGATCGCGGCGCTGGCCGCCAAGGCCGCCGTCGCATCCGGTGCCGTGACCGACACCTGGAACGGCTTCGGCGTGCTGCACACGGCAGCCTCGCGCGTCGGCGGCCTCGACATCGGCTTCGTGCCGGGGCAGGGTGGCCTCGACGCGACCAAGATGGCGGCCTTCGGCACGCTCGACGTCTTGTTCCTGCTCGGCGCCGACGAGATCGACATCGCGCCCGAGACCTTCGTGGTCTACATCGGCACCCACGGCGACCGCGGCGCGCATCGCGCCGACGTGATCCTGCCGGGCGCCGCCTACACGGAGAAGTCCGGCCTGTTCGTCAACACCGAGGGGCGCCCGCAGATGAGCCTGCGCGCCGCCTTCCCGCCGGGCGACGCCCGCGAGGACTGGGCGATTCTGCGCGCGCTCTCCGACGTTCTGGGCCGCAAGCTGCCGTGGGACTCGCTGGCGCAGCTGCGCGCCGCGCTGTTCAAGACGCACCCGCATCTGCAGCGGCTCGACCGCATCACGCCGGCGAGCGGCGACGACGTGCAGCGGCTCGCCTCGCGTTCCGGCGCGGCCGGCGAGATCGATCCGGCACCCTTCGCCGAGACGATCACGGACTTCTACCTGACCAACCCGATCGCCCGCGCGTCCGCCCTCATGGCCGAGTGCTCCGCACTCGCGCAAGGTGGTGCCGCGCTGCGCGCCGCGGAGTAGCCCCCGATGGCCGAGCTTTGGACCAACACTCTCTGGCCGCTCCTGCTCATCGTGATCCACAGCCTCGCAGTGCTGCTGATCCTGATGACGGCGATCGCCTACATCCTGTACGCCGACCGGAAGATCTGGGCGGCCGTTCAGATCCGGCGCGGCCCCAACGTGGTCGGCCCGTGGGGACTGCTGCAGTCCTTCGCGGACATGCTGAAGTTCGCCATCAAGGAGCCGATCATCCCGGACGGGGCCAACAAGGGGCTGTTCCTGCTGGCGCCGATCGTCACCTGCGTGCTGGCGCTGTCGGCTTGGGCCGTGATTCCGGTCGCCGACGGCTGGGCCGTCGCCGACATCAATGTCGGCATCCTCTACATCTTCGCCGTGTCGTCGCTCGGTGTGTACGGCATCATCATGGCCGGCTGGGCGTCGAACTCGAAATACGCCTTTCTGTCGTCGCTGCGCTCGGCCGCCCAGATGGTGTCCTACGAGGTCTCGATCGGCTTCGTGATCATCACGGTGCTGCTCTGCGTCGGCTCGCTCAATCTCGGCGCCATCGTCCGGGCCCAGGACACGCCGTACGGGCTGCTCGGCTGGTACTGGCTGCCGCTGTTCCCGATGTTCATCATCTTCTTCGTCTCGGCGCTCGCCGAGACGAACCGGCCGCCCTTCGATCTGGTCGAGGCCGAGTCGGAGCTCGTCGCCGGCTTCATGGTGGAGTACGGCTCGACCCCCTACGTCCTGTTCATGCTGGGCGAGTACGTGGCGATCACCACCATGTGCGCCATGTGCACGATCCTGTTCCTGGGCGGCTGGCTGTCGCCGATCCCGTTCGCGCCGTTCACCTGGGTGCCGGGGGTGATCTGGTTCACCCTCAAGGTGCTGTTGGTCTTCTTCATGTTCGCCCTGGTGAAGGCGTTCGTGCCGCGCTACCGCTACGATCAGCTCATGCGGCTGGGCTGGAAGGTGTTCCTGCCCATCTCGCTGGTGATGGTCGTCGTCGTGGCCGGGGTGCTGCAGTACACCGGGCTCGCGCCGAAGTGAGGGATCCCCGATGAGACTCGACCTCGCCGCCAAGCAGCTCTTCCTGTGGGAGTTCGTGCAGGCCATCGGCCTGTCGATGCGTTACTTCTTCAAGCCGAAGCCGACCATCAACTATCCGTTCGAGAAGAACCCGCTGTCGCCGCGCTACCGCGGCGAGCACGCGCTGCGCCGCTATCCGAACGGCGAGGAGCGTTGCATCGCCTGCAAGCTGTGCGAGGCGATCTGCCCGGCCCAGGCCATCACCATCGAGGCGGGGCCGCGCCGCAACGACGGCACGCGGCGCACCACCCGCTACGACATCGACATGGTGAAGTGCATTTATTGCGGCTACTGCCAGGAGGCGTGCCCGGTGGACGCGATCGTCGAGGGACCGAACTTCGAGTTCGCCACCGAGACCCGCGAGGAGCTCTACTACGACAAGGCGCGCCTGCTCTCGAACGGCGACCGTTGGGAGCGGGAGATCGCCCAGAACATCGCGCTCGACGCGCCGTACCGGTGAACGGGATGATCGCCTTCTCCCTCTCTGCTGTCGTCGCGCCCCGGACACCTCTCCCCGCGTGCGGGGAGATGCCGGATGTCGCGCGAGCCGTGCGACATCCGGCTGAGGGGGCGTCTTCGTCGATCTCCGCGTCTCCGCTTTTCGGAAGCGCCCCCTCATCCGTCTCGCCGCTGCGCGGCGAGACACCGTCTCCCCGCGCGCGGGGAGAAGGAAAGCTGGCGCCGCGCCTCGTTCCGTTCGCCCCGCCGAGGACGAAGTCATGATCCCCGCGCTGTTCTTCTATCTGTTCGCCGGCGTCTGCGTCGCCTCCGCCGTGATGGTGGTGGCGTCGCGCAACCCGGTGCACTCCGTGATGTTCCTGATCCTGGCCTTCGTCAACGCGGCCGGCCTGTTCGTGATGATGGGCGCCGAGTTTCTGGCCCTGATCCTGATCGTCGTCTATGTCGGCGCCGTCGCGGTGCTGTTTCTGTTCGTCGTGATGATGCTCGACGTCGACTTCGCCGAGCTCCGGCGCGGCTTCGACAATTACCTGCCGATCGGCGCCCTGATCGGCATCGTGCTGCTGGTCGAGCTCCTGCTGATCGCCGGTGCGTGGGCGATCGGGCCGGGCGTGCCGAAGACCGTCGCGCTGCCGATCCCGACCGGGGTGAGCAACGCCGAGGCGCTCGGCCTCGTCCTCTACACGCGTTACGTCTACTTCTTCCAGGCGGCGGGCCTCGTGCTGCTGGTCGCGATGATCGGGGCGATCGTGCTGACGCTGCGCCACAAGCCCGGCGTCAAGCGGCAGTCGATCCCGGACCAGCTGATGCGCCGGAAAGAGGCGATCATCGAGCTCCGGAACGTCCGGCCGGGGCAGGGGCTGTGAGGGGGACGCAAGGATGACCATCGGCCTCGGCCACTATCTCGCGGTCGCCGCGATCCTGTTCACGATCGGGATCTTCGGCATCTTCCTCAACCGGCGGAACGTCATCATCATCCTGATGTCGGTCGAGCTGATCCTGCTCGCCGTCAACATCAACATGGTGGCCTTCTCGACCCACATGGGTGATCTGGTCGGGCAGGTCTACGCCCTGATCATCCTCACCGTGGCGGCCGCCGAGGCGGCCATCGGGCTCGCGATCCTGGTCGTCTTCTTCCGCAATCGAGGCTCGATCGCGGTCGAGGACATCAACCTCATGAAGGGCTGAGCGGCGCGATGTACCAGGCCATCGTCTTCCTGCCCCTGCTGGGCTTCCTGATCGCCGCCGCGATCGCGATCGTCGGCGCCCGCACGCTGCATCCGGGCGGTTACCCGTCGCCGGACGAGGACCACGCGCACGGCGCCGACGCGCACGGGGCCGACGCGCACGCTCACGCGACGCATGGCGCGCACGCTCACGACGCCGGGCATTCGCACGGCGGCCACGACGACCATCACCACGCCGAGCCGGCGGCGCCGGGATCGCGCGCCGCCGAGGTGGTGACCACCGTTCTCCTGTTCGTCTCGATGGCGCTGTCGTGGATCGCCTTCGCCCGCGTCGGCTTCGGCGGCGCCGAGGTGCGCGAGGCGATCGCCCCGTGGATCCTCACCGGCGACCTGAAGGTCGAGTGGGCGCTGCGCGTCGACAGCCTGACCGCCGTGATGCTGGTGGTCGTCACCACCGTGTCGGCGCTCGTCCATCTCTACTCGATCGGCTACATGGCCGACGATCCGGACCGGCCGCGCTTCTTCGGCTACCTGTCGCTGTTCACCTTCGCGATGCTGATGCTGGTGACGGCCGACAACCTGGTGCAGCTGTTCTTCGGCTGGGAGGGTGTCGGCCTCGCGAGCTACCTGCTGATCGGCTTCTGGTACAAGAAGCCGTCGGCCAACGCCGCCGCCATCAAGGCCTTCGTGGTCAACCGCGTCGGCGACTTCGGCTTTATGCTCGGCATCTTCGCCGTGTTCGTGTCGACGGCCGCGGTCGACTTCGACACCGTCTTCGCCCAGGCGCCCTCGCTGGTCGGCAAGACGATGCATTTCCTCAGCTGGGATCTCGACGCGCTGACCGTGATCTGCCTGCTGCTGTTCATGGGGGCGATGGGCAAGTCGGCGCAGTTCCTGCTGCACACCTGGCTGCCCGACGCCATGGAGGGCCCGACCCCGGTGTCGGCGCTGATCCACGCCGCCACCATGGTGACGGCCGGCGTGTTCATGGTGGCGCGCCTTTCGCCGCTGTTCGAGCTGGCGCCGACCGCGCTCGCCGTGGTCACCTTCATCGGCGCGACCACGGCGCTGTTCGCGGCCACGATCGGCCTCGTGCAGAACGACATCAAGCGCATCGTCGCCTACTCGACCTGCTCGCAGCTCGGCTACATGTTCGTCGCCATGGGCGTCGGCGCCTACTCGGTCGGCATGTACCACCTGTTCACGCACGCCTTCTTCAAGGCGCTCCTGTTCCTCGGCTCGGGGTCCGTGATCGTCGCGATGCATCACGAGCAGGACATCCGCCGGATGGGCGGGCTGCGGCAGAAGATCCCGTTCACCTACGGGATGATGCTGATCGGCACGTTGGCGCTCACCGGCTTCCCGCTCACCGCCGGCTACTTTTCCAAGGACGCCATCATCGAGGCGGCCTTCGCGAGCGAGCACGGCCACCACAACCCGATGGCGATGTACGCCTTCGTCTGCACCGTGGCGGCGGCGGCGCTCACCTCGTTCTACTCGTGGCGCCTGGTGTTCAAGACGTTCCACGGCGCGCCGCACGACCGGCACCACTGGGAGAAGGCGCACGAGAGTCCGCTGGCGATGCTGATCCCGCTCGGCGTGCTCGCCGCCGGCTCGATCCTGGCCGGCTTGCCGTTCAAGCAGGCCTTCGCCGGCGACGGCGTGAAGGAGTTCTTCCGCAACTCGCTGATGGTGACCGGCATCCTGGACGCGATGCATCACGTCCCGGCCTGGGTCGTGTACGTGCCGACCGTGATGATGGTCGCGGGCTTCGCGGTCGCCTGGCTGTTCTACATCAAGGCGCCGTCGATCCCGCGCGCGCTCGCCCGGGGCCTCAAGCCGATCTACCTGTTCCTCCTGAACAAGTGGTACTTCGACGAGCTCTACGACGCGATCTTCGTGCGGCCCGCGATGTGGCTCGGACGCACCCTGTGGAAGCAGGGTGACGGGACGATCATCGACGGGCTCGGGCCGGACGGCATCTCGGCCCGCGTCGTCGACGTCACCCGCAACGTGATCCGGCTGCAGACCGGCTATCTCTACCACTACGCCTTCGCGATGCTGATCGGCGTGTCGGCCTTCGTGACGTGGTTCATGATCTGGGGAGCCCGGTGATGGCCAGCTGGCCCGTCCTTTCCGTCACCATCTTCCTGCCGCTCCTCGGCGCGCTGCTGATCATGATGCTGCGCGCCGAGGACGACTCGGTGAAGACCAACGCGCGCTGGATCGCGCTGTGGACCACGGTGATCACCTTCGCGGTGTCGCTCGTCATGGTCTGGCGCTTCGACGCCGGATCGTCCGAGTTCCAGTTCGTCGAGAAGGCGCCCTGGCTCGCCGGCACCATCGCCTACCATGTCGGCGTCGACGGCATCTCGCTGCCCTTCGTGATCCTCACGACGGCGCTGATGCCCTTGTGCATCGTCGCGAGCTGGAAGCCGATCCAGAAGCGCGTGAAGGAGTACATGGTCGCGTTCCTGGTGCTCGAGACCATGATGACGGGCACCTTCGCGGCGCTCGACGTCGTCGTCTTCTACCTGTTCTTCGAAGGCGGCCTGATCCCGATGTTCCTGATCATCGGCGTGTGGGGCGGCCCGCGCCGCGTCTATGCGAGCTTCAAGTTCTTCCTCTACACGCTGCTCGGCTCGGTGCTGATGCTGCTCGCCATCATGGCGATGTACGGCGACGCCGGCACGACCGACATCCCGACGCTGCTGGCGCACGACTTCCCGGCCAACCTGCAGACCTGGGCGTGGCTCGCCTTCTTCGCCTCGTTCGCGGTGAAGATGCCGATGTGGCCCGTGCACACCTGGCTGCCGGACGCCCATGTCGAGGCGCCGACGGCCGGCTCCGTGGTGCTGGCCGCCGTGCTGCTGAAAATGGGCGGCTACGGCTTCCTGCGCTTCTCCCTGCCGATGTTCCCGGAGGCCTCGGAGTTCTTCGCCCCGATGGTCTTCGTCCTCTCGGTCGTGGCGATCGTCTACACGTCGCTGGTCGCCCTCATGCAGGAGGACGTCAAGAAGCTGATCGCGTACTCGTCGGTCGCCCATATGGGCTTCGTCACGATGGGCATCTTCGCCGGCAACCAGCAGGGCATCGCCGGCAGCGTCTTCCAGATGATCTCGCACGGCATCGTGTCGGGCGCGCTGTTCCTCTGCGTCGGCGTCATCTACGACCGCATGCATACCCGCGAAATCGCCGCCTACGGCGGCCTCGTCAACCGGATGCCCGTCTACGCGACCATCTTCATGATCTTCACGCTGGCCAATGTCGGCCTGCCGGGCACGTCGGGCTTCATCGGCGAGTTCCTCACCCTCATGGGCGCCTTCAAGGTCAACACCTGGGTCGCGTTCTTCGCCAGCTTCGGCATCATCCTGTCGGCCTGCTACGCGCTGTGGCTCTACCGCAAGGTGGTGTTCGGGGCGTTGACCAAGCCCTCGCTCGCCCACATCCGTGACGTCGAGCCGCGCGAGATCGCGATCTTCGCGCCGCTGGTCGTCCTGACGATCTGGTTCGGCGTCTACCCGAAGCCCGTCATCGACATGTCGGCGGCCTCGATCCAGGCGCTCGTGCAGGACTATCGGGACTCGATCAAGACGGCCGCCGGCGCAGCGCCCGAGATCGTGGCCAGGTCGGCCACCGATGACGCTTCCGCGATCGCCACCAAGACCGCCGCCGCCCTCGGCCGCTGACCGGACAAGAACGGCATCCCGATGAACAACCTCGCCGAGCTTCCCGCCCTCACCCCGGCCTTGCCCGAGATCGTGCTCGCGGCCGGCGCCATGGTGCTGATCCTGATGGGCGCCTTCCGGGGCAACCAGTCGACCGGCGCCGTGTCGGGCTTCGCCGTGATGCTGCTGATCGCGGCGGGCGTCGTCGTCGCGCTGATGCCGGCCGAGACACAGACCACGTTCGGCGGCAGCTTCGTGCTGGATCCGTATGCGAAGTTCTTCAAGCTGCTGGCGTTGATCGGCTCGGCCGTCGCGATCGTGATGTCGGGCGAGTTCCTGTCGACGCCGGACCGCGCCCGCTTCGAGTATCCGGTGCTGATCGTGCTCGCCACCACCGGCATGCTGATGCTGATCTCGGCCGGCGACCTGATCGCGCTCTATCTCGGGCTCGAGCTGATGAGCCTGTCGCTCTACGTCGTCGCCGCGATCGACCGCGACAAGCTGAAGTCGACCGAGGCGGGCCTGAAGTACTTCGTCCTCGGCGCGCTGTCGTCCGGCATGCTGCTCTACGGCGCCTCGCTGGTCTACGGCTCGACCGGCAGCGTCACCTTCGCCGGCATCGCGCAGGGCGCGGCCGCGGGCGGGGTCGGGCTCACCTTCGGGCTCGTCTTCCTGCTCGCCGGCCTGTGCTTCAAGATCTCGGCGGTGCCGTTCCACATGTGGACGCCCGACGTGTACGAGGGCGCGCCGACGCCGATCACCGCGTTCTTCGCCGCCGCCCCGAAGGTCGCCGCCATGGCCGTGTTCGTGCGGCTCGCCACCACGGCGTTCCCGACCGTGGTGCCGCAGTGGCAGCAGATCGTCGTGTTCGTCTCGATCGCCTCGATGGCGCTCGGCTCCTTCGCCGCGATCGGCCAGACCAACATCAAGCGGCTGATGGCCTACTCGTCGATCGGCCACATGGGCTTCGCGCTGATCGGGCTCGCCGCCGGCACGGCCGAGGGCGTGCAAGGCGTGCTGATCTACATGGCGATCTATGTCGCCATGACGCTCGGCACCTTCGCCTGCATCATCGCGATGAAGCGGGAGGAGGGGCCGGTCGAGAACATCGCCGATCTCGCCGGCCTCGCGCGCACCAAGCCGGGAGTCGCGTTCCTGCTCGGCATGATGATGTTCTCGCTCGCCGGCATCCCGCCGCTCGCCGGCTTCTTCGCCAAGTTCTACGTGTTCCTCGCCGCCGTGAACGCCGGCCTCTATGCGCTCGCCGTCATCGGCGTGGTGACCAGCGTGGTGGGCGCCTACTACTATCTCGCCATCGTCAAGGTGATGTATTTCGACGAGCCGGCGCCGGCGCTGGCGCCGATGCGCGGCGAGCTCGGCGTGGTGCTCACGCTGACGGGGCTGTTCGTTCTGCTGTTCTTCGTCTGGCCGGCCCCGCTGGTCGAGGCCGCTTCGGCCGCGGCGAAGTCGCTGTTTTGATCGCGGGCTGCTCGGGCAGGTGACGAGGCGGGTTCGACAGGTCACGGGTCGGGGCTCACCCCCCTCCCTGTCCCTCCCCCACAAGGGGGGAGGGAACGCAAGAGCCGCTTCTTCTTCCGCGATCCAGCCGAGATTTGCTCTCGTCATGAGCCAAGGCAGTCCGCAGCCTGCTCCCTCCCCCACGCAACGCGGGCTCGCCCGCGTTGCTCGTCAAGTTATAGAAGTCGGGCAGGCCCGACTTCTGTCGGTGGAGGGGTGGGGAGAGGGGTGGCCCCGGGCGATCACCCCTCGTTTCCCATGATCCCAGTCGCCATCGACATCCCCCACCTCGCCTTGGACGAGATCGACTCCACCAACGCCGAAGCGCTTCGTCGCGCCCGGGACGGCGAGGCCGGGCCCTTGTGGATCACGGCCGCGCGGCAGAGCGCGGGGCGGGGGCGGCGCGGCCGCGCCTGGACGTCGGCGCCCGGCAATCTGTTCGCGAGCCTGCTGCTCGCCGATCCGGCCCCGATCCCCGAGGCGTCGCAGATCTCCTTCGTCGCCGCCCTCGCCGTGCATGACGCGGTGTGCGCGGTCGCGCCGTCGCTCGCATCCCGCCTCGCGCTGAAGTGGCCGAACGATCTCCTGTGCGGGGGCAAGAAGCTCTCCGGCATCCTGGTCGAGGGCGAGACCCGGCACGGGCTCGTGGTGGTGGTCGGGATCGGCGTCAACTGCGCCCATCATCCGGACGACACGCTCTATCCGACGACCGATCTCGCCGCCGAGGGCGAGCCCGCGAGCCCGCAGGCCGTGTTCGTCGCGCTCGCGCAGGCCATGCGGGGACGCCTCGCCGAATGGGACGCGAGTCGCGGCTTCGCCTCGATCCGGGACGCCTGGCTCGCCCGCGGTCCGGCGCCTGGGACGCCGCTCCTCGTCCGCTTCGGGACGACCGAGACCGAGGGGCGATTCGAGACCATCGACACCCACGGGAATCTGCTAATCACCGGTGACGAGGGCGTCCAGACGATCGCCGCCGGCGACGTGTTTCCGCTTCACCGGCCGGACGCGCTCCCCTCGAACCGGCACGACGCATGATCACCAAGGCCGACGAGCTCGTCTACGCCCCGCTCGGCGGGGTCGGCGAGATCGGCATGAATCTCTCCGTCTACGGCTACGGCAGCGGCCGGAAGAAGTCCTGGATCGCCGTCGATCTCGGCGTGTCCTTCGGGGGCGGCGAGGATCTGCCCGGCGTCGACTTGGTGATGCCCGACATCCGCTTCCTGCTGGAGGAGCGAAAGAACCTCCACGGCCTGATTCTCACCCACGGGCACGAGGACCATTTCGGCGCCATCATCGACCTGTGGCCGCGCCTGAAGGTGCCGATCTACGCGACGCCCTTCACGGCGGCGCTGTTCGAGGCGAAGCGCCAGGCGGAGCCCGGCGCGCCGGAGATCCCGGTTCGCGTCGTGCCGCTCGGCGGCACGATCCAGCTCGGGCCGTTCACGGTCGAGCTGTGCTCGATGTCGCACTCGATCCCCGAGTCGAACGCCCTGATCATCGGCACGCCGCTCGGCAAGGTGCTGCACACCGGCGACTGGAAGCTCGATCCCACACCCGTGGTCGGCCCGGCGACCGACGAGGCGCGGCTGCGCCGGCTAGGTCAGGAGGGCTGCCTCGCATTGATCGGCGATTCGACCAACGCGGTGCGCGACGGCCGCTCGCCGTCGGAGAGCGAGGTCGGCGCGACGCTCGCGAAGCTGATCGCGGCGGCGCCCCAGCGCGTCGCCATCACCACCTTCGCGTCGCATGTCGCGCGCATCCGCTCGATCGCGCTCGCCGCCCGCGACTGCGGTCGCGAGGTCGTGCTGGTCGGCCGCGCCATGGAGCGCGTCGTCCAGGTGGCGCGCGAGACCGGCCATCTCGACGGGGTGCCGGAGTTCCGCTCCGCCTCGACCTACGGCTACTTTCCGCGCGACAAGGTGGTCGCGCTGTGCACGGGCAGCCAGGGCGAGCCGCGCGCCGCGCTCGCCCGCATCGCCTCCGACTCGCACCCGGAGATCGGGCTCGCCAAGGGCGATCAGGTGATCTTCTCGTCGCGCACCATTCCGGGCAACGAGAAGGCCGTGAACAAGATCATCAACGGCTTGGTCGCGCAGGGCGTCGAGGTGATCACCGAGCGCGATCATCTCGTCCATGTCTCGGGCCACCCGCGGCGCGACGAGCTACGGGATCTGATCGGCTGGGTGAAGCCGCGCATCATGATCCCGGTGCACGGCGAGCCCCTGCACCTCGCCGCGCACGCCAAGCTCGCCCGCTCGCTCGGCGTGCCGGAGGTCGTCGGCTGCCGCAACGGCGATCTCGTGCGCCTCGCGCCGGGGCCGGCCGGCATCGTCGACGAGGTGCCGCAGGGGCGCCTCTACAAGGACGGCTGGCTCATCGTCGAGGCCGAGGCCCGCACGGTGGCGGACCGTCGGCGGCTCGGCTTCGTCGGGGTCGTCTCGGTGGCGCTCGCGCTCGACGAGACCGGCACGCTCTGCGCCGATCCCGAGGTCGAGCTGATCGGCATCCCGGAGGCCGACGCCCGCGGCAAGAGCCTCGCGGCGCAGGCCGTGCAGACCGCGGCGGAGACGGTCGAGCACCTTCCTCGTGCCCGCAGGCGCGATCCCGACACGGTCGCCGAGGCGGTACGGCGTGCGGTGCGGGGCGGCATCGCGGCGGCCTGGGGCAAGAAGCCGCTCTGCCTCGTACACGTACTGACAGTCTGAGCGGTCGCGATCGGGCATAAAGGGATACAACGGGCGGCGCGGGTGGTCCGCGACGCCAGCCAGAGGGGACCGTCATGATCGGACGTCTCAACCATGTCGCGATCGCCGTCGGCGATCTGGAGAAGGCCTGCAAGCTCTATCGCGAGACCATGGGAGCGAAGGTCTCCGAGCCGCTGCCGCAGCCGGCCCACGGCGTCACCGTGGTGTTCATCGAGCTGCCCAACACCAAGGTCGAGCTCCTGCATCCGCTCGGCGAGAACTCGCCGATCGCCAAGTTCCTGGAGAAGAGCCCGGACGGCGGCATCCACCACATCTGCTACGAGGTCGACGACATCCTCGCGGCGCGCGATCGGCTGAAGGCCGGCGGCGCCCGCGTGCTCGGCGACGGCAACCCCAAGATCGGCGCCCACGGCAAGCCGGTGCTGTTCCTCCACCCGAAGGACTTCAACGGCACGCTCGTCGAGCTCGAGCAGGCGTAAAGGGCAGGGGCGTTCCTCACACCTCTCACCGGCGGGGAGAGGTCGGATCTCGCGCGTCGACGCGAGATCCGGGTGAGGGGGGTGCCGAGGCCGGCTGTCCGGCATCGTCATGGCCGGGCTTGTCCTGGCCATCCACGCCGGGTACTCGCGTCAGGCAAGAACGTGGATGCCCGGCACGAGGCCGGGCATGACGGACACGAATTCCTGGCGACCTGACGGGCACTCACCCCCATGCCCTGGACGACCTTCGCGGCCATCTACTTCGTCACCTGGTGGATCGTGCTGTTCGCGATCCTGCCGTTCGGCGTGCGCTCGCAGCACGAGACCGGCGATATTTCGCCGGGCACCGATCCGGGCGCGCCGACGGCGCCGCGGCTCCTCGCCAAGGCCGGCTGGACGACGCTCGTCACCACGGTTCTGGTCGGCGCCTTCTGGGTCGCCGTGACGGGCGGCGCCGTCGACATGGAGCGATTCGCGACGCTGTGGGGGCTGTTCCCGCGGTGAGGCTGCCCGGCCCGGCGCGGCGCGTGGACGCCGCGCTCGGACCCATACGCCTGCCGCTCGTGCGCCCGTGACGCGGGCGCGGGGAGGGGGGCGCGAGGGCGCGCAGCCCTCCGGGCAAAAAAAAAGCAGGACCGCGGTCCTGCCTTCTACGCCGAGTTTTCTGCCATTTCCCCGCTCTGTTGTTCTAGGGGCGGCTGCGATCGAGCGCGCCGTTTGGCTCTTCCTCCCACAGACCTGGACCGCGTTCCTGACGCAACATTGTTTCAATCCCGGAACGTCAGGAACGACGTTCGTTTCATAGCCAAAGGATTCCGCCTTGTCATCCCAGTTGTCTCGCGCTGCAACATGTCCAGAAGTTGTCTTGGTTAACGAAACCGGGCGCCCGGAGAGCAACGCCGCCGGCATCCCGGCCGGTCTTCGATCACCCTTGTATTTTCGACGCTAATCCGGTTTCTCTGCACCATTCCTCGAGGAGTTTCGACATGCGCCTGTCCCGATTTTTCCTCCCGATTCTGCGCGAGACGCCAAAAGAAGCGGAGATCGTGTCGCACCGGCTGCTGCTGCGCGCCGGCATGATCCGGCAGGAATCGGCCGGCATCTATGCCTTCCTGCCGCTCGGGCTGCGCGTCCTGAACAAGGTCTGCCGAATCGTCCGCGAGGAGCAGGATCGCTCGGGCGCGATCGAGATGCTGATGCCCACCATCCAATCGGCCGAGCTGTGGCGCGAGAGCGGACGCTACGACGATTACGGCAAGGAGATGCTGCGCATCAAGGACCGGCACGAGCGCGAGATGCTCTACGGTCCCACCAACGAGGAGATGGTGACCGAGGTGTTCCGCGCTTATGTGCGGTCGTACAAGGACTTGCCGCTGAACCTTTATCACCTGCAGTGGAAGTTCCGCGACGAGGTGCGGCCGCGATTCGGGCTGATGCGCGGGCGTGAGTTCCTGATGAAGGACGCTTACTCGTTCGACCTCGACTACGAGGGCGCCAAGCACGCCTACAACAAGATGTTCGTCGCATACTTGCGGACCTTCGCGCGGCTCGGCCTGCGGGCGATCCCGATGGTCGCCGACACCGGCCCGATCGGCGGCAACCTCTCCCACGAGTTCATCATCCTGGCGCAGACCGGCGAGAGCGAGGTGTTCTGCCATCGCGACTATCTCGACCTGCCGGTGCCGGAGGCGGGCGTCGACTTCGACGATGTCGCCGGCATCCAGGCGATCGTCGACCGCTGGACGTCGCACTACGCCGCGACCTCGGAGAAGCACGACGAGGCCGCCTTCGCGGCGATCCCGGAGGCCGACCGGGTGTCGGCGCGCGGCATCGAGGTCGGCCACATCTTCTACTTCGGCACCAAGTACTCGGCGCCCATGAAGGCCGTGGTGGCGCATCCGGACGGCAGCGAGAAGCCGGTCCACATGGGCTCCTACGGCATCGGCCCGACCCGGCTGGTGGCGGCGTTGATCGAGGCCTCGCACGACGAGGCCGGGATCGTCTGGCCGGAGCCGGTCGCGCCGTTCCGGGTCGGCATCGCCAACCTCAAGCAGGGCGATGCCGCGACCGACGCGGCGGCCGGCGAGTTGTACCAGGCGCTCACGGTGCGCGGCGTCGAGGTGCTCTATCACGATCTCGACGAGCGCCCGGGGTCCAAGTTCGCCACCCTCGATCTGATCGGGGTGCCGTGGCAGATCCTGGTCGGCCCCAAGGGCCTCAAGGAGGGCAAGGTCGAGCTGAAGCGCCGCTCCGGCGGCGACCGCGAGCTTCTGTCGCCGGCCGACGTGCTGGAGCGGCTCGCGCCGGTGGGGTGAGGCTCTGTCATTCCGGGGCGCGGGTCGAAGACCCGCGAACCCGGAATCCAGCCGCGAACGCCGTGCTCGGGGGTGGATTCCGGGTTCGCCGCTGCGCCGCGCCCCGGAATGACGACACGGTGAGACCCCGGCCCGATTCCGCCCGAATTCAATGAAATCGGAAGGGCCGATCAAACCTGCGGGTAACGCGGCGCGACCCACACGCGGGGCTCGCGAATCCGGCAGAATCGGGTGTAATCCCGCGTGGAAAGAGCCGCCATGACCGACGCTGCCGGGACGAGACCCTTCGCACCCTTCGAATGGATGCTGTCGCTGCGCTATCTGCGGGCGCGGCGCAAGGAGGGATTCATCTCGGTGATCGCCGGGTTCTCGTTCCTCGGCATCATGCTGGGCGTCGCGACCCTGATCATCGTGATGGCCGTGATGAACGGCTTCCGCACCGAGCTCTTGGACAAGATCCTCGGCCTCAACGGCCATCTGCTGATCCAGCCGCTCGAGTCGCCGCTGACCGACTTCGATCCGGTGGCGCAGCGCATCGCCGCCGTGCCGGGCATCCGGCTCGCGGCGCCGATCGTCGAGGGCCAGGCGCTCGCCTCGTCGCCCTTCGCGGCGAACGGCGTGCTGGTGCGCGGCATGCGGGCCGGCGACCTCGACAAGCTCGCCTCGGTGTCGAAGAACATCAAGAAGGGCACGCTCGAGGGCTTCGACCAGGGGCAGGGGATCGCCATCGGCCGGCGGCTCGCCGATCAGCTCTCGCTGCAGGTCGGCGACAATCTGACGCTGGTCGCGCCGCGCGGCGCCGTCACGCCGATGGGCACCACCCCGCGCATCAAGCCGTACAAGGTGGTGGCGGTCTTCGAGATCGGCATGTCGGAATACGACGCCGCCTTCGTGTTCATGCCGCTGCCGGAGGCGCAGGCCTACTTCAATCGCTCGAACGACGTCACCGCGATCGAGGTCTACACCAACGATCCGGACTCGATCGATCGTTACCGCAAGCTCGTCGCCGAGGCCGCCCAACGGCCCATCTACATGATCGACTGGCGGCAGCGGAACTCGACCTTCTTCAACGCCCTGCAGGTCGAGCGCAACGTCATGTTCCTGATCCTCACGCTGATCGTGCTGGTCGCCGCGCTCAACATCGTGTCGGGCCTGATCATGCTGGTGAAGGACAAGAGCCAGGACATCGCCATCATGCGCACCATGGGGGCGACGCAGGGGGCGATCATGCGGGTGTTCCTGATCACCGGCGCCTCGATCGGCGTGGTCGGCACACTGACCGGCTTCGTGGTCGGCACGCTGGTGTGCGTGAACATCGACTCGATCCGCCAGTTCCTGTCCTGGGTGACGCAGACCGACCTGTTCCCGCGCGAGCTCTATTTCCTCTCCCGGCTGCCGGCCGAGATGGACGTCTCCGAGACCATCGCGGTCGTCGTGATGGCGCTCGGCCTGTCGCTGCTGGCGACCCTCTATCCCTCCTGGCGCGCGGCCCGTCTCGATCCGGTCGAGACGCTCCGGTACGAGTAGGCGAAAGCACCCATGGCCGCGACCGAAAGTCCCGTCGTTTTCCTGCACCAGGTCGAGCGGCAGTACCGGCAGGGCGACGTCGTCCTCGACGTGCTCAAAGGCGCCGAGCTCGCCGTGTGGTCCGGCCAGATGGTGGCGCTGATCGCGCCGTCCGGCTCGGGCAAGTCGACGCTTCTGCACATCGCCGGCCTTCTGGAGCACCAGGACGCCGGCGAGGTGTTCATCGACGACGTGCCGACCTCCGGTCTGTCGGACAGCGAGCGCACCCGCATCCGCCGCAACGACGTCGGCTTCGTCTACCAGGCGCATCATCTGCTCGGCGAGTTCACGGCGCTCGAGAACGTCATGCTGCCGCAGATGATCCGCGGCCTGCCGCGCAAGCAGGCGGAGGCGCGCGCCGAGGAGCTGTTGTCCTATCTCGGCCTGAAGGACCGGCTGCCGCATCGGCCGTCGGAATTGTCGGGCGGCGAGCAGCAGCGCGTCGCCATCGCGCGTGCGGTCGCCAATGCGCCGCGCCTCCTGCTCGCCGACGAACCGACCGGAAATCTCGATCCGAAGACCTCGGAGCACGTGTTCCGGGCGCTCACCCAGCTGGTGCGCGCATCGCGGCTGGCCGCCGTGATAGCCACCCACAATCTCGACATCGCCGCTCGCATGGACCGCCGCGTCACCCTGAAGGACGGGCGCATCATCGAGCTGGAGTAGGGGGTCGGCAAGTCGCGCGTGGCTTACAGCGATCGACGACCGCGGCCGCCTCGCAAACCCGCTGGCTACCGGCTCTCCTGGCTACGGTTACTCGCTATTCGCTGATCGCTCGTTTCGCCGCGACATCCGCGGGGGAACGCACCGCGAACGCTCGATTGATCCCGGTCAATCTTCTGGAACGCTTCGATTTTTTCGGATCGCACGCGTCAACCGAACCTGACACCCAGCCGGTTCTCGGTGCGCCAGACCACCCGACAGGGCTGCGGCTGGCCGCCTTCCATGTAGAGCTCGAACTCGCGCGGGATGCCGAAGGTGCCGGAATGGACCTGCAGGCAGGCGCCGGCGTCGGACAGGTTGCGCACGGCGCACTCGATCTTCGGCGCCTTGTCGCTGGTGGCGATTCGGCCCGTCTTGAGAACCCGAAGACGACTGACTCTGCGGCGCTCTTCCATCTGCGCCTCCTTCGCGCTCGTCGCGGTACCGCCGGCGATCGGCGACACCATGCCAGCCGCAGTTTTCGTTTCGATTAATTGGATCGCGAAAAGTCGAGGTTCGTTAAACCTTTGGGAGAAAAGAGCGGGCTATGCTCGCCGGGTCGCGCGACGGGATGTCGTTCCGGCTTGACATGAGAACGGAGGAAGAACTAGTGTTCTCGTCATGTTCTTTTCCGATGTCGAGGGAGACGATCATGCGCGCCGCCGCCAGCGATCTGATGCGAGCCCTGACCTCGATGACCCTGCTGGCCGGAACGCTCGTCGTGTGGGCCAAGCTGTTCGCGGTGATCTGAAGGCGTCGTGGGGGAGGGATCGTCGGGCGGCGCGCGGCGTCGCCGCGTCGCGGCCGTGGGTGATCCGGCCGTGGGTGATCCGGCCGTGGGTGACACGGCTGTGGGTGACACGGCTGTGGGTGACGAGGGTCGGTCGGTAGACAGGAGCACGCGCGGTTCGCGAATGTGGGGGCGGAGGGCCCGGCCGGCGAGTCGGGCCGTGCGCGCGGCCGCGGGGCGGCCGTCCGACCCTTGCGAGTGCCGCCGTGACCGTACCGAGTTCGACCCCGTCCGTCCCGGGTGCCGGGACGCCGAAGGCCGAGGCGCCGCCGCCGGACGCCGGTGCGGCCGCGGTCGTCGCGAGCATCGCCGGCGCGAGCATCGCCGGCGCGCGTGTCGCCGGTGCGCGTGTCGCCGGTGCCGCCGTCGGCGAGATCGCACCATCCCCGCCGCCGGCGCTCGCCAAGGATCCCGGCTTCGTCCACCTGCACGTCCACTCGGCCTATTCGCTGCTCGAAGGCGCGCTGCCGATCGGCAAGCTCGCCGGCCTCGCCAAGGCCGACCGCCAGCCGGCGCTCGCCCTGACCGACACGGACAATCTGTTCGGCGCGTTGGAGTTCTCCGAGAAGCTCTCGGGCTACGGCATCCAGCCGATCGTCGGCATCTCGCTCGCCGTCGATTTCTGCGACCAGGAGCAGCCCGGCGGCGCCATCGGCCGTGCCGGCCCGCACGCCCGCACGTTGCCGCGCATCGTTCTCCTCGCGGCCCGCGAGGCGGGCTACGGCAACCTGATGCGGCTCAACTCCCGGGCCTTCCTGGAGACGCCGTCGACCGAGGCGCCGCACATCGAGGTCGGCTGGCTCGAGGGGCACAGCGACGGGCTCATCCTGCTCACCGGCGGCCCGGACGGCCCGCTCGACCGGGCGATCGCGGCCGGGCAGGGCGCGCTCGCCGCGAGCCGGCTCGCCACGTTGGAGCGCCTGTTCGGCGACCGCCTCTATGTCGAGCTGCAGCGGCACGGCACCCCGGCCGAGCGCCTGGTCGAGCCGGCGCTGGTCGACCTCGCCTATGCGCGGGGCCTGCCGCTGGTCGCAACCAACCAGCCGTTCTTCGCGACGGCCGAGGACTACGAGGCGCACGACGCGCTGCTCGCCATCGCCGAGGGCCGGCTCCTCGCCGAGGAGGACCGTCGCCACCTCACGCCGGAGCACCGCTTCAAGACCCGGGCCGAGATGGCGGCGCTGTTCTCGGATCTGCCCGAGGCGCTCGCTGCCACGGTCGAGATCGCCCAGCGCTGCGCCTACCGGCCGCGCACGCGAAAACCGATCCTGCCGCATTACGGCACCGAGACCGGCGAGCCTCTCGACGAGGAGGCGACCGTGCGGGCGCGCGCCGCCGAGGGGCTGGAGGCGCGGCTGAAGGCGCACGGCGTCGCCCCCGGCCACACCGAGGAGGAGTATCGCGAGCGCCTCGCCTTCGAGCTCGGCGTCATCGCCCGCATGGGCTTTCCCGGCTACTTCCTGATCGTGTCGGACTTCATCCAGTGGGCGAAGGGCCAGGGCATCCCGGTCGGCCCGGGCCGCGGCTCGGGCGCCGGCTCGGTGGTCGCCTGGGCGCTCACCATCACGGATCTCGACCCGATCCGCTTCGGCCTGCTGTTCGAACGCTTCCTCAACCCCGACCGCGTGTCGATGCCGGACTTCGACATCGACTTCTGCCAGGACCGCCGCGGCGAGGTGATCGACTACGTCCAGAAGCGCTACGGACGGGATCACGTCGCTCAGATCATCACGTTCGGCACGCTGCAGGCGCGCGGCGTGCTGCGCGACGTCGGGCGCGTGCTGGAGATGCCCTACGGCCAGGTCGACAAGCTGTGCAAGCTCGTCCCGCAGAATCCGGCCAAGCCCGTCACCCTGAAGGAGGCGATCGAGGGCGAGCCCAAGCTGCAGGCGGCCCGCGACACCGAGCCCGTGGTGGCGCGCGCCTTCGCGATCGCCCAGAAGCTCGAAGGCCTCAACCGCCACGCCTCGACGCATGCCGCCGGCATCGTGATCGGCGACCGCGATCTCTCCCATCTGGTGCCGCTCTATCGCGACCCCAAGTCCGACATGCCGGTCACCCAGTTCAACATGAAATGGGTGGAGCAGGCGGGCCTGGTGAAGTTCGACTTCCTCGGCCTCAAGACGCTCACGACGCTCGACACCGCCGTCAAGCTCCTGGCGCGGCGCGGCGTCACCATCGACCTCGCCCACATCCCGCTCGACGACAAGAAGACCTACGAGATGCTGACCCGGGGCGAGACGGTCGGCGTGTTCCAGGTGGAAAGCCAGGGCATGCGGCGCGCGCTCGTCGACATGCGGCCCGACCGGCTGGAGGATCTGATCGCGCTCGTGGCGCTCTATCGCCCGGGCCCGATGGCCAACATTCCCACGTACTGTGCCCGAAAACACGGGCACGAGCAGCCCGAATACATCCATCCCAAGCTGGAGCCGTATCTGCGCGAGACCTTCGGGGTCATCATCTACCAGGAGCAGGTGATGCAGATCGCGCAGGCGCTGTCCGGCTACTCGCTCGGCGAGGCCGATCTCCTGCGGCGCGCCATGGGCAAGAAGATCCGCGCCGAGATGGACAAGCAGCGCATCCGCTTCGTCGACGGCGCGATGGAGCGCGGCGTCGACAAGGCGCAGGCCGACATGATCTTCGATCTGCTCGCCAAGTTCGCCGACTACGGCTTCAACAAGAGCCACGCGGCAGCCTACGCGCTCGTCTCCTACCAGACCGCCTATCTGAAGGCGAACTATCCGGTCGAGTTCCTGGCCGCGTCGATGACGCTCGACATGGGCAACACCGACAAGCTCTCCGACTTCCGCTCGGAGGCCGAGCGGCTCGGCATCACGGTCGCGCCGCCCTCCGTCAACCGCTCCGGCGTCGACTTCGACGTCGCCGGCGACACGATCTTCTACGCGCTCGCCGCCATCAAGGGCATCGGCCGCCAGGCCGTCGAGGCGATCGTCGCCGGCCGCGACGGCAAGCCGTTCCGCGACCTCGCCGACTTCGCCCGCCGCGTCGATCCGCGCCAGGTCAACAAGCGCGTGCTGGAAAGCCTCGCCGCCGCCGGCGCCTTCGACTGCATCGAGCCGGACCGCGCCCGGGCGCACGCGGCGGTCGAGGCGGTGCTCGCCACCGCGCAGCGCACCCACGAGGCGGCGGCGAGCGGCCAGACCGACTTCTTCGGCGGCGCCGCCGCGCCCGAGCCCTTGCGCATCCCGGCCTACGAGCACTGGCTGCCGGCCGAGAAGCTGCAGCGCGAGTACGACGCGATCGGCTTCTTCCTCACCGGCCATCCGCTCGACGACTACGCGCACTTGTTGAAGCGGCTGCGCCTGCAGACCTGGGCCGAGTTCTCGCGCAGCGTGAAGGCCGGCGCCACGGCCGGGCGGCTGGGCGCCACCGTGGTGTCGCGCACCGAGCGGCGCACCAAGACCGGCAACAAGATGGGCATCATCGGCCTCTCCGACCCCTCCGGCCACTACGAGGCGATCCTGTTCGCCGAGGCCTTGGCGCAGTACCGTGACCTGCTCGAGCCCGGCCGCGCCGTGCTGCTGTTCATCGCCGCCAATGTCGAAGGCGAGGAGGTGCGGGCCCGCATCCAGACCGTCGAGCTGTTGGACGAAGCCGCCGCGAAGCAACAGAAGGGCCTGAGAATCTTCCTGCGCGACGAGGCCCCGATCGAGGCGGTGGCCAAGCGCCTGGAGCCGGCCGGTGGCCAGGGCGCCGGCCGCGGCGGTCCGTCGGCCGGGGCAGGGGGCGTCGCGGGACGCCCGGGCAGCACCGCACCGGCGCCGGCGCGCGAAAGCAGCGGCGGCGACGTGTCGATCGTGCTCCTCCTGTCGGAGGCCGAGATCGAGGTGAAGCTGAAGGGCCGCTACAAGGTCTCCCCCCAGATCGCCGGCGCCATCAAGGCGATCCCCGGCGTCGTCGAGGTGCAGGCCCTGTAGGGCGGGGCCCCGCCCTTGTTCCGTGCACGCGTAGCAACCATTAGATTTTGAGTGGTTTAGGAGCTGGGGATTTGTGGACAGGCG
>NZ_JBHUIW010000013.1:0-147440 GCF_042682915.1 Rhodoplanes azumiensis | reverse complement strand
GCGCCACCAACCGAGGCTCGCCGCATAAAGCACAATCCGTGCCGGACAGCCGTGGGTCGAGCCCGACAATGACGGAGAACGCCGCAGTGCGTCTCAGCTCTTCGACTCCGCGGCAAACGACCGCGGTGATCCGACGGACCCGGCCACCAGGGCCAGCACGCCCTCGACGACGCTGTCGCCGTTGAGCGGCTGCTCGATCAGGCGGACGCCGGCGTCGGCGGCGGCGCGGCGCAGGCGCAGGGTCGGATCGGCCGTGATCAGCAAGGCGGGCAGGCGGGCGCGGCGGCGGCGCAGCCGCGCGACGAGGTCGAGGCCGGCCATGTCGGGCAGCCGCGCCTCCGTCACCACGCAGGCGAGATCGGCGAGGTCGTCGGAGGACAGAAGGTCCGCCGCGCAGGCGAAGGCGCGCACCGAAAATCCCTCGACCCCGAGCGCGAAGTGGAGGGCGTGACGCAGCGCCGGGTCGCCGTCGACGACCACGATGGTCGGCAGGGACGCGCCGTCGCGGCAGTCGCCGGCGTCCCTCGGTGCGGCGTCCCTCGGTGCGGCGTCGCTCGGTGCGGCGCCGTCGCGGGCGGGGTCGTTCGGGGCCGGATCGTTCCGTGTCATGGCGCTCGACCGCGGTTCCACCGACGACCGCGCGCACCCGGCGCGCGGCGGCGTCTCGAAGGGATCGGGCCGCCGCCGGTCGCGGCGGGGATGTCGGCGGGGGCCGCCGGCGAGAAGAGACCAACCGCGCGCCAGTGTCTTGACGCGGCTCAAAATGATCTCGGGGTCGCGATGCGGGCGGAGGGGGGGCGCGATCCCGGGCGCTCAGCGCACCGGGTCGGCGGAGCCGGCCGGCTGGTCGTCGAGCTCGGCCAGGAGGGTCATGCGCACCAGCTCGGAGAGGCTGACGGCGCGCATCTTGGTCATCACGTTGGCGCGGTAGATCTCGACGGTGCGCGGGCTGATGCCGAGATCCCAGGCGATCGTCTTGTTGGGCTTGCCGGCGACCAGCCCGTCCAAGACCTCGCGCTCGCGCCGCGACAGCGCGGCGATGCGGGTGCGCAGGTCGTTGCGCGCCGCCTCGCGCTCGGCGGCGCCGGCGGCGGCGGCGAGCGCGGTGCGGATCGAGACGAGCAGCACCTCGTCGTCGAACGGCTTCTCCAGGAAGTCGACGGCGCCGTTCTTCATCGCCTCGACCGCCATCGGCACGTCGGCGTGTCCGGTGATGACGACGACGGGCATGCGCACGTCGCGGTCGCGCAGCGTCTTCAGGAGATCGACGCCGCTCACCTCCGGCATCTTCACGTCGGTGACGATGCAGCCCGGCGCGACGTCCGGCAGCGCCTGCAGGAAGGCCGTCGCGGTCTCGTAGGTGGCGGTGCGGAAGCCGGCGGCGCGCAGCAGGAAGTCGAGCGACTTGCGCACCGATTCGTCGTCGTCGATGACATGAACGACCGCGTCAGCCGACATCGCCGAGCTCCTCGCCCACCACGGCCGGCAGTGTAAACCGGAACGACGCGCCACCGCCAGGGCAGGGCTCGGCCCAGATGCGGCCGTCGTGCCCCTCGACGATGGTGCGCGAGATCGACAGGCCGATGCCCATGCCGTAGGCCTTGGTGGTGGCGAAGGGCTGGAACAGCTGGCCGGCGATCTCGGCCGCGATGCCGCTCCCGGTGTCGGCGACCTCGATCATGACGCTGCGGTCGGGGCCGGGGGCGGTCGCGACCGTGAGGATGCGCTGCGGCGAGGCCTCCATGGCCTCGATGGCGTTGCGCATCAGGTTGAGCAGAACCTGCTGGATCTGGACGCGGTCGACGAACACCCGGTCGGCCGCCGGATCGAGCAGCAACCGCACCCGGACGCCACTCTCGCGGGCGCCGACCAGGGCCAGCGCGCTGGTCTCCTCGATCAGCGCCTTCAGGCTCTCGACCCGCTTCTCGGGCTCGCGGTTGGCGACGAAGTCGCGCAGCCGGCGGATGATCTGCCCGGCGCGCAGCGACTGCGCCACGGCGGCGTCGATCGCCTCGCGCACCATCACGAGCTTGTCCTCGGCCGGGTCGGCGAGGAGGCGGCGCGAGCCGGTGAGATAGTTGGCGATCGCCGACAGCGGCTGGTTCAGCTCGTGGGCGAGCGCCGAGGCCATCTCGCCCATCGCGGTGAGGCGGGAGACGTGCAGGAGCTCCGACTGCAGGCGCTGGAGCTGCGCCTCGGTCTCCTGCCGCTCGGTGAGGTCGCGCACGAAGCCGGTGAAGAAGCGCCGGCCGTCGGACCGCATCTCCCCGACCGTGAGGGCGATCGGGAACGTCGTGCCGTCCTTGCGCTCGCCCACCACGACCCGGCCGGTGCCGATGATGTGGCGCTCGCCGGTGCGCAGATAGCGCTCGACCTGGTCCTGATGCGCGTCGCTGTAGGGCTGCGGCATCAGCACGCCCAGGTTGCGACCGCGGACCTCGGCGGCCGTGTAGCCGAACAGCCGCTCGGCCGCGGGGCTGAACAATTCGATGCGGCCGCGCTCGTCGGCGATGATCACGGCGTCGGGAACGTTGGAGAGGATCGACTGCAGGTGCGCCTCGCGGGCCATCAGGCCGCGGGTGCGGGCGGCCGCCTCGTCGCGGGCGAGCCGCAGGCGCTCGCCGAACACCGCCATGCCCAGCCCGATCAGCCCGAAGGTGGCGCCGGCGATCAGGGCCGGACCGGTCGCGCCGAGCGGCGCGCCGAACGGCATCAGGTGCAGGCCGAGCGCCAGCAGGGTGGCGAGCACGCCCGGGCCGAGGCCCCCGAAGGCGCCGACGATCAGCACCGGGGGCACCATGAAGACGAGGTCCGCCTGCGCGTCGCTGAGACCGGACGCCACTCGGTGCAGCAGGAAGGCGACGACCGGCAGCGCTGCGCCGGCGACATACCAGACGGCCCGCTCCTGCACCGGCCGGGCGCGCCCGGACGGCGGAACGATCGCGGCCGCGGCGGGCGGGTCCGACGATCGCAGCTCGATCTCCGCCATCCACGCTCTCCGCGATCCGGCCCTCCCGCGCGGACGCCTTTGCGCGGGCACCGCCGGAACGGTCCTGCCCTGCACGGCGACCGGGCCTCGGCCCTCCGGGTTGCTCCGGGACAGCCCTTAGGGACCATACCCGAATTTCACCCGGCCGTCCGCGCCCCTACGTTGCAGGGTGGCTTTCCAGTCCCGAGCGAGCTGTCCCTGAACGAGCCTGTCCCCAAGCGAGCCAGTCCCCAAGCGAGCCGGCGGCGATGTTGATGCAGAACGCGCAGACGCTGAGCCCCACCCACCCGGCCAAGCCGGTGGATCGGTGGTCCACCGAGCAGGGCGCCCAAGGGGCGCCCGGCCTCGACGCCCTCGGGGTGCGGATGGCCTTCGCCCGCAATGCCGAGATCTTCGGCGAGGGCGAGCCGACGACCTACGTGTACAAGGTGGTCTCGGGTGCCGCCCGCACCTACAAGGTGCTGGATGACGGCCGTCGGCAGATCAGCTCGTTCTATCTGCCCGGCGAGGTGTTCGGCCTGGAGGCGACCGCGGCCCACCATTGCTCGGCCGAGGCGGTGACCCGCTCGGTGCTTCTGGTGATCAAGCGTAGCGCCCTGGTGTCGCTCGCCGAGGCCGAGCATCGTGTCTCCCACATGCTGTGGGCCCTGACGGCGCGCGAATTGCAGCAGGTGCGGACCCACATGCTGGTGCTGATCCGCAGCGCCCAGGAGCGGGTCGCCTGCTTCCTGCTCGAGCTGGCCGAGCGGATGGGGGCGACCGACCAGATCGAGCTGCCGATGTCGCGCCAGGACATCGCCGACTATCTCGGGTTGACGATCGAGACGATCTCGCGGACTCTCACCCAGCTCGAGAGCACGGGCGCCATCGCGGTGCCGACCTGTCGGCGCATCGTGTTGCGCGACCGCAAGGCGCTGAAGCGCCTGCACGCCTAGAAGCCTCCTCGGTGGTCCCCTTGGGCGTCCCGGGAGAGCCCGGGCCGAGGAGTTGTGTCATGCCGGCGAAGCCGCCGTCCGATCCGCCCGGCGAGATGCCGGGTCTGCCCCCGCTCGATTATCCATCCGGCACCCGTCCGTCCAGCGCCCGTCCGTCCGGTCCACATCCGTCCGGTCCACATCCGTCCGGTGCCGCTCCGTCCGGCAGCGGACGGAGCGGCAGCGAGCGCGTGCAGGCCCGCGCCGCCGACCCGGCGGGCGGGGCCAGCCGGGCCGCCCCCGAGACCGGGCCGGATGCCGCATGCGGGCCGCAGGACGCCGACCAGGCCTTTTCCGACCACGTGCTCTCGGAGGCGCTGCACGACGGGGCGGAGCTGGGCCGCAAGTTGCTCGCCGCGTTCGAGGCCAACATGACGGCCGGATTCGGCTTCGCGACCGCGATGGCCGAGACCAGCTCGGTGCCCGACATGATCGCGCTGTCGAGCCGCTTCGCCGCCCGCCAGTTCGAGACCGCGCTGGCCCAAGGCAAGGATCTCTGGACGTCCAGCGAGAAGCTGATGGGCGATGCGGCGCGGGTCTTCGCCTCGGCCGAGGCGGACGATCCGGACGACGGCGCCGGCCCGGCCTCCGGCCGGCGCTGAGCAACGCCGGCGGTTCCGACGAAGCCCGCGACGAAACCCGCTCCGTCGCGCGACCGTGACGGTCCGTGCCGCCCGTCGCTCGGGCGGAATTGACCGCCGTCAACACCCGCGGTCGACGTGATCCTATCCTTCGTCATCGCCCCGCCGACGTCCGGCGGGACCGGAAAGGAGACCAACCAGGATCCGAAAAGGAGACCATCATGGCCGAGACCGAGACTGTCGTGCAGGCCCCCGCGACCCAGCCGTCGCAGACGCCGACGCCGCCCGCGCCGCGGGCGCTGTCCGGGCGGGATCCCTTCGAGCGACTCCGCCGCCAGATGGACCGCCTGTTCGAGGACTTCGGACGCGGCTTCGACGTCCCGTTCGGCAGCAGCTTCTTCGCCATGCGGCCGCCGCTGCTCGCCGACGAGGCCGGCGTCCGCCGTCCCGCCGTCGATCTGGTCGAGACCGACGCGGCCTATCAGATCACGGCCGAGCTGCCCGGCATCCCGCCGGAGGCCGTCCAGGTGACGCTCGCCGACGGCATTCTCACCATCAAGGGCGAGAAGAAGGAGGAGCGTGACGAGAGCCGCGAGGGCTGGCACGTGGCCGAGCGCCGCTTCGGGTCGTTCCAGCGCTCGTTCCAGCTTCCCGCCGGCATCGCCGAGGACGCCATCACGGCCAGCGTCGCCGACGGCGTGCTGACCGTCAGGCTGCCCAAGGCGGCGGTGCCGCCCAAGACCGCCAAGACCATCGCCGTGGAGACGAAGGGCTGAGCCACGCGGCCGGCCGGGCACGGGGAAACGGACCGGTGGGCTGCCGAAGCAGGTGAGGAGCGAGCCATGTCCTATGCGACCGTGATGGTGCACGTGGGCATCGACGCGGCGTCGGACGCCCGGGTGCGTCTGGCGAGCGGACTGGGCGAGCGGTTCCACGCGACCCTGATCGGGGTCGCCGGGGTCGGGCCGCGCCCGCCCTTCGCGGCGGAGGGGCTGGTGGTCGACTTCGGTCCCTCGGCCGAAGAGAAGGAGGCGATGGTGCAGGAGCTCGGCGGCCTCGGCGCGCATTTCCGGTCGCTGGTCGGGCCCGGCAACCGGCCGGTCGAATGGCGCGGCAGCCTCGACTTCCCGCTCGAGGCGGTGACCCGGGCGGCCCGCGCCGCCGACTTGATCGTGATCGGCGCCGGACCGCAGCCCGACGACGTGTTCCGCTCGCTCGACCCCGGCAGCGTGATCCTGCGCGCCGGCCGGCCCGTCGTGCTGGTGCCCGACGCCGTGGACACGCTGGTGCCGCACAAGGTGTTGGTCGCCTGGAAGGACACCCGCGAGGCGCGGCGCGCCGTCGCCGACGCGCTGCCCTTCCTGCACGAGGCCGACAGCGTGATGGTGGCCGAGGTCTGCTCGCCGGACGGCGAAGCCGCCGCCCGGCAGAACCTCGACGACATCGGTCGCCATCTCGCGCGCCACCGCATCGCGGTCGCGACCGTCACGGTGCACGACGAGGGCAGCGCGATCGACGCGCTGATCCGGCTCGCCCGCGAGGAGCGCGTCGATCTGATCGTCGCCGGCGGCTACGGCCACAGCCGACTCGGCGAATGGATGTTCGGCGGGGTGACGCGCGGGCTCCTGACCGAGAGCCCGGTCTGTTGCCTGCTGTCGCACTGAGCCATACTGCGCACCGCGATACCGTCTCCGGTGCGGGCCGGCGGTATGTGCGCGGCCGGACGGACAGTGTGGAGAGCGACATGGGTGCGGGTGCGGCGATCGACGACCGCGACGTCCTCCTGGTGGTGGACGTCCAGAACGACTTCTGTCCCGGCGGCGCGCTACCGGTGCCGGACGGCGACGCCGTGGTGGCGCCGATCCTGCGGCTCGCCGAGAAATTCCGGCACGTCGTGCTGACCCAGGACTGGCATCCGGCCGGGCATCATTCCTTCGCCTCGGTGCATGCGGGGCGCAAGCCGTTCGATCAGGTGACGCTGGCCTACGGCGCCCAGATCGTCTGGCCGGATCATTGCGTGCAGGAGACCGAGGGCGCGGCGTTCCATCGACACTTGCGGATCCCGCACGCCGCCCTCGTTCTCCGCAAAGGCTTCCGGCGCGAGATCGATTCCTACTCGGCCTTCTACGAGAACGACCGCCGGACCCCGACCGGCCTCGCCGGTTATCTGCGCGAGCGCGGCTTCTCGCGTGTCGTCGTGGTCGGGCTCGCGCTCGACTTCTGCGTCCGCTTCTCGGCCGAGGATGCCCGCCGGCTCGGCTTCGACGTGACCGTGGTGGAGGAGGGCTGCCGCGGCATCGACGTCGACGGCTCGGTCGCCGCCACCCGGCGGGCGCTGGCGGAGCTGGGCGTCGTCCTCGTCGAGACGATGTGACGGCGGCTCGGGTCCGTCGCGGGAGCCGGCCGCATCCCGAACCGGAGGGCGGCATGTTCGTCGATCGTCGCGATGCCGGGCGGCGCCTCGCCGCCGCGCTGGCGGATCTGAAGGACCAGTCGCCCGTGGTGCTGGCGCTGCCGCGCGGCGGCGTGCCGGTCGCGGCCGAGATCGCGGCGGCGCTCGATGCGCCGCTCGACGTCCTGATCGTCCGCAAGATCGGGCTGCCCGACCAGCCGGAGCTGGCGATGGGCGCGGTCGCCGAGGGCGACCCGCCGGTCGTGCTCCGCAACGCGGACGTGATCCGGGCCGGGCGGGTCGATGCGGCGGCCTTCCGGGCGGCCTGCGCGGTCGAGCAGGCCGAGATCGCCCGGCGCCAGGCCCGATACCGGGACGGCCGCCCACCCGCCGCGATCACCGGACGGACCGTCGTCCTGGTCGACGACGGCCTCGCCACCGGCGCGACCGCGCGGGCGGGGCTGCGCGCGCTGCGGCGAGGGGATCCGGCCCGGTTGGTGCTCGCCGTCCCGGTCGGCGCCCCCGACAGCCTCGCCGCCCTGCGGGAGGAGGCGGACGCCGTCGTCTGCCTGGAGGCGCCCGCCTGGTTCCCGGCGATCGGCGCCTTCTACGAGGACTTCCATCAGGTGCCGGACGCCGAGGTGCTGGCCGCATTGGCCGGCCGGCGCGCTCCCGGACGGGCGGGCCGGGTCTAACCCGCGGCCGGCGCCGGCCAGGCGCGCATCGCCATCGCGGCGACGGCGTGCAGATCGTCGCGCGTCGCACCGCCGGCGGCATGCACCGACATGCCCTCCAGCACCGTGGCGACGAAGCAGGCGAACGCCTTCGGATCCAGATCGGCGGGCAGCTCGCCGGCCGCCTTGGCCGCGAGGAGGCGCTCGCACACCATGCGCTCGCCCTCGCGGCGCTTGGCGATCAGCTCCTGGTGGACGTCCTGGGCCATGTCGGAGCAGGCCACGGTGCCGCGCACCAGCAGGCAGCCGGGCGGATTGCAGGCGTCGGTCATGAAGTCGGCGGTGCCGTGCAGCAGCCGCGCCACCATCTCGCGCGCGCTCGGCGCCGCCAGCGCCTCGTCCCAGAACCGGGTGCGGACCGCGACGTAGCGCTCCAGAACCTTGCGGAACAGGCCTTCCTTATTGCCGAACGCCGCGTAGAGGCTCGGCGGCGCGATGCCGATCGCCTGAGTCAGCTCGGCGATCGAGGCGCCCTCGTAGCCGCGCCGCCAGAACACCTGGAGGGCGCGGTCGAGGGCCTCGTCCATGTCGAATGTCCGCGGGCGTCCCAGAGCCAAGGCCACACACCTTCTTGTTTTTTACTGATCGCTATATATGTCCCTTGACGCGCCCCGTCCAGGCCTTTATTTAGCGTTCACTAAAGAAGTGGACGGAGCGCAGCATGACCCCCCATCGTACCATTCTGGCCGGCACCGCGCTGGTGGCGATCGTCGCGGCCGGACTCGTCGGCGTGACCCAGTTCGGCGTCGGTCCGGCCCGGTCGAGCACGCCGGCCGCCGCCGTCCCGGCCGCCGTCCCGGTCTCGGTCGCCGCCGTGCAGCGTCGCCCGGTCACCCTGTTCGACGAGTTCTCCGGACGCCTGGAGGCGATCGAGCGCGTCGAGGTGCGGCCGCGGGTCGCCGGCGCCGTGCAGAACGTGCATTTCGTCGAGGGCGCGCTGGTCCACAAGGGCGACCTTCTCGTCACCATCGACCCCGCCCCCTATGCGGCCGAGGTCGCCCGCGCCGAGGCGCAGGTCGCCGCCGCCGAGGCGCGCCTGGCGCTCGCCCGCAACGACCTCGAGCGCGGCCAGCAGCTGTTCGGCTCGCGCACCGTGTCGCAGCGCGACCTCGACCAGCGTGTCAACGCCGAGCGCGAGGCCGCCGCCAACCTGCAGGCTGCCCAGGCGAGCCTGACGACGGCGCGCCTGAACCTCGACTGGACGCAGGTGCGCGCCCCGGTGTCCGGTCGGGTCGGGCGCCAGGATGTGACGGTCGGCAATCTGGTGGCGGCCGGCGCCGCCGCGCCGGTGCTCACCACGCTGGTCTCGGTCGATCCGATCTACGCCCGCTTCGACGCCGACGAAGGCGCGGTGCGCCGCGCCCTCGACGCCATCGCGGCGACCGAGCGGGTCGGCGACGCCCATACGGCGGTCGATCGCATCCCGGTCCTGCTCGACCGCGACGGCGGCGAGCCGCTCACTGGCGCCATGCAGCTCATCGACAATCAGGTCGACGGGCGCACCGGCACGGTGCGGGTGCGCGCCGTGTTCGACAATCCGCGCGGCACCCTGATGCCGGGCCAGTTCGTCCGGCTGCGCATGGGCCAGCCGAAGCCTGAGCCCGCCCTGCTCGTCAACGAGCGCGCGGTGGGAACCGACCAGGACAAGCGGTTCGTCCTCGTCGTCGGCGACGACAACAAGGCGGCCTACCGGGTGATCGCGCTGGGGGCCGCGACGGACGGCCTGCGGATCGTCACGCAGGGCCTGAACGAGGGCGAGCGCATCGTCGTCAACGGCTTGCAGCGGGTGCGCCCCGGCGTCGTCGTCGACCCCAAGCCGGTCGGCATGGACACGGCCTCGTGGACCAAGCCCGACGGCGTGAAGGTGACCGAGGCGCAGTAGCGCGCCGATCGAAACAAACACACTGGTCGTTCCGGGGCGCGCCGAACGCGCGACCCCGGAATCCACCCCCCGAGTTCCGAGCTCGCCGCTGGATTCCGAGTTCGCCGCGTCGCGGCGCCCCGGAATGACGGCTCCGACCGGCGCGTCGAAAGACACCCCCGATGTCCTTCTCCCGCTTCTTCATCGATCGCCCGATCTTCGCCGGCGTCCTGTCGGTGCTGATCTTCCTGGCCGGTCTCCTTGCCATGCGGGTGATGCCGATCTCGGAATATCCCGAGGTCGCGCCGCCCTCGGTCGTGGTGCGCGCCACCTATCCGGGCGCATCGCCGAAGGTGATCGCCGAGTCGGTCGCGACGCCGATCGAGGAGGCCGTCAACGGCGTCGAGGGCATGCTCTACATGGCGAGCCAGGCGACCACCGACGGGCTGATGACGCTGACCGTCACGTTCCGGCTCGGCACCGATCCCGACAAGGCCCAGCAGCTCGTGCAGAACCGCGTCTCGCAAGCCGAGCCGCGCCTGCCCGAGGACGTGCGCCGGCTCGGCATCACCACGGTGAAGAGCTCGCCCGACCTCACCATGGTGGTGCATCTGCTCTCGCCCAACGACCGCTACGACATCACCTATCTGCGCAATTACGCGGTCCTCAACGTGCGCGACCGGCTCAAGCGAATCGAGGGCATCGGCGACGTGCAGATCTTCGGCGGCGGCGACTACGCGATGCGGGTGTGGCTCGATCCGCCCAAGCTCGCCGAGCACGGCCTCTCCCCGGGCGACGTGGTGCGCGAGATCCGCGCCCAGAACGTCCAGGCCGCGGCCGGCGTGATCGGAGGCCCGCCCAACACTGCGGGGCTCGACTATCAGCTTTCGATCAACGCGCAGGGCCGCCTGGAGACGGCGGAAGAGTTCGGCGAGATCATCGTCAAGACCGGCACCGACGGCGCCGTGGTGCGGCTCGCCGACGTCGCCCGCATCGAGCTCGGCGCCTCCGAATACGCGCTGCGCTCGCTCCTCAACAACAAGTCGGCCGTGGCGCTCGGCATCTTCCAGTCGCCCGGCTCCAACGCGCTCGCGATCTCGGACAACGTCCGCAGGACCATGGCCGAGCTGCAGGGCGCCATGCCGGAAGGCGTCACCTACTCGATCGTCTACGATCCGACCCAGTTCATCCGCGCCTCGATCGAGGCGGTCGTGCACACGCTGCTCGAGGCGATCGCCCTCGTCGTGCTGGTGGTGATCGTCTTCCTGCAGACCTGGCGCGCCTCGATCATTCCGCTGCTCGCCGTGCCGGTGTCGATCGTCGGCACCTTCGCGGTGATGTACGCCTTCGGCTTCTCGATCAACGCGCTCACGCTGTTCGGCCTGGTGCTGGCGATCGGCATCGTGGTCGACGACGCGATCGTCGTGGTCGAGAACGTCGAGCGCAACATCGAGGCCGGTCTCTCGCCGCTGGAGGCGAGCTACCGGGCCATGGAGGAGGTGTCGGGACCGATCATCGCCATCGCGCTGGTGCTGGTCGCCGTGTTCGTGCCGCTCGCCTTCATCTCCGGCCTCACCGGCCAGTTCTATCGGCAGTTCGCCCTCACCATCGCGATCTCGACCGTCATCTCGGCCGTCAACTCGCTCACCCTGTCGCCGGCGCTCGCCGCATTGCTGCTGAAGGGCCACGACGCCCCGAAAGACGTGGTGACGCGCATGCTCGACCGATCGCTCGGCTGGTTCTTTCGCGGATTCAACGCCGCGTTCCGGAAGAGCTCGAGCGTCTACGGCAGCAGCGTCGGGAGGATCATCTCGCATCGTGCGATCGCCATGGGCGTCTATCTGGTGCTGATCGGCGTCACCTACGGGCTGTTCCAGGTGGTGCCGGGCGGCTTCGTGCCCGGGCAGGACAAGCAGTATCTGGTCGGCTTCGCGCGTCTGCCCGACGGCGCGACGCTCGATCGCACCGAGGAGGTGATCCGCAAGATGAGCGAGATCGCCCGCAAGACCGACGGCGTCGAGGACGCCATCGCGTTTCCGGGCCTGTCGATCTCGGGCTTCACCAACTCGTCCAACGCCGGCATCGTGTTCGTCAGCCTGAAGCCGTTCGAGGAGCGCAAGAGCGCCGCGCTCTCGGGCCCCGCGCTGGCGATGGAGCTGAACAAGCGGTTCGCCGTCATCGAGGAGGCGTTCGTCGCCATGTTCCCGCCGCCGCCGGTGTCGGGGCTCGGCACCATCGGCGGCTTCAAGCTGCAGATCGAGGACCGCACCGGGCAGGGCTATCAGGCCTTGAAGAGCGCGGTCGACGCCTTCACGGCCAAGGCCATGCAGACGCCGGAGCTGATCGGCACCTTCTCCAGCTTCCAGATCGACGTGCCGCAGCTCTATGCCGACATCGACCGCACCAAGGCGCGCCAGCTCTCGGTGCCGGTGGCCGACGTGTTCGAGACCCTGCAGGTCTATCTCGGCTCGGCCTACGTGAACGACTTCAACAAGTTCGGCCGCACCTACTCGGTGCGGGTCCAGGCCGACGCGCCGTTCCGGGCGCGGCCCGACGATCTCGGCGTGCTGAAGGTGCGCTCGACCACGGGCGAGATGATCCCGCTCGCCGCCGTGCTGAAGGTCCAGCCCTCGTCCGGGCCGGAGCGCGCCATGCGCTACAACGGGTTCCTGGCCGCCGACATCAACGGCGCCGCGGCGCCCGGCTTCTCCACCGGCCAGGCCCAGGACGCCATCGCGCGCATCGCCCGGGAGACGTTGCCCAAGGGCTTCGACTTCGAGTGGACCGAGCTGACCTACCAGGAGATCCTCGCCGGCAACTCGGGCGTGATCGTGTTCCCGATCGCGATCCTGCTGGTGTTCCTGGTGCTGGCCGCGCTCTACGAGAGCCTGACGCTGCCGCTCGCCATCATCATGATCGTGCCGATGGGGCTCCTCGCCGCCATGACGGGCGTGTGGATCGCCGGCGGCGACAACAACATCTTCACCCAGATCGGCCTCGTCGTGCTGGTCGGCCTGTCGGCCAAGAACGCCATCCTGATCGTCGAGTTCGCCCGCGAGCTGGAGTTCTCCGGCCGCTCGCCGGTCGCCGCGGCGATCGAGGCGAGCCGGTTGCGGCTGCGGCCGATCCTGATGACCTCGATGGCCTTCGTCATGGGCGTTCTGCCGCTCGTCGTCTCGACCGGCGCCGGCGCCGAGATGCGCCGCGCCATGGGCGTCGCGGTGTTCTCCGGTATGATCGGCGTGACGCTGTTCGGCATCGTGCTGACGCCGGTGTTCTACGTGCTCCTGCGCGCGCTCACCGGCAACCGCCCGCTCAAGCACACCGGCGCCGCGCCGGCCGCCATCCATGGCGCACCGGCCGCGCCCGTCGCACCGCACGGCGCGCCGGCGGAGTGAGGTCCGCTTTCGAGAGGATGGTCGGGACTACGACGGCTCGGCACTCCCTCGTCCGACGCGCTACGCGCGTCGACCTCTCCCCGCCGGGGAGAGGTGAAGGCCCCGCGCTTCGCGGACCTGGCACGGGTCAGCTGAGATCCGTGCGCGGTTCTGCCGGCGCAATCACGAGCCGTCGTGATGACGAACCCGGTCGCGAAGAACTCGGATCACCTCTCCCCGGCGGGGAGAGGTCGGGGTTCGCGCCGAAGGCGCGAAGTCGGGGCGAGGGGGGCCGAGGCCAGCCGAATTCGACCGCTCCGACCACCGGTCGGGTGCGTCCGTCACGCCCGCGCGGTGTGACGCTCGGCGAACTCGGCGACGCTGTAGTGGCGGCCGTCCTGGTCGGTGATCTCGACCTCGGTCACGCCCTCCCCCAACAGCTCGTCGGCCTTCTTGATGGCGGCGGCCGGCGTCTCGCGCTTGAGGGTGAGGGCGCCGGCGGTGTCGTGTCCGGTGATGATGTAGGGCATGCGGTCTCCGCTGCTGAACACCGACCGAGCATAGCCGGTTCGGCCGCCAGAGGCATCCGGGCGAACGCGAGCCCCGTCCGGGGGCGAACGATCCGGTGGGCACCGCGGGCGTGCCGTCACGGGCGCCGTCGTTCTTGTCGAACCCGGCCCGAAGGCGTACCCTTTTTCGAGCGTGCCCCGGACTTGGTGGCCCGCGGTTCGGACCCTCACGTCCCTGTCTGTCACGGTGTCGCGATCGCGGCGGGGTCTCCGCGCGATCCCGGCGGGGCCGTCGGTATCAGGGGGACGTCCATGCCGGGTCCGTCATTCCCCTCCGCGTTGCTGTGGCCGATGCTGGCGGCCGTGTCGGCCAGCGAGGCGACCGCCGCCTTCCTGCACGAGATCGCCCGTCGGGCGGCGACCGACGAGGGCCTGCGTCCGCCGCTGGCCCGCCCCTCCTGGACCACCCCGCATCGCACGGCGCTGACGCTTCCGTCGTTGACATTGCTCGATTTTTCGATTGCGGCGCCGGCCACCTCGGGCGTCGCTCCGCCGACCGTCGTGTGTGGACCCTATGCGCTGCACGGCGCGACGGTCGCCGATTTCGCGCCCGGGCACAGCCTCGTCGAGACGCTCCTCGCCTGCGGCCGGCGCGACTTGCATCTCGTCGCCTGGCGCTCGGCGACCCCGAGCATGCGGCTGTTCACCATCGACACGCTGCTCGCCGACCTCAACGTCGCGATCGACGGCTTCGACCGGCCGGTCGACCTGATCGGTGTCTGCCAGGGCGGCTGGATGTCGCTGCTCTACGCCGCACGGTTCCCGAACAAGGTCCGGCGGCTGGTGGTCGCCGGGGCGCCGCTCGACCTCGCCGCAGGCGACTCCGGGCTCGCCCGCGTCGCCGCGGCGACGCCCCTGTCGCAGTTCGCCGAGCTGCTGCGGTTCGGCGACGGCCGGCTGCTCGGCCAGCTCATGCTCGGCCTGTGGGGCACGGCGCCGACCACGCCGGAGGCGATCCGCCTCGAGCTGCAGCTCCCCGCGCCATGTCCCGATCTGGCGCCGGAGCCCGACGAGGCGCCGCTGCTGCGGCGGTTCTGCGACTGGTACGACTGGACCGTCGACCTGCCGGGGCCGTTCTACCTGCAGACGGTCGAGTGGCTCTACAAGGAGAACCGGCTGGTGCGCGGCGCCTTCACGGCGCTCGGCCGGCGCATCGACATCGGCGCGGTGCGGCTGCCGGTGCTGCTGCTCGCCGGGCGCGACGACGTCGTGGTCGGCACCGCGGCGGTGCTCGCCGCGGCGCGCGCGCTCGGCACGCCGGCGGCCGAGATCGCCACGATGGAGGCGCCGGCGACCCATCTCGGCCTGTTCATGGGGCGGCGGACGCTCGCCGAGACATGGCCCACGGTCGTCGCCTGGCTCGATCGGCCGGATGCCCGCGCCGATCGCGAGCGCGCCGCCTGAGCCCGGCTTTCACCGCCGTGACCCCGCGTTCACGCTGTCGCGGGCGCGCGGTGGCACTTGCCCGTCGGCCTCCCTATATCGGACACTCCGGCCGAATGGGTGTCATGAGCGATCTCGACAAGTCCAACGATCTCGAAAAGAACCGTTTCTCCGCCCGGGCGAAGCGATACGCGCGGGTCGGCGCTAATGTCGGCGGCGTCGCGGCGCGGCTCGCGGCGACGCGCCTCCTGAGCGGCAGCCACGACCGCGAGACCGGCGCGGCCGATCTCGCCGCGGCGCTCGGCAGCCTCAAGGGGCCGATCATGAAGGTGGCCCAGCTGATGGCCACCGTGCCCGATCTCCTGCCGCCCGAATACGCGGCCGAGCTCGCCAAGCTGCAGAGCGAGGCGCCGCCGATGGGTTGGGCCTTCGTCAAGCGCCGCATGCAGGCCGAGCTCGGGCCGGACTGGCAGGATCGGTTCGCCGACTTCGAGCACAAGCCGGCGGCCGCCGCCTCGCTCGGCCAGGTCCACCGGGCGACCGCGCACGACGGCGCGCTCCTCGCCTGCAAGCTCCAGTATCCCGACATGCAGTCGGCCGTGGAGGCGGATCTCCAGCAGCTCGGCTGGCTGTTCGCCCTGCACCGGCGCATGGACGCCGCGATCGACACCAGCGAGATCGCCAAGGAGATCGCCGCGCGGGTGCGCGAGGAGCTCGACTACGAGCGCGAGGCGAAGCACGTGCGGCTGTACCAGACCGTGCTGGCCGACGTGCCGACCGTGAAGGTGCCGGGCGTCCGGCCGGAGCTGTCGACCAGGCGGCTCCTCACCCTCGACTGGCTCGAGGGCCAGCGGCTGCTCACCTACAAGACCGCCGATCTCGAGACCCGCAACCGCCTCGCCGAGGCGCTCTATCGCGCCTGGTGGCTGCCGTTCAGCCGCTTCGGCGTCATCCACGGCGACCCGCATCTCGGCAACTACACGGCGTTCGTCGCCGACGGCGTGCCGGCCGGCATCAATCTGCTCGATTACGGCTGCATCCGCATCTTCCCGCCGCGCTTCGTCTCCGGCGTCGTCGATCTGTATCACGGCCTCTTGGCGAACGACCGCGACCTGATCGTCGCCGCCTACGAGGCGTGGGGCTTCCGGGGGCTCACCGACGAGCTGATCGACATCCTCAACATCTGGGCGCGCTTCATCTTCGGTCCCGTCATGGAGGATCGGGTGCGCACCATCGCGGATGGCGTCAAGCCGTCCGAGTACGGCCGCCGCGAAGCCTTCACGGTGCACCGCGCCCTCAAGGAGAAGGGGCCGGTGACGATCCCGCAGGAGTTCGTGTTCATGGACCGCGCCGCCATCGGGCTCGGCGGCGTCTTCCTGCATCTCGATTCCCGGCTCAACTATCACCGGCTGTTCAACGAGGCGATCGAGCACTTTTCGGTCGCCGAGGTGGCGGAGCGGCAGCGCCGGGCCCTGACCGGGGCCGGGCTTCCGCCTCCTTCTAGTCCGGTCTAGGGTACTAACCTAACCCGTCATCTTGCATCGTGGCGCCACTCCGTTAAAGGAACGGCCTGTCTCGAACCGAGAGCCGGTGTGATGTCGCCATCCAAGAGGTCCGCCCCCGCGCGGGAGCGCATCGCCGCCCCCCCGGACAAGGATCCATCGGCGAAAGCGACCGAGCGCATCATCGACGTCGCCACCACGATGTTCCTCGGCATCGGCTACGAGCGCACCGGCATCGACACGGTGGTCGCCAAGGCGCGCGTCTCGAAGCGCGCCTTCTACGCTCAGTTCGGCAGCAAGGCGGATCTGTTCGCCGCCGTGG
Organism: Rhodoplanes azumiensis; assembly: GCF_042682915.1. Classification (NCBI taxonomy): domain Bacteria; kingdom Pseudomonadati; phylum Pseudomonadota; class Alphaproteobacteria; order Hyphomicrobiales; family Nitrobacteraceae; genus Rhodoplanes; species Rhodoplanes azumiensis. Next base: position 130,756 of record NZ_JBHUIW010000013.1, on the reverse strand, counting down.
TGATCCGCCTCGCGGAGCGGAACTTTCCGAGCCTCGACGCGGTCCCGGCGACCGGCGCGCCCGTCGAGCATCTGCTCGAGCGGGTGGCGCTCGAGCTGATACGGATCAGCACCACGCCCGAATCGGTGGCGCTCGACCGCATGGTCACGGCCCAGGTCGGGCGGTTCCCGGAGCTCGCCCGCATCCTCTACGACTTCGCCGGCGCCCGCACGATCGGCGCGGTCTGCAAAATCCTCGAACAGGCGGTCGCCCGTGGCGAGCTGGTCATCGACGACTGCGTGTTCGCGTCCCAACACTTCCTCTCGGCGACCGTGCTCGGTCCCCGGCGCTTCGTCGTGCTCGGTCTCGAGGACGGCCGGATGACGCCCAAGAAGCTCGAGCGGCTCCGCCGGGGGATTCGCCTGTTCGTCGACGGCGCCCGTGGCACGGCGTCGCCCAAGCCCGGCCGGCCGGGGCCGCGGCGGCCGCAACGGACGTGAGCGCCGCGCGCAACGGCCGGGGCAGCGCCTTGAAGCTATTTCTCCATCGATATAGGATGAGTCGTCCGGGGCGGCTTGCATGACGAGTGACCTCGCAGAACCCGGAGCGCCGGGACGAGGCGGCGCGGCGGACGAACCGCCGGCGCCGGTCGCCGCGCTGTCGGGTGCCTCCGGGGCCGAGATCCAGGCCGTGATGGCGGCCTTCGCGCGGCGCCGCATCGGCGAAGGCGTGCGGGTGGTCGGCGTCGTCGAGGAGGCCGAGTGCGGCGACGGCCCCTGCGGAGGACGGTTCCTGCGCGATCTCTCGGACGGACGGCGCATCCCGATCAGCCAGAATCTCGGCCGCGAGTCGACCGCCTGCAATCTCGATCCCGGCGGCCTCGCCGAGGCCTGTGGTCTCGTGCAGGCGGCGATCACGGCCGGCGCCGACCTCGTGATCCTGTCCAAGTTCGGCAAGGTGGAGGTCGATCGGCGCGGCCTCGTCGAGGCGTTCCAGGACGCTGTCGCGGCGGACCTGCCGGTCGTCACCGCGGTGGCGCCGGCGGTTGCCGCGGCGTGGTCGGCCTTCGCCGGGCCGCTGGCCGTGACGGTCGCGGCCGAGGCCGATGCGCTCGACGCCTGGTGGGCGGGCCAGCGACGCACCTGCGCCGTGGCACGGGCGGCGCCGGAGCCAGCCGCCGCGGAGTGACGCGGCATCCGGCCGATCCGTTCGAAGGCTCGCGACGGCACAGCCTTCACCCCCCGCCGGGGGGAGCCGAAACCGAAATGGCCGCGCCGCCGCCCGCGCGCTAACGCGCCCCGATCCCCTTCACCGCGGCCTCGAACTGCGCGAGCGCGGCCGCGCGCTCGGCGTCGGTCATCATGGCGGCCGTGAAGCTGGAGCGGGCGAGCGCGACGATATCGGAGGCGGAGAGATCGAGGGCGCGAGCGACGGCGGAAAAGTTGTCGTTCACGTAGCCGCCGAAATAAGCCGGGTCGTCGGAGTTCACCGTGACGGCGAGGCCCTTCTCCATCATGTGCCGCAGCGGATGGTGCCTCAGGTCGTCGACGACGCGCAGGCGGAGATTGGAGAGCGGGCAGACGGTCAGCGGCACCCGGTCGCGGGCGAGCCGCGCGACCAGCACGTCGTCCTCCAGCGCCCGGTTGCCGTGGTCGACGCGGGCGACCCCGAGCACGTCGAGCGCCTGCCAGACATAGTCGGGCGGCCCCTCCTCGCCGGCATGGGCGAAGAGCGAGAAGCCGGCGTCACGGGCACGCGCGAACACGCGCGCGAACTTCTCGGGCGGATTGCCTTTCTCCGAGGAGTCGAGCCCCACGCCGACGATGCGGTCGCGGTGCGCCAGGGCGGCGTCGAGCGTGCGTTGCGCGTCGGCCTCGTCGAGATGGCGCAGGACGCACATGATCAGGCTCGCCCGGATTCCGAGCTCTTCACGGGCCTGCGTGCAGGCGCGTGAGAGACCGTTCACGACGGTGTCGAAGGCGATGCCGCGGCTGGTGTGGCCCTGCGGATCGAAGAACATCTCGACATGCACGACGTTGTCGGCATGGGCGCGCCGCAGATAGGCGAGTGCGAGGTCGTAAAAATCGTGCTCGGTGACCAAGACCGACATGCCGACATAGTAGACGTCGAGGAAGTCCTGCAGCGAGCCGAACGCATAGGCGCGCCGCAGCGCCTCGACCGAATCCCACGGCAGGCGGATGTGGTTCCGACGCGCCAGGGCAAAAACCATCTCGGGCTCGAGCGAGCCCTCGATGTGGATGTGCAGCTCGCATTTCGGCAGGCAGGCGACGAGGTGATCACGGTCCGGCATGTGCACGAGGAGTCCTCGGGGTTCGAATCCCGGGGACCATAGCAGATCGCTCCGTGGTCATGCGTCACGTCACCAGCGCGTCGGCCGGTGCGGCCTTGCCGGGGGCCGGTGCCGGAGCGGCAGGGCCGGCGGCGGCGAGCCCCGGGGCGGCCGGAGCGGGCGCCGCCGCGGACGGCGTGTCCGCCGGCGCCGCCGCAGCCGCCGACGCCTCGGCCTCCGCCGCGGCGAGGCGGCGGCGCTCGGCGCGCGGCAGGGCGAAACGATCGTAGAGGATCGGCAGCAGAAGCAGGGTCAGGGCCGTCGCCGTGATCAGGCCACCGATCACCACGATGGCGAGCGGCCGCTGGATCTCGGCGCCCGGCCCGGTGGCGAACAGGAACGGCACGAGGCCGAGTGCCGCGATCGAGGCGGTCAGCATCACGGGCCGCAGCCGGCGCCGCGCGCCCTCCGTCACGGCCTCGCGGAACGGCAGGTCGCCGCGTGCGCAGACCTCGTTGATGTGGGAGATCAGCACCACGCCGTTGAGCACCGCGATGCCCATGAGCGCGATGAAGCCGACCGAGGCCGGCACCGAGAGGAACTCCCCCGACGCCCACAGCGCGATCACGCCGCCGATGGTGGCGAACGGCACGTTGCAGAACACCAGCGTCGCCTGCCGCAGCGAGCCGAAGGTGAGATAGAGCAGCAGGAAGATGGCGGCGAGCGCGATCGGCACCACGATGGCGAGCCGCGCCGCGGCGCGCTGCTGGTTCTCGAACTGGCCGCCCCAGACGAGGCCGTAGCCCTTCGGCATCTCGACCTTGGTGGCGACGGCGGCCTTGGCGTCGTCGACGAAGCCGACGAGGTCGCGACCGCGCACGTTCGCCAGCACGGTCGCGAAACGCTGGCCGTCCTCGCGGATCACCTGGATCGGCCCGTCGTCGACGTTGATGGTGGCGACCTGCGCCAGCTCGACCGTGCCGCCGCCGGGCAGCACGATCGGCACGCGGGCGAGGTCGGCCGCCGAGGCGCGCAGCCGCTCCTCGCCGCGCACCACGAGCGGGGTGCGCACCTGTCCCTCCAGCACGAGGCCGAGGCGGCGGCCGTCGACCCACACGCGCAGCGCCTCCTGCACCTCCTGAGCGTTGAGGCCGAAGCGGCCGGCGCGGTCGCGATCGACCGCCACGGTGAAGTAGCGCATCCCGGCGTTGCGCAGCGCGAACACGTCGATGGCGCCCGGCACGCCGCGGATCGCCGTCGCGACGTCGCGGGCGACGCGGTTGAGGGTCGTGATGTCGTCGCCGAACACCTTCACGACGACGTCGCCGCGCGCCCCGATGATCATCTCCTGGACGCGCATGTCGATCGGCTGGGTGAGTGCGTAGTCGATACCCGGGATGGTGTCGAGCACGCGCCGCAGCTCGCCCAGGAACCAGCGCGTGTCGGGACCGCGCCAGGTCTCCTTCGGGGCCAGCGTCATGAACATGTCGGTCTCGTTGAGGCCGACCGGATCGATGCCGAGCTCGTCGGCGCCGGCCCGTGCCATGATGCCCTTGATCTCCGGGATCTCCTTCATCAGGGCCTCCTGGATGCGCAGATCGGTCTGCGCCGCCTCGTCGACCGAGATGGTGGGAAACTTTCTCATGGTGAGGACCGGCGTGCCTTCGTCCATCACCGGCATGAAGGTCGAGCCGATGCGCGGGAACACCACGGCGACGGCGGCGATGCCGATCGCCACCGCGACGACGACGGCGATCGGCTTGCGCATCACATAGGCGAGCAGCGGATCGTAGCCGGCGTGCAGCCTGCGCACCAGCCACGGATCGGCGTGATGGCCGGCGCGCAGCACATGCGCTGAGATCGCCGGCACCACGGTGAGCGAGAGGACGAGCGCGGCGATCAGCGCCACCACGATGGTGAGCGCGACCGGGCCGAAGAGCCGGCCCTCGAGCCCCTGCAGGGCGAGCAGCGGCGTGAACACCACGATGATGATGGCGACACCCGACACCAGCGGCACAGCGACCTCGCGGGTCGCTTCCGACGTGAGACGCAGCCGCGTCGCGAGATCCGGCTTCTCGACGGTCGAGAGCCGGTGCTCGACGTTCTCGACCACCACGACGGCGCAGTCGACCAGCAGGCCGATCGCGATGGCGAGCCCGCCGAGCGACATGATGTTGGCCGACCAGCCGAGCTGGCGCATCACCGCGAAGGTGGCGAGCAAGGCGAGCGGCAGGATCAGCGACACGACCAGCGCCGAGCGCAGGTTGCCGAGGAACAGGAGCAGCATCACGACGACGAGCGCGATGGCCTCCAGCAGCACCTTCTGGACGGTCCACACCGCCTTGCCGATCAGCTCGCTGCGATCGTAGAAGATGACGACGCGGGCACCGTCCGGAAGCTGCGGAGCGAGCGTCGCGAGCCGCGCCTTGACGCCGTCGACGACGCTGCGGGCGTTGGCGCCGCGCAGGCCCAGCACCATGCCCCACACGGTCTCGCCGCTCGCGTCGGCCGTCACCACGCCGTTGCGGGCGAGCGCGCCGAAGCGCACGTCGGCGATGTCGCCGACCCGCACGACCGAGCCGGCCCGCACCGTGACGATGGTGTTGCGCACGTCGTCGAGGGTGCGGATGCGCCCTTCCGAGCGGACCAGAAGCGCCTCCTCGCCGTTCCTGATGCGGCCGGCGCCGTCGTTCCTGTTGTTGTCCTCGATCGCTTCCTCGAGCATCTGCGTGGTGATGCCGCGCGCCGCCATGGCGGAGGCCGACGGGATCACCTCGAAGGTGCGAACGTAGCCGCCGAGCACGTTGACGTCGGCGACGCCGGGCAGGCCGCGTAGTGCGGGGCGGATCGTCCAGTCGAGCAGCGAGCGCTTCTCCTGGGCGCTCAGCGTGTCGGACTCGATCGTGAACATCACCATCTCGGCGAGCGGCGTGACGATCGGGGCGAGGCCGCCGTCGGCGTCGTCCGGGAGCTGGCTGCGCACCTCCTGCAGGCGCTCGTTGACCTGGGCGCGGGCCCAGAAGATGTCGGTTCCGTCGGCGAACTCGAAGGTCAGCAGCGCGACCGCGTAGCGGGTGGTCGAGCGCATGCGCACCAGGTTGGGGATGCCGCGGGCGGCGAGCTCGATCGGCGCGGTGACGCGGCTCTCCAGCTCCTCCGGGGTGAGGCCGGGCGCCTTCATCGAGACCAGCACCTGCACGGGCGCGACGTCCGGGAAGGCGTCGATGGAGAGCCGCTGATAGGCGGTCGCGCCCCACACGGCGAGGGCGATCGCGCCGATGAAGACGATGAGGCGCTGGCGCAGCGCGACGTCGACGAGAGACGAGAGCATCGAATCAGTCCTGGTCGGCGGCGGCGAGCTCGGCGAGCAGCGCGACCACGCCGCGGTCGGCCACCTGGGCGCCGGGCGACAACCGACCGCGGATCGAGGCGGTCGCCGTCGACTCGGCGACGACCTGCACGGGCATGGCGCGGAAGCCGGTCGGCTCGCGCACGAACACCCAGGCGCGGTCGCGATGCCGCACCACCGCGGTCGACGGCACCGACCATTGCGGCGGGCCGTTCTGGCCGATGCGGATCGTCGCGGCGACGGCGAGGCCGGGCCGCACGGCGCCGTCGCCGGCGTCGATCTCGGCGACCGCCACGGCCGACTGGGTCGCCGCATCGACGGTGCGGCCGATGCGGATGATGCGGCCCTCGACCCCGTAGGCCGGCAGGATCACGCGCGCCCCGACCGCGACGGCGGGTAGGCGGGCGGCCGGCACCTGCAGGTTCAGCCACAGGGGATCGAGCGCCGCGATGGACAGGAGCGCCGCCGCCGGCTCGACGCGCTGACCCGGATTGGCGTTGCGCGAGACGACCGTGCCGGAGATCGGCGCGTGCACCGTGACCGAGCTGGCGATCTTGCGGGTGGTGCGCAGCGCCTCGATCTCGGCCTCGGACATCTCCATCAGCGTGAGGAGTTGAGAACGCTCGTCGAGCCGCGACTTGGCGTGCGCCGCCTCGGTCTCGGCGACCCGCAGCTCGCGCTCGGGCGTCACCCGGCCTTCCCACAACAGGCGGGTACGGCGCAGCCGGTCGCTCGCCAGCGCGTCGTCGGAAAGGGCGGCGAGGTACTGGCGCTGCGCCTCGACGAGGTCGGGCGAGCGCAGCTTGACGATCGGCTGGCCGGCCGTGACGGTCTCGTCGGCGGCGACCAGCACGGTCTCGACCAGACCGCCGGCCGGCGCCGCGACGACGCGCAGCTGCTGCGGCGGGATCGCCACGGTGCCGGGCAGCGACAGGTCGAGGTTGCCCGTCTCCTGCATGATCGCCGTGGTGCCGATGCCGGCGGTGCGGATCTCGCGCTCGTCGAGCGGGAGAGCGATGCCCTCGCGATCGCGCGCGGCCGCCGCGGCGGCCTCGGGAGCGGCCGCCGCCGACGCGGTGGGCACACCGTCGGCGGCGACCGCGGGCGCCAGAGCGAGCGTTACCGTCAGGGCGGCGGCGAGCGCGCGCCCGGTGAGAGCAGTCGGGGACGGCATCGGGGTCTCGTTCGGTTCGGCTCGGAACGTCCAAGCGGAGAATTTCCAAGTCGGGCCGCCGGGACGCGCGTCGGAGACGGGTCTCGATCGCAGTCCATGCGGGCGCGTGTCGCGTCGCGCGTCAGCCTGCTCGATCTCGCACGATGCGCTCCTCGGTCTGTCGATCCTGGCCGAGACGTAGAACGGCCCGGGGGCTTCGCCAGGGCCGCGGCCCGTGTCGGCGATGTCGCACCATGCGACCGGACGCCGCGATCTCTGCCACTCGGCGAAGAATTACGCCCTGGATCACCGCCGTGATCACGTCCTGCGACACCTTGCCGTAGCGGCGCCGGATCGTGGCGGTGGGCCGGGGCGTGAGGAGTGGCTACCGTTTCGGCGACATCAGGGCGTCGACCGTGCCGGCCCGGGCGTTGGCCAGCGCGGCGCGGATGCGGCGGTCGAGCTCCGGCTCCAGGAACGGCTTGCGCAGGATGTGCTCGTGACGCACGCCGGCCAGCACCGTGGAGTCGGCGTAGCCGGTGATGAACAGGATCGGCAGCGCCGGGCGGCGCAGCCGCGCCTCGCGGGCGAGGTCGAGGCCGCTCATCCCCGGCATGGCGAAGTCGATCAGCGCGAGCTCGATGTCGTCGCGCGAGGCGAGCCGCTCGAGCGCGGCGCCGCCGCTGCCCGCCTCGATGACCCGATGGCCGAGCGTCTCCAGCATGGTCGCGGTGATGTGGCGCACGTCGTCGTCGTCGTCGACCACCAGCACGCAGGCCGATGCGCTCTTGCCGGTCGGTTTCTCCGGAGCGCCGTTGGACTCCGCCTCCTCGGCCGAGCGCGCACGCGGGAAGAACACCCGCACCGTCGTGCCGTGTCCCGGCTCGGTCTCGAGGGCGACGCCGCCGCCGGACTGCTTGGCGAAGCCGAGCACCTGCGAAAGCCCGAGCCCCGAGCCCTTGCCGACCGTCTTGGTGGTGAAGAACGGCTCGAACGCCTTGGCCTGCACCTCCTCCGACATGCCGGTGCCGGTGTCGCTCACCGCCACCTCGACATAGTCGCCCGGCCCCGGATGCTCCGGCCGCGTCGGGTCGTCGCGCGTCACGTTGGCGGTGCGCACCGTGAGCCGGCCGCCGACCTGCATGGCGTCGCGGGCGTTGATCGCGAGGTTGAGGATGACGAGCTCGAGCTGGGTCGGATCGACCAGCGCCGACCACGGCTCGCGCTCCAGCACGGTCTCGATCTCGATGCCGCCGCCCATCGTGGTGCCGAGCAGCTCGCGCATCCGCGTCACCGTGTCGTTCAGGTCGAGAGCGCGCGGCTCGAGCCGCTGGCGGCGCGAGAAGGCGAGCAGCTGGGCGATCAGCTTGGCGCCGCGCTCCGCCGCGATGCGGATGTGGGTGACGCGCCGCATCAGCTTGGGATCGTCGGCCTCGGCCCACAGCCGTTCCAGGTAGCTGGCGTTGCCGAGGATGACGGTGAGCAGATTGTTGAAGTCGTGGGCGACGCCCGAGGTGAGCTGGCCGACGGCGTCGAGCCGCTGCATCTGGCGCAGCGTCGCCTCGACCTGCTCGCGCTCCTCGATCTGGGCGAGGAGCTGGCGGTTCGCCGCGGCGAGATCCTCGGTACGCTCGGCGACGCGCGTCTCCAGCGTCTCGTTGAGACGGAGCAGCTCCTCGCGGCTCTTGCGCAGCGCCGCCTCGAAACGCCGTGCCGCGCTGACGTCGACGCAGGATCCGATGAAGCCCAGAAAGCTGCCGTCGGCAGCGTAATGCGGCACGCCGGTGTCGTCGACCTGGCACCATTCGCCGTCGTGACGCCGCAGGCGGAACTCGAAGCGGAACGGCTCGCGCCGCGCGAAGCCGGCACCGTAGACGCTCTCGCAGCGGGCGCGGTCGTCGGGGTGGACGTCGGCGAGCCAGCCGTCGCCCAGCGAGGCGTCGAGACTGCGGCCCGTGAAGGCGAGCCACGGCCGATTGAACCAGGTGGCGCGGCCGGACGGCTCGCACAGCCAGATCATCACGGGCGCCGAATCGGCGAGGTCGCGGAAGCGCGCCTCCAGGCGGGCGAACTCGTCGGTGCGGCGGCGCTCCTCCTCGCTGGCGCGGGCATTGGAGAGAGCGCTCGCGAGGTGCCCGACGACGAGATCGAGGAAGCCGCGATAGTCGTCGTCGAAGGCGCGCCGCGGGTTGATGCCGATCACCACGGCGCCGCACACGGCACCGGCGGCGCCGAGCCGCGGCACCGGCAGGACCAGGGCGCGCTTCACCGGTTCGGGCCACGCCGCGCCGACGAGCGAGCCGAAGCGGAACGGCAGATAGTCGAGCAGGGCCGGCTCGCCGGTGCGGATCACCCGGGCGACGCTCCACGGATCGTCGTCCTCCGGACCGATCTCGGCCGCGAACCGGTCCGCCGGCACCCGGGTGGCGCCGACCGCGCAGGCGACGCCGCGGTCCTCGTCCTGCAGATAGAGGAGCACGAGCGGAACGTCGGGGTTGTCGGCGCCCAGCACCGCGAGGGCGCATTTGCAGGCGTGCTCCACGGTGCGGGCTTCCGCCGTCTGGGCCGCGAGCTCGCGCAGGATTTTCAGGCGACGCTCGCTCAGCACCCGCTCGGTCGTCTCGGTGACGGCCGTGAAGACGCCGCCGATGCGGCCGTCGGCATGCTTGATCGGGCTGTAGGAGTAGGTGAAGTAGGCCTCTTCCAGGTAATTGTTGCGGTCGAGGGGCAGAAAGACGTCCTGCGACCACGTCGCCTCGCCGGCGAGAACGCTCTCGAGCTGCGGCCCGATGATGCTCCAGGTCTCCGGCCAGATGCCGCGCCCGGAGCGGCCGAGGCTCGCCGGATGCTTGGTGAGACCGAGAATCGGCCGGTAGGCGTCGTTGTAGAGCATCACCAGCTCCGGTCCCCACCAGATCACCATGGGGAAGCGCGAGGCGAGGCAGATGCTCACCGCCATCTTGAGCGCGTCGGGCCACTGCTCGGGCGGCCCGAGCGGCGACCGCGTCCAGTCGTGCGCCCGCATGAGCGCGCCCATTTCGCCGCCCTCGGCGAGGAACTGGCAGTTGCTGGGAATGATCTCGACTCGTCCGGTTTCGGGGGCGGTGTCGTCGGCGCGGTGGTCGGCAGCACCTTGTTCAGGTTTGTTTGTCGCTGCTGTGGCGGCGGCCGCGGTGTCGAGGCCGATCTGCGGTGGCTCGGCGGCGCGCACCGTGGCGGGCGGGACTGCGTTCGCGCGATGCACTGTCATCACTCGGGACTCGGCACGGCATCGAACGGGCTAAGACCTGTCGCGGACGAAACGTGGCCCCACGACGACACGTCGACCCGGCACGCGGGCACGCGACGTGGTTCCGGTCAGGGTGACGGAATGTGGGAGACCAGTCAATTCGATTTCGCGTGCAGAGGTTTAGGCTCGGGCTAAGGATCCCCTTGCGGGCGCGCTCGCGGCCTGTAACGTGCCGCTCCCGATCACCCCCGAGGGACGAGACGCCATGGATGCGACCGCGCTGCGTGCCTTGCAGGCTCCGATCAAGGAGCGCTACAAGGCCGACCCGACGACCGCGCTGATCACCCTGAAGGCCACGGGCGCGCTCGACGACACCAGCATCGCCTGCAAGGTCGAGACCGGCCGCGCGCTGGCGGTGGCCGGACTGCATCCGGCGACCGGCGGCAGTGGGCTGGAGCTGTGCTCGGGCGACATGCTGCTCGAGGCGCTGGTCGCCTGCGCCGGCGTCACCCTGAAGGCGGTGGCGACGGCGCTCGCGATACCGCTGGCGAGCGGCACCGTGACCGCGGAGGGCGATCTCGATTTTCGCGGCACGCTCGGCGTCGCCAAGGACGCCCCGGTCGGCTTCGCGGCGATCCGGTTGACCTTCACGGTCGAGACCGATGCGCCGCAGGAGCAGCTCGATCAACTCCTCAAGTTGACCGAGCGCTACTGCGTCGTCTACCAGACCATCAAGAACGGCCCGCGGGTCACGGTGCGTCTCGACCGGGCGTGAGGCGGCGTCCGCCAATCGTTCGGAGGTCGCCGCTTTCGCAAGTCGGGCGTCGCATGTTCGCTCGGTCGTTCCGGAGCGGCGCGTGAGCGCCGAGCCCGGAACCCATACGCCCGGTCTCTCGTGAGCCGCCGGCGCAGGGGCTATGGATTTCGGCTTCGCGGGTGTTGCCCGCGCCCCGGGATGACGGGCTCTCGAGGAACTCCGACCCGCCATGTCCCCTGATCTCGCGTTGCTGCTGCCGCTCGCCAGCAAGATGGCGATCACGGCCCTGATCGTCGTCGTCGCGACGCTCGCGGCCGAGCGCGCCGGCCCCGTGCTCGGCGCCATGATCGCGACGCTGCCGACCTCGACCGGGCCGGCCTATGTGTTCCTCGCGCTCGCCCACGACGCCGACTTCATCGCGGCGGCGGGGCTTTCGAGCTTCGTCGCCAACATCGCCAACGGCGCCTTCGCCCTCGTCTACGTCCACGTGGCGCAGCGCCACGGAATCCTCGCGAGCGCGCTCGCCGCGCTGTCCGGGTGGTTCGCCGCGGCGCTCGTCGTGCAGGCGGTGGCGTGGACGACCGTGCCGGCCATGATCGTCACCTACGGCGTGCTGATCGTCTGCGTGCTGGCGGCCGCGCGTTTCCGTCACGCCAAGATGCCGATGGCGCGACGGCGCTGGTACGACATCCCGGCCCGCGCCGTGACGGTGGCGAGCCTGGTCGGCTTCGTCGTGACGGCGAGCTCCTGGCTCGGCACCGCCTTCACCGGGCTGTTCTCGGCGTTTCCGGTGGTGCTCCTGAGCTTCGTGATCATCCTGCAGTCGCGCCTCGGCGGACCGGCGAGCGCCGCCATCCTGGCCAACGCGCTGCTCGGCCTGATCGGCTTCTCGTCGGCCTGCCTGAGCATCCATCTCGCCGTGCCGCTGCTCGGCGTGTGGCCCGGCCTGGCGACGGCGCTCGCCGTCGCGATCGGCTTCAACCTCGCGGTGCTGCTGATCCGCCGGCCGCGGCGGGTGGCGTGAGGCGTCCCTGCGTTCCGGGGCACCACGCCCGGCGGCCGCGCGCATCGCGATCGATTCGCCACCTTCGGGGCATGCTCTAGAATCGGTCCGTCCCCGCGCCCGAGACGATGCCCGAAGGACCGACGTCCCCGAAGGACCGACACCCATGCGACCCTCTCCCGACGAGCTGAGAATCCTTTCGACCACCGCGATCCTCGGCTACGGCTTCCCCGAAAGCTCCTTCGCGGCCGGGCTGGCGCGTGATCCGCACGTGATCGCGGTCGATGCCGGCTCGTCCGATCCCGGACCTTATTATCTCGGCGCCGGCGTGCCGTTCACCGACCGCGCCGCCGTGAAGCGCGATCTGCGGCTGATGCTGATCGCCGGGCGCGCCCGAAACGTCCCGGTGATCGTCGGCACGGCGGGCGGCTGCGGGGCGCGCCCGCATCTCGACTGGACGCTCGCCATCGTGCGCGAGATCGCGGCCGAGGAGGGCCTGTCGTTCCGCCTCGCCGTGATCCCGGCCGACATCGATCGGGGGACGCTGCTCGCCGCACAGGCGCGTGGCGCGCTGGTGCCGCTGCCGCCCGGGCCGGAGGCGAGTGCCGAGGATGTGCAGGCCTCGACGCATCTCGTCGCCCAGATGGGACCGGAGCCGCTGATCGTGGCGCTGTCGCAGGGTGCCGACGTCATCGTCGCGGGCCGTGCCTACGACCCGGCCGTGTTCGCGGCGCTGCCGCTGATGCAGGGCTTCGACGCCGGCCTCGCCGTACATCTGGGCAAGATTCTCGAATGCGCCGCCATCGCCGCCGTGCCGGGCTCGGGCGGCGACTGCATGCTCGGCACGCTGCGACGTGATCACTTCCTGGTCGAGCCGATGGCGCCGGAGCGGCGCTGCACCGTCGTCTCGGTCGCGGCCCATACGCTCTACGAGAAGAGCGATCCCTACCGCCTGCCCGGGCCGGGCGGGGTGCTCGACCTCACCGCGACGACCTTCGTCCAGGAGGACGAGCGCACCGTGCGGGTCGCCGGCAGCCGAATGGTTCGCGGCGCCTACACGCTGAAGATCGAGGGCGCGGCGCTGGCCGGCTTCCGCACCGTGTCGATCGCCGGCGTGCGCGATCCCTCCTTCATCGCCCAGATCGACGCGATCCTCGACGCGGTGCGGATCCGGGTCGCCGAGAACTTTTCTCGCACGCTGTCGGCGGATGACTACCGCTTGTTGTTCCGGCTGTATGGGCGCGACGGCGTGATGGGGGCCTGCGAGCCGCTGCGCGAGCGCGCGACCCCGCACGAGATCGGCCTCGTGATCGAGGCGGTCGCGGCGAGCCAGGAGATCGCCGACACGATCGTCAGCTTCGCCCGCTCGAGCCTGTTGCACTGGGGCTATCCGGGCCGCGTCTCGACCGCCGGCAATCTCGCCTTCCCGTACTCGCCCTCCGATCTGCCGGCCGGCGAGGTGTTCCGCTTCAGCGTCTATCACCTCCTGACCGGCATCGACGACCCGTGCGCATTCTTCCCGGTGCGCATCGAGGAGATCGCGGCGCCGGCGACCGTGGGAGTCGCGTCATGAGCGCGGTGCGCCTCGTCGACATCGCCGGCGTGATCCGCTCGAAGAACGCCGGCCCGTTCGAGCTGACGCTCGACATCATGTTCCGCGACGCCGTCTGGTATCAGCGAGTGCGTCAGAGCGGCATGCTCGACGCCGCTCGCATCGCCGCGCTCTACGGCGTCGCCGAGAGCGACGTGATCTCGATCGTCGCCTTCGACCCGGCCAACGCGATCAAGATCACGTTGAAGCGCCCGCTCGCCTCCGGCGCGATCGGCGACGGCGACGTCTACGGTGCCCAGCAGCACGCGCCGCTGCTCGCCCTGACCTTCGAGGGGCTGGAGGGGTAGGGGTTGTTCTAACTCGTCATGCCCGGCCTCGTGCCGGGCATCCACGACCTCGGGGCCGTTTCGTGAGCAAGACGTGGATGGCCTGGACGAGCCCCACCATGACTGAGACGGGGTGACCGGTCACCCCAGGCTCGGCATGATCAGGCCCTTCTCGCGGGCACACTGCTGCGCCAACTCGTAGCCGGCGTCGGCATGGCGGATCACGCCGGTGGCCGGGTCGTTCCACAGGACGCGGGCGAGGCGGCGCGCCGCCTCCGGCGTGCCGTCGGCGACGATCACCATGCCGGAATGCTGCGAGTAGCCGATGCCCACCCCGCCGCCGTGATGCAGCGACACCCAGGTGGCGCCGCTCGCGCAGTTCACCAGTGCATTGAGGAGCGGCCAGTCCGACACGGCGTCGGAGCCGTCCATCATCGCCTCGGTCTCGCGGTTCGGGCTCGCGACGCTCCCCGAGTCGAGATGATCGCGTCCGATCACGATCGGCGCGCTGATCTCGCCCCTGGCGACGAGCTCGTTGAAGGCGAGGCCGACGCGGTGGCGGTCGCCGAGCCCCAGCCAGCAGATGCGCGCCGGCAGGCCTTGGAACTTGATGCGCTTCTGCGCCATGTCGATCCAGTTGTGCAGGTGCTTGTCGTCGGGCAGCAGCGCCTTGACCGCCTCGTCGGCGCGAAGAATGTCGGCCGGATCGCCGGACAGCGCCGCCCAGCGGAACGGGCCGATGCCACGGCAGAACATCGGCCGGATGTAGGCCGGCACGAAGCCCGGGAACGCGAAGGCGTCGTCGAGCCCCTCGTCCTGCGCCATCTGGCGGATGTTGTTGCCGTAGTCGACGGTCGGCACGCCGGCGCGGTGGAAGTCGAGCATCGCCTTGACGTGATCGACCATCGAGCGCTTCGCCGCGGCCGCGACGGCCTTCGGGTCGGCGTCGCGCTTGGCCTCCCACTCGGCGAGCGTCCAGCCCTGCGGCAGATAGCCGTTGACGGGATCGTGCGCCGAGGTCTGGTCGGTGACGCCGTCGGGCCGCACGCCGCGGCGGAACAGCTCGGGAAAGATCTCGGCGGCGTTGCCGAGCACGCCGACCGACAGCGGCTTCCTCTCGGCGCAGGAGCGCTCGATGATGGTCAGGGCCTCGTCGAGGCTCTCGGCCTTCACGTCGAGATAGCCGGTGCGCAGCCGCATCTCGATGCGGCTCGGCTGGCACTCGACGACCAGGCAGGACGCACCCGCCATCACGGCGGCGAGCGGCTGGGCGCCGCCCATGCCGCCGAGCCCGGCGGTGAGAATCCACCGTCCCGCGAGGTCGCCGCCGTAGTGCCGGCGGCCCATCTCGGCGAAGGTCTCGTAGGTGCCCTGCACGATGCCCTGCGAGCCGATGTAGATCCACGAGCCGGCCGTCATCTGGCCGTACATCATCAGGCCCTTGCGATCGAGCTCGTTGAAGTGCTCCCAGGTGCCCCAGTGCGGCACCAGGTTGGAGTTGGCGATCAGCACCCGCGGCGCGTCGGCATGCGTCGGCAGCACCGCGACCGGCTTGCCCGACTGCACCAGCAGCGTCTGATCACTTTCGAGGCTCTTCAGCGCCGCGACGATGCGGTCGAAGCTCTCCCAGTTGCGCGCGGCGCGGCCGATACCGCCGTAGACGACCAGCTCGGTCGGCTTCTCGGCGACGTCGGGATCGAGATTGTTCATCAGCATCCGCAGCGGCGCCTCGGTGAGCCAGCTCTTGGCCGAGAGCGTGCTGCCGTGCGGTGCGCGAATGACGCGGGCGTTGTCGATGCGGGTCATGGGCGTGTCGAGCCAATCGTCTTCTGGTTGATCATACGAAAGCGCCACGGTCTCCGGCACCCTCTCCCTGAGGGAGAGGGTCGGGCGTGCGCGTCAGCGCACGACCGGGGTGAGGGTTTACGGAGCCGATGGAGACCTCGGCACCCCCTCACCCGACGCGCTGCGCGCGTCGACCTCTCCCCGCCGGGGAGAGGTAAAGTGGAGTATGCCGCTCTCTCTCTCAGCATCACGCGCCTCGCAGCACGCGTGAGAACAGCGGCGCGGCACCGATGCGGTAGACGAGCTCGGCCGGGGTGTCGACGTCGAAGATCGCGAGATCGCAGCTCTTGCCGGGCTCGAGGGTGCCGATCTCGGCCGCGAGACCGAGGGCGTGCGCAGCCTCGCGTGTCACGCCGGCGATCGCCTCGTCGACGGTGAGGCGGAACAGCGTCGTGCCCATGTTCATGATCAGGAGAAGCGACGTGACGGGCGAGGTGCCGGGATTGCAGTCGGTGGCGAGCGCCATGCGGGTGCCGTGCTTGCGGAACGCCTCGATCGGCGGCTTCTGCGTCTCGCGCAGCACGTAGAAGGCGCCGGGCAGCAGCACCGCGACGGTGCCGGCCTTCGCCATCGCGGCCGCGCCCTCCTCGTCCGTGTATTCGAGATGATCGGCGGAGAGCGCGCCGTGGTCGGCTGCGAGCCGTGCGCCGTGCAGGTTCGAGAGCTGGTCGGCGTGCAGCTTCACCGGCAGGCCGGCCGCCGTCGCGGCGGCGAACACGCGGCGAGTCTGCTCGGGCGAGAAGGCGATGCCCTCGCAGAAGGCGTCCACGGCGTCGGCGAGCTTGTCGCGCGCCAGCGTCGGGATCAGGGCGCAGACCTTGTCGACATAGGCATCCTTGTCGGGCGCGCCGGGCGGGGTCGCGTGGGCGCCCAGATAGGTCGTGACCACGCGCACGTCGGCGTCGCGGCCCAGGCGGCGGGCGGCGCGCAGCATCCGGGTCTCGGTCGCGTCGTCGAGCCCGTAGCCGGACTTGATCTCCACCGTGGTGACGCCTTCGGCGGTCAGCCGGTCGAGTCGGGTGCGGGCGGTCGCGACGAGATCGTCCTCGCTCGCCGCGCGCGTCGCTTTCACCGTGGAGGCGATGCCGCCGCCGGCCCGCGAGATCTCCTCGTAGGAGGCGCCGGCGAGCCGCATCTCGAACTCCTTGGCGCGCGAGCCGCCGTAGACCAGGTGGGTGTGGCAGTCGATCAGGCCGGGCGTGACCAGCCGGCCGTCGAGCCGGATCGTCTCGGCCGCGTCGGTGCCGGCCGGGAGATCCGCCTCGGGGCCGACATAGGCGATGCGGCCGTCCGTCGCCGCGATCGCGCCGCGCGCGATCAGCCCCAGCCCGGGCTTGTTCGGGTCGAGCGTCGCGATCAGGGCGTCGCGCCACAGCCGGTCGAATCGCATCGAAGCCTCGTCGAGGTCGCGCACGCATGTCGCGCCCGCGTTCCGTCCCATACAGAATCGCCGCGCCCTCCGCTATGGTCCGCCGCGTCGGGCCGGCATCGGCGCCGGCGCGTCCTCTCCCCGTCCGCGGGAAGAGGGGGAAGACGGAGGACGAGGGCGATGGACAAGATGTGGCTGCTCGCGCGGGCGCTGCTGCCGGACGGGTTCGCGCAAAACGTGCGCGTGACGGTGCGGGACGGCCTGTTCGTCGCAGTCGAGCCGAACGTCACGCCGGACGGCGCATCGGCGGACGGGGCGCAGCGCATCGCCGGCCTCGCGCTGCCCGGCGTGCCGAATCTGCACTGCCACGCTTTCCAGCGCGGCATGGCGGGTCTCGCCGAGCGGCGTGGCCCTGCCTCCGACAGCTTCTGGACCTGGCGCGAGGTGATGTACCGCTTCCTCGCCCATCTGACGCCCGACGACGCCGAAGCGATCGCCGCCTTCGCCTACATGCAGATGCTGGAGCGCGGTTTTTCGACCGTCGCCGAGTTCCACTATCTCCACCACGACGTCGATGGCACGCCCTATGCCGATCTCGGCGAGATGGCGGGCCGCATCGCCGCGGCGGCCGCGGCGACAGGTATCGGCCTGACATTACTGCCCTCGCTCTATGGTTACGGCGGGCTCGGCGGGCAGCCGGCGGTCGCCGGTCAGCGGCGCTTCCTCAATGACCCCGAGCGATTTTCCCGACTGGTCGAGCGCAGCCGCGTGCTGGTCTCAACGGTGCCGGGGGCGCGGATCGGCATCGCCCCGCATTCGCTGCGCGCCGTGACGCCCGACACGCTGCGCGCCGCGCTCGAGATCGCGCCCGACGGGCCGATCCACATCCACGCCGCCGAGCAGGTGAAGGAGGTCGAGGACTGCGTCGCCTGGTCGGGCCGTCGCCCGGTCGAATGGCTTCTGGACGAGATGCCGGTCGATCGCCGCTGGGTGCTGATCCACACGACTCACATGACGCCGGACGAGACCGTGCGGCTCGCGCGCTCCGGCGCCGTCGCCGGCCTGTGCCCGCTCACCGAGGCCTCGCTCGGCGACGGCATCTTCGACGGCGCCCGCTATCTCGGAAGCGGCGGCCGCTTCGGCGTCGGCACCGATTCCAACATCGACATCGATCCGGCCGGCGAGCTGCGCCAGCTGGAATACGCGCAGCGCCTCGCGCACCGCGCCCGCAACGTGATGGCGACGGCCGAGGGCGAGTCGACCGGCCGCCGGCTTCTCTCCGAGGTGCTGGCCGGCGGTGCCCAGGCGCTGGCGCAACCGGCGGGCGCGATCGCGCCCGGCTGCCGGGCCGATCTGGTCGTGCTCGACACCACGCATCCCGATCTCGCCGCGGTCGCCAGCGACCGGGTGCTCGACACCTTCCTGTTCGTCGCCGGCCGCGAGGCGGTGGCGACCGTGATGGCCGGCGGCGCGATCGTGGTCGAAGGCGGTCGTCATCGCGGGCGAGAGGCGATCACGGCCCGCTACGGCGCGACCCTGAAGCGGATCCTCGCCGCATAGGCCGGGGGCGGCGCGCCGTCGCGGTCCGCATTCGTCCACATGCCGGACCCGACGAGCCGTCACTCGTGCCGCACCGTGAAATCGTGTACACAGGATCGCCAATCGACCCGACCGGCGACACGCGCCGGTCGATCGGCCGGATGCACGGCTCGCTCGTTCCGAACCTGCCGGCGCCGCGCACTGTCCCATGGGGCACGCCGTGAGCCCACTCCTCGACAAGATCCGCGTTCTCGACCTCACCAACGTGCTGGCGGGGCCGTTCTGCTGCTATCAGATGGCGCTGCTCGGCGCCGACGTGATCAAGGTGGAGGTTCCGGGCACGGGCGACCTCGCGCGCCAGCTCGGCGCCGATCCGGACCTCAACAAGGCGCTGATGGGCGTCTCGTTCCTGGCCCAGAACGCCGGCAAGCGATCGCTCACCGTCAACTTGAAGGACAAGGTCGGCAAGGCGGTGTTTCGCCGTCTGGTCGAGAGCGCCGACGTGCTGGTGGAGAATTTCCGCCCCGGCGTGATGGACCGCCTCGGGCTCGGCTGGTCCGCCCTCAAGGAGATCAAGCCGAGCCTCGTCTATTGCGCCATCTCGGGCTTCGGCCAGACCGGCCCCTTGCACGGCAACCCGGCCTACGACCAGATCGTCCAGGGACTCGCCGGCGTGATGAGCGTGACGGGCGACGAGAATTCCGCGCCGCTGCGGGTCGGCTACCCGGTCGCCGACACGATCGGCGGCATCACGGCGGCCTTCGCCATCGCGGCGGCGCTGGTGCGTCGCGGCCGCACCGGCGAGGGCGAGTTCATCGACGTTTCGATGCTGGAGTCGACGCTGGTCACCATGGGTTGGCAGGTGTCGAACTATCTGGTCGCGCATGTGCAGCCGCGGCCGATCGGCAACGAGAACATGACGGCGAGCCCGTCCGGCACCTTCGCGACCGGCTCCGGCCCGCTCAACATCGCGGCCAACAAGCAGGAGCAGTTCGTCGCGCTGTGCGCCGTGATCGGTCGCCCGGAGCTCGCGACCGACCCGCGCTATGTCGACCGGGAGGACCGCAAGAAGCGCCGCGCCGAGCTGAAGGCCGAGATCGAGAAGGCCCTCGCGCGAAAGACCGCCAAGGAATGGTCGGTGCTGCTCAACGCCAAGGGCATTCCGGCCGGCGAGGTGCTGTCGATCCCGCAGGTGCTCGAGCATCCGCACATCAAGGAGCGCGGCCTCGTCACCCGGTTCCCCGGCGCCCCCGGCGTCGATCGCGAGGTGCCGGTGGTGCGCTCCGGCTTCAAGCTCGCGAGCGGCGATCCGGAGCCGCGCTCGCCGCCGCCGGCGCTCGGCGCCGACACCGAGGTGCTGCTCGCCGAGCTCGGCTACGGGCCGGACGAGATTCGCGCGCTCCGTGACGGCGGCGCGGTCTGACGCCGCTTCCGTCACCCTTCGAGGCTCGACCTCCGGTCGAGCACCTCAGGGTGACGGGACACAGGCCGACACAACGAACCGAGGATCCTATGAGCGAACGCCAGAAGCTGTCGCCGTCCGACTGGTGGGCGACCTCGATCATCGAGATGAAGCCCGGCATGATCCGCTATCGCGGTTATGCGATCGAGGATCTGATCGGCCGGATCGGCTTCGCCGAGATGGTCTATCTGCTCACCCGTGGCGAGCTGCCGTCGAAGCCGGCCGCCAAGCTGCTCGAGGCCGCCATGGTGGCGGCCGTCGACCACGGGCCGCAGGCGCCGTCGATCGCCATCGCCCGTATGGCGATGACCTGCGGGGTCGGCATCAACAACGCCATGGCGTCGGCCACCAACGTGCTGGGCGACGTGCACGGCGGCGCCGGCGAGCAGTGCGTCGAGCTGTTCGACGCGATCGCGGCCCGGCTGCCCGAAGAAGCACGCGCCGCCGCGACGATCGACGCCGCCGGGATCACCAAGGCCGTCACCGAGGAGATCGAGGCCCTGGCGGCGCGCGGTATCAAGCATGTGCCGGGCTTCGGCCACCGCTTCCATCATCTCGATCCGCGCGCCCCGCGCATCCTCGCGCTGGTCGATCAGGCGGCGGCCGAGGGCGCGGTGAGCGGTGTGTTCGCCGCTATCGCGCGCGCCGTCGAGGACGTGATCGCGGCGCGGCGGGGCGGCAAGCGCGTGCCGATGAACATCGACGGCGCCACCGCCGTCGTCTTCGCCGAGCTCGGCTTTCCCCCGCCTTTGTGCCGCGGCCTGTTCGTGCTGTCGCGCTCGGTCGGATGCCTCGCCCATGCCTGGGAGGAGAGCCAGTCGGACTACCGTAACAAGGGGCCGATCCCGCGTGATCAGATCTGGACCTACACGGGCCCGGGTCCGCGCAAGGTTCCGGAGTGAATGAGCTGTTCGGGTCTCGGCTCGGTATGGCGCCGGTGCCTCTCCCTGAGGGGGGAGAGGGTCGGGCGCGTGCGTAGCGCGCAACCGGGGCGAGGGTTTACGGCGCTGGTTGGTTTGCCTCGGCACCCCCACACGCGGATCTCGCGCTGTTGCGCGAGATCCGACCTCTCCCCGCAGGGGAGAGGTGAAGCGACGGCGTGATCAGCTCGCGCGTCCGAGAAGCCGCTCCAACACCCGCTTGATCTGCCCGAAGAGCACGCCGAGCATCAGCGACACGCCGCCGAGCTCGGCCGGCGCGAGTTCGGCGTCGGGGGCACGCAGGCGCGCGTCGACGTTGAATGCGAACGCCGCCCCGATGCGGCCGACGAGATCGCGGACCAGATCCGAGCGGCCGAACTGGGCGAGCGGACCCTGCAGCGTGAAGGCGATGACGCAGGCGACGCGCGTCGCCGGAGCACCGGTGGGCGCCGCCGCTTCCGACAGCGTGTATTCCACACGGCCCGATGCGCGAGACCCGCTCTTGCGGTCGCTGCCACGCCCCTCGATCACCATGCGGCGCGCATCGTCGTCGCGCACCATCGTGCCGTCGCCCGAGAAGCCCGCGGTGATCGGCCCGAGCTTCACCGCCATGCGGCCGGCGAGGCGGCCGTCCTGGCCGGGCGGATCGAGCGCGAGGCCCGGCATGCAGGCCGCGACGCGCGCGGGATCGCGCATCAGCTCCCAAACGGCCTCGGCCCGATGCTCCAGCACGAAGCTCTGGGTGAAGCGCGTCTCGCCGTTCTCAATCGTGACCGGGCCGACCTCGACCTTCACCTGTCGCGCCGGCATGGTCGGTCTGGCGCAAGGCACAGGACCGGGTGTCGGCGGACGGACCGAGGGCGATGCCGTCCCCGTCGCCGCGCCGGTCGCTGCTCGGGCCGGCTGCGCGCCCGGTCCTGGCGCCGGGCCGGCCCAACGCTCCTTCGGCAGCGTCGGAACCGAGGGGGCTTCGGCCGCCACGGTCTCGATCGCCGCGACGATGCCGGCGTAGCCGGTGCAGCGGCAGAGGTTGCCGCTCATCTCGGTGCGGATGTCGAGGTCCGGCTCGAGGCACTTGCGCCGGATCAGATCACGTGCGGCGACGAGCTGGCCCGGCGTGCAGTAGCCGCATTGCAGCGCGTGCGACGTGGAGAACGCGTCGCGCAGCCGCGCCATCAGCGGGTCGTCGTCGAAACCCTCGATGGTGCGCACGCGCGCGCCGTCGCAGGCGACCGCGAAGGTGATGCAGGAGCGCGCGATCTCGCCGTCGATCTCGACCGTGCAGGCGCCGCAGACGCCGTGCTCGCAGCCGATGTGAGTTCCCGTCAGAAGCAGGTGCTCGCGCAAGAAATCGGCGAGATGCGTGCGCGGCGTCACCTCGGCCGTGACGGTGCGGCCGTTGACGTCCAGCGTGATCGTGGTCATCGGCGCACCTCCGCGACCGCACGGCTGACCGCCGCGACGGCGAGGCGAACCTTGAAGTCGTCGCCCATGAGGCCCGCCTCGCTCAGCATGTCGCGCGTCGTGTCGGCATCGGCGAAGCGGTCGAGCAGCCGCGCACCGGCGCCGCGGCTCGCCTCGACGACGATCGGTCGGCCGGCGGTCGCCCCGACGACGATGCGGCAGACGCCGCGTTCCGGATCGTGAACCGCGACCCCCATCGCCTCGGCGAACTCGCCGGTCTTTCTGCAGATCTTCTCGAAGCCGAAGCGGGCCGTCGCGGAGAAGCGAGGAATGCGGACACTTTCGACGATCTCGCCGTCCATCAGGGCGCTGCTCAGCGCACCTCGGACGAAATCCTCGACCATCACGCGCCGCTGTGCGCCTGCCGCTCTCGTGATCACGATCTCGGCGCCGAGCGCCGTCAGGGTCGAGACCCAGTCGGCCGCCGGGTCGGCATGGGCGAGGCTGCCGCCGATGGTGCCGCGCGAGCGCACGGCCCGGTAGGCGATGCCGCGGGCGACGCGCGCCATGAAACCGCCGGTCGGATCGACGACGCGCTTGTCCTCGATCGCGGCGTGCGTGACGACGGCTCCGAACGTCACGGCGTCGGCGCTCTCCTCGACGCGCCCGAGCTCGGGAATGCGGGTGATGTCGATCAACTTCGTCGGTCGCGCGAGCCGCAGGTTCAGCATCGGCCCGAGGGATTGGCCGCCGGCCATGATCTTGGCGTCCGGATCGGCAGCGAGCAGCGCACAGGCCTCGGCGACGCTCGCCGTGCGGACATAGTCGAATGCGGCGGCCTTCATGTGACCCGCTCCGTTCGTCTCCGCGAAGGCGGGAATCCAGGAGCTTCACCACACGACGCCCCTGGATGTCGGGATTCGCGGGCGTGAGCGGAGGGTGCGGAGAGATCGCCGGATATCGATCTGATCATTCCGCGGCCTCGCGACTTTGCGCCGCCGTGATCGCCTCGATGATGCGACGCGGCGTGATCGGCGACATCAGCAACTCCGCGCCGAGATCCTTCAGCGCGTCGTTGACGGCGTTGGTGAGCGCCGCCGGCGGCGCGATGGCGCCGCCCTCGCCGATTCCCTTCTGGCCGAAGCGTGTGTAGGGTGACGGCGTCTCCATGTGCAGGATTCTCAAGTTCGGCATCTCGGTCGGGCCGGGGAGCAGATAATCGGAGAGCGTCGAGGCGAGCGGCTGGCCGCGCTCGTCGTATCGCATCTCCTCGTAGAAGGCGGTGCCGATGCCCTGCGCCGTGCCGCCGATGATCTGACCGTCGACGATCATCGGATTGACCAGCACGCCGCCGTCCTCGACGATCACGTAGTCGAGGATCTCGGTCTCGCCCGTCTCGGTGTCGACCGCGACCACGGCGGCGTGCGCCGCGTAGCTGAACGTGCCGGTGTCGCGCGCCGCCTTGTAGCCGGCCGTGACCTCCAGGCCGCCGGGATCGACGTCGCGCGGCAGATCCTGCGGTCGGCGATACCAGGTGCGGGCGATCTCGGCGACGCTCATGCGGCCACCCGGACCGACCACCGCGCCGCCTTCCAAACGCACCGAGGCGACATCGGTCTGCAGCAGTGCCGCGCCGATCGTCTTCACCCGCTCGGCGAGCGCGTCGCAGGCGCTCGCGACCGCTCCGCCCGACATGATCATGCAGCGCGAGCCCCAGGTGCCGGTCGAGTACGGCGTCATCGCGGTGTCGCCGTGCACCAATCTGATCAGCGCGTGCGGCACGCCGAGGATCGAATGCGCGACCTGCGAGAGCGTCGTCTCCAGGCCCTGGCCGTGGCTGTGCGCGCCGATGCGCAATTCGAGCCCGCCGTCGGGCGTGAAGCGCGCCTGGCACTGCTCGTGGCCCGGCACGAACGGGATACCCCAGGCGGAGTAGACGCTGGTCCCGTGGCCGGCCTGCTCGGCATACATGGAGAAGCCGATGCCGATGCGTCGGCCGTCCGGCTCGCCGCGGGCCTGGCGCGCCCGCACGCCCGTCAGGTCGACGGCGTCGATGGCGCGGCGCAGCGCCTCGGGATAATCACCCGAGTCGAAGTGCCGTTTCGCCACGTTGTCGAACGGCATCTGCTCGGGTCGCACCAGGCTCCTCATGCGCAGCGCGGTCGGCTCGATCCCGATCTCTCGGGCGAGCGCGTCGAGCGTCACCTCCAACGCGAAGCAGGCTCCCGTGCGAGCGACGCCGCGATAGGGTAGGATCGGCGGCTTGTTGGTGGCGACCGAGTGCACGCGGCAGCGGTAGTGCGAGAAGTCGTAGAGCCCGGGCAGGATGCTGCCGATCTGACCGCCCTCCAGGCAGGCCGAGAACGGATAGGCCGAGTAGGCGCCGCAATCGACGCTCGCCTCGCAGTCGAGACCGAGTAGGCGCCCGTCGGAGTCCGCGTAAGCCGTGATCACGTAGTGGTGCTCGCGGCAGTCGGCGCCGGCGATCAGATTCTCGCGACGATCCTCGAGCCAGCGCAGCGGACGGCCGAAGCGGCGCGTGGCGAAGGCGAGCGCCACCTCCTCGGGCAGCAGGATGCCCTTGTAGCCGAAGCCGCCGCCGACATCCGGCGCGATCACCCGGATCGCGCCCTCGTCGATGCCCAGACACTCGGCGAGACCGGAGCGCACGATATGCGGCTGCTGGGTCGACGACCAGATCACGAGCTGGCCGACGCGGCTGTCCCATTCGGCGATCACGCCGCGGCCTTCGAGCGGGCTCATCACCTGGCGGGCGGTGCGCAGCTCGCGTGTCACGCTGTAGGCCGCCTTCGCCTTCAGCGCGGCGGAGTTGACGTCGGTGAGCGACACGAGAAAGAGATTGTCGCCCCACTGCTCGTGCAGCAGCGGCGCGTCCGCGGCGCGGCCCTTCAGCATGTCGACGACGGCGGGGAGCTCCTCGAAATCGATCTCGATCTCGGCGACGATGTCCTCGGCCTCGGCGCGGGAGGGTGCGACCGCGAGCGCGATCGGCTCGCCGACGTGACGGACCCGGTCGCGCGCCAGCACGGGCTGGGTCGAGGACTTGAAGCCGGGCAGGGTGGTGTCGGCCCTGATCTCGCGCACGCCGTCGAGATCGGCGGCGAGAAGCACCTGAGACCGCAGGTGATCGGGCACCCGGACAGCGAGGATCCGCGCATGGGCCAACGGGCTGCGCAGGAACGCCACCTCCTGCTGGCCGGCCAGCCGGATGTCGCCGACATAGCGGCCGCGGCCGCGCATGTAGCGGTCGTCCTCCTTGCGCGGCAGCCGCGCCCCGATGCCTGCGTCGGTCATCTCGCTGGTCCGCTGCTGATCACGTCGCGCCCTCGCTCCCGGCGGCATTGTGTGTATGAGAAGGGATGCTACCGGCGCCGAGGCGGACCGGCAAGGCGAGGCGGCGTCACGCCGCGATCCGTCTTGGCGGCGACCTTGCCGCGCAACTCGATGTCCAGGCTGACGCAGTCGCCCCGGTAGGAAATCTCGCCGACATAGATCACGACGCCGTCGGCGTCGGTGACGACGCAGCGCGCCTCGGCGGTCGGTGCGGCGAGGCCGATGCCGAGCAGCTTCGCCGTCTCGACATCGGCCGTTCCGATGGTCAGCGTCTGGTGCGCGCGCGCGATCTGGATGCCCCTCATCTCGGCGAGCACGACCAGGGCGGCGCGCGACGTGAAGAGTTTCGGCGCGCGCCGGAAGATGTCGCGGGCGAGATGCACGCGCGCGTATCCGAACGGCTCGTCGCCGCGCTTCTGCAGGCTGCGCAGGAAACGGTAGGCGGCGGCCGGCCGTCCCTCGCCCGGCTCGATGCGCGGTGTTCCGGCGAGGCCCGCCGGCAGCGGATACGGAACGTTCTCCCGAATGCCGGCGATCAGGCTCTCCCAGTCGGTCGCGAGCGCGAGCCAGCGGCGATGATCGACCGTGTTGGTGACGAAGGTGCCGCGCCCCTGCTGCGACTCGACGAGCCCCTCCGATTGGAGCAACTCGATGGCCTGTCGCACCGTGACGCGGGCGACGTCGAACTCGCGCTCCATCTCCTCGAGCGTCGCGATCTTCTCGCCGACCGACCAGACGCCGTCGCGCAAGCGCCGGCGCAGCACCGAGGCGACCTGCAGGTAGCGCGGCACGCGACTGTCGGCGTCGCTCGTCGTGCCACTGCGCTTGGGGCGTCCGGTCGTCGGGCGACTCGACGTCGTGCGTCCTGCGGTCGTGCGTCCTGTCGGGGGGCGGGGTCCGGCCGGCCTCATCGTGTCCTCCCGCCCGATCGCACGCGTCTCATGGCGCGTGCTCCCCGAACATGTCGACCATTCCGCCGACCAGATTCTCGGCGAGGAGCCGCGCCTCGACATCGACCTCGCCGCCGGCCGGCACCAGCCGCCCACGCATCGCGGCGATCTCGGCGACGAGGGCGCGGCGGGCCGCGACCGCGGCGTCGAGATCGACGCGCTCGAATCGGATCGTCGCGCCTGGTGTCAGCCGGCCGAGCCCCGGCAGGTCGGCCGAGATCGCGGTCGCGATCTTCGGATAACCGCCGGTCGTCTGGCGGTCGGCGAGCAGCACGATCGGCTGTCCGTTGCCGGGCACCTGGATGGCGCCGGGCGCGATGCCGTCCGAGACGATGTTGAAGCCGTCGCGATGCGCGATGGTCGGGCCGTCGAGCCGCATGCCCATGCGGTCGGTCGCGGCCGTCACTTTATATGTTCGGGTGAGGAAGGTCGCGATGCCCTCCTCGGTGAAGTGGTCGTCCTGCGGTCCGAGCACGACGCGCACCCGGTCCGGCAGCGGAAACGTCGTGTCGGAAAGATGCATCTCGTCGCGGGTCGGCGCGGCGTCGGCGACGAGCGGGAGGCGATCGCCGACGGCGAGCGCGCGCCCGGCGAACCCGCCGAGTGCGGCGCGCAGAAGCGTCGCGCGGCTTCCGAGGAAGACGGGCGCGTCGAAGCCGCCGGCGACGGCGAGATAGCCGACCACGCTGCCCGACAAGCCGCCGATCCGCAGTCGCTCGCCGCGCACGAGTCGCGCACTGGTCAGTGGCGGCACCGTCCGCACCGACATGCCGGTCTCGTCCAGCACATCGACGCTGGCGTGGCCGCCTGCGAAGGCGATGCGCACGCTCTCGGCCTCCACGGCGAGAGTCGGCCCGAGATAGGCGATCTCGAGCGCGGCGGTGCCGGGCGGATTGCCGACCAGAACGTTCGCGGCCGCGAGGGCGACCCGATCCATGGCCCCCGACACCGGGATGCCGAAGCGTTGATGGCCGACCCGGCCGGCATCCTGCAGCGTGACGGCGGGGCCGGTGGCGACGACCCGCAGCGCCGCGCCACCGCCGCCGTGCGAAGGAGCAGGAATCGCCACGCCCGCGCTCATGTCGCGGACTCCGGAACAGGGGCGAAACGGGGCGCCGGTTCCGACGTGATCGTCAGCGTGCCGGCGGAGGCGCGCGCAGCCAACGCCTCGTACTCCGAAAGACCGATCGGCTCGAACAGTACCTTGTCGCCGGCGGCGAGCAGGGCCGGCGGTTCACGGCGCAAATCCCACATCAGCGCCGGGGTGCGGCCGATCAGGTTCCAGCCGCCCGGGCTCTCGATCCCGTAGACGGCCGTCATCGCGGTCGCGATGGCGATCGAGCCGGCCGGCACTTTTACGCGCGGATCCGTCCGTCTCGGCAGGCGCAACGCCGCGGGGGTGTCGCCCATGTAGGGAAAGCCCGGCAGATAGCCGAGCATGTAGACGTGATAGGTCTCGGCGCTGTGCAGGGCCGCGATCTCGGACGGCGTCAGGCCGGTCGCGGCGGCGACGGCGGCGATGTCGGGGGCGACGGCGGGATCGTAGCAGGCCGGCAGACGCCACAACCGGCCGGGCTCTTCGACTGCGTCGAGCCCGGCCGCCGACGCGGCGAGCCGCGCCGACAGATCGGCGGGCGCGATCACGAGAGGATCGTAGTGCACCATCAGCGATCGGAAGGTCGGCACCAGCTCGATCACGCCGGCGATCGGCTGGGCCTCGAGGCGCCGCGTCAGCGCCAGCACGAGCGCGCTCACGCGACGGTCGACCTCGCGACCGAACTCCACCACCAGGGCGGTATCGCCGCTCGTCAGGATGCGCGGTTCGGCCTTGTGCGTCGCGTTCGCCATCTCTCGTCCGACCGGCATCTCTCGTCCGACCGGCGCCTCGTCCGGTCCGCCGGGCCCGGTCCGTCGCCGGCCGTCGCCCGTTTGTGATCCGTGCCGCCGACGCGTCCACATCGCCCGAAAGAACGGCAGTGCGGGTGGTTGCGCGCCGCGGCGGCTGTTGTATGGTTGTCCTATAAATAGCACCAGTCGTCCACCCTCGGCTTTGCCGGAAAAGACGGCGTTCCGTGATCCCGACCGGATCCCCACCGGAGAGACGAAGCGCAATGGCGAAGCGGATCAATCTCAACGCCGACATCGCGGAAGGCTGGGGTGCCTACAATATCGGCAACGATGCCGAGCTGATGACCATCATCAAGTCGGCCAACGTGGCCTGCGGCTTTCATGCCGGCGACCCCAACACGATGCATCGCCTCTGCATGCTGGCGAAGGAGCAGGGGGTCAGCATCGGCGTTCACCCCGGCTTCAACGATCTGTGGGGCTTCGGCCGGCGGCGCATCCAGATGAAGCCCGTCGACCTGGAATACATGGTCGCCTATCAGATCGGTGCCTTGCAGGGCATGGCCCGGTACTCCGGCCTGAAGGTGACGCATCTCAAGCCGCACGGGGCGCTCAACAACATGGCGGCCGAGGACGAGGAGTACGCGCTCGCGATCGGCCGCGCCATCAAGACGGTCGATCCGTCGATCGTCTACGTCGCGCTCGCCGGCTCCAAGATGCAGTGGGCGGCCGAGAAGCTCGGTCTGCCGCTCGCCCGCGAGGGCTTCGTCGACCGGATGTATTACGACGACGGCAATCTCGCCTCGCGCGCCCTCTCCGGCACGGTGCTCAAGGACGCCGAGGAGGCGGCCCGCCGGACCGTCCGCATGGTGGTGGACGGCGAGATCGTCTCGATGAACGGCAAGGTCGTGAAGGTCGAGGTCGACACGCTCTGCGTCCACGGCGACGAGCCGACCGCGGTCGGCGTCGCCCGCACGGCACGGGCCGCGTTGGAGAAGGCCGGTGTCGAGATCGTTCCGCTCACCGAGATGGAGCTTCCGGGGCGATGAGTGCCGAGACGCTCGTCAAGGGCTACGACACGCTGCGCCGGGAGCTGGCGGCGCGCGACCGCGGGCTGCGCGAGAAGGTGATGTCGCTCGACGAGGCGGCGCGTCTGGTCTCGGACGGTGATCACGTTGCGATCGGCGGGTGCACGCTCTCGCGCACGCCGATGGCGATGATCTGGGCGCTGATCCGGGCGCGCCGGACCGGCCTCACGGTGTCGCGCTCGATCACCTCGACCGAGGGCGACCTGATCTTCGCGTCGGGGCTCGGCAAGAAGATCGTCACGAGCTGGTTCAGCCAGGGCATCGTGTGGGGCATCTCCAAGGTGATGCGCCACCATGTCGAGAAGGGGCTCGCCGAGTTCGACGAGTGGAGCCACATGGCGATGGGCCTGCGCTATCGGGCCGGCGGCATGGGCATCCCGTTCATGCCGGTGCGCTCGATGGTCGGATCCGACGTGGCGCGCATCCGCGCCGACGAGGTGAAGCCGGTGCGCTGTCCGTTCACGGGCGACGAGGTGATGGCGCTGCCGGCCCTCAATCCGGACGTGGCGCTGATCCACGTGCAGCGCGCCGACGCCTACGGCAACGCCCAGCTCGACGGCCTGCAGTTCATGGACATCGACATCGCGATGGCCGCGAACAAGGTGATCCTCACGACCGAGCGAATCGTCTCCAACGACCAGATCCGGCGCGCCCCCGATCACACGCGAATTCCGTTCTTCACCGTCGAAGCCGTGGTCGAGGTGCCTTACGGATCGGTGCCGCACGAGTGTTACGGCCAGTACGAGCCGATCTTCGCCCAGCTCGACAACTACGCGGCCCTGACGTCCAAGGATCCGATCGCCGGCGTGAAGACGTATCTCGACGAGTTCGTCCACGGCCCGAAGGATTGGGCCGGCTATCTCGACATGGTGGGCCTCGAGACGCTGCTGACCGCGAGCCGGCGCGGCCGGGTGATCTTCAATGACTGAGCACGCCGCGACCGCCACGGTCTACACGGCCTCCGAGCTGATCGCCATCATGGCGGGTCGGCTCCTCACCGACGGGCAGATCGTCTTCGCCGGTGTCGGAATCCCGCTGCTCGCCGCGACGCTCGCACAGCGCGTGTTCGCGCCGAAGCTCACCATCCTGTTCGAGGGTGGCGTCATCGGCCCTTTCATCAAGCCCGGCGAGCTGCCGCCCTCGACCAACGAGCAGCGGTGCACGCGCCGCGCCAACATGGTGCTGCCCTCCACCGACGTTCTGCTGCTCCTGCAGCGCGGCTATGTCGACGTGGGCTTCATGGGCGGCGCCCAGATCGATCGCTTCGGCAACCTCAACTCTTCCTTCATCGGCCCGGCCGAGAAGCCTTCGATCCGCCTGCCCGGCACCGGGGGCGGCAACGACATCTCCTCGCTCACGAACATGATCGTCGCGATGAAGCACGAGCGGCGTCGCTTCGTGGAGCGGGTCGACTTCGTCACCTCGCCGGGCTGGATCGACGGCGGCGACAGCCGCGCCCGGCGCGGTCTGCCGACCGGCGGCATGTGGCGCGTCGTCACCGATCTCGCCGTCATGGGATTCGACGCGGAGACGCGCGAGATGGAGGTGCTGGCGCTGCATCCCGGCGTCAGCTTCGAGCAGGTGCAGGACAACACCGGCTTCAGGTTGCGCCGCGCCCGCGAGCTCGCGGTCACGACGCCGCCGCAAGCCGACGAGCTGGCGCTGATCCGCGAGCTCGATCCCGGCCGGCTCTACACGGCTTGACGTCCCGTAGGGTGGGCAAAGGCGCGAACGCGACGTGCCCACGCCGTCACGAGGCGCATTTGGATGGTCCGATGGTGGGCACGCTTCGCTTTGCCCACCCTACGAAATGATCCTGCGGCACCGTCACGGCGCCGTCCCCGACAACGAAGAGCGAGGTCGCCCGGCGACCGGAGGACTTGCATGGCCCCCCAACTGGCCCCGAAGCGTGAGACCGTCTACGGCGTCGCGATGCGCAACTTCACGCGCTACCCCGAAATGCCGGACGCCAAGGGGCTGATCGAGTACGGCGTGCGCATGGAAGAGCTCGGCTTCGAGTCGCTGTGGGCGTGGGACCACACGCTGCTCGGCGTCGATCCGAACTTCCCCATTCACGACGCACTCTTGATGCTCACGGCCGTGGCGGCCCGCACCTCGACGATCAAGATCGGCACCGGAATTCTCGTGATGCCGCTGCGCAACCCGGTGCTGCTGGCCAAGGAGCTCGCCACCATCGACCACATCTCCGACGGGCGCATGATCCTCGGCGCCGCGGTGGGGTGGTATCGCCGCGAGTTCGACTCGCTCGGCGTCGACTTCACCAAGCGCGGCAAGATCATGGAGCAGAGCCTCGAGATCGTCACGCGGCTGTGGACCGAGGAGAAGGTGGTCGGCGACTACGATCCCTACAACTTGCGGGGCGCCGTGATGTATCCGAAGCCGGTGCAGAAGCCGCGCATCCCGATCCTGATCGGCGGCTATGTCGACGCTGTGCTCAAGCGCGCGGCGACCAAGGGGGACGGCTGGCTCACCTACTACTACACGGCCGAGGCCTTCGCCCGTACCTGGACCAAGGTGCGCGGCTTCGCCGAGGAGGCGGGCCGCAACCCGGACGAGCTGATCTCGACGAACCAGCTGCCGATCTGCGTCGGTCCGAGAGACAAGATCGAAGGGCCGATGAAGCATTGGCTGCAGACCGAGTGGGATTACGCCTCCTGGTCGGAGTCGACGATGGATTCGGCCATCATGGGCACGCCAGAGGAGTGCGTCGAACAGCTCCAGGCCCATCTCGACACGGGCATCGACCGCATCATCTTCGTGCCGTATCGTTACGAGGCGGAGCAGATCGACGCCATCGCCAACGACATCTTGCCGAAGCTGAAGGCGAGGTGACGCGACGCGCCCGCCCGGTTCGCCGGGCAGGCTCCGACCGTGCCGCTCCGGCGACGTCCAGAACAGAAGAATTCACGCGGCGGCGGCACGACAATTGCTTGAATTCCGGGAGACGACAGGGAGACTGCTATGCATACCAGGACTGCCAAGCTCGCTCTCGCCTTGCTCGGGGCGACGCTGTTCGCCGGGCCCGCTTTCGCCCAGGAGACGATCAAGATCGGGGTGACACAGCCCCTCACCGGCGCCTTCGCGGCGTCAGGCAACTACGTGGCGCAGGGCGCCCGCATCGCCGAGGACGAGATCAACGCCGCCGGCGGCGTGCTCGGCAAGAAGATCCAGCTCGTGATCGAGGATTCGAAGTCGAACCCGACCGAGGCGGTGGCGACCGTCGAGAAGCTGATCGTGCGTGACAAGGTGCCGGCCATCATGGGCGCCTGGAGCTCGACCCTGACGCTCGCGGTGATGCCGAAGCTGCAGGAGTACAAGGTTCCGATGGTGGTCGAGACCTCGTCCTCGGGCAAGATCACGACCTCCGGCAACCCCTACATCTTCCGCATCAGCCCGACCTCCGAGATGGAAGCGGTGGCGTTCAAGCCGCTGGTTCCGAAGCTCGCCATCAAGAAGGCGGACTTCCTGAACACCAACAACGATTTCGGCATCGGCTCGGCGGCCGAGTACTCGAAGATGCTGAAGGCCCAGGGCGTCGCCATCGGGGTGATGGAGACGATGGACCCGAAGGCGACCGACTTCTCGGCGCAGCTCACCCGTATCAAGGCCTCGGGCGGCGACACGCTGTTCGTCACCACGGCGGTCGAGCAGCTGACCCTGATCCTCAAGCAAGCGAAGGAGCTTCAGCTCAACACCCGGATCGTCAGCACGGGCGGCTCCAACTCGCCCGATCAGCTGATCACCCAGGCTGGCGAGGCGGCCAACGGCTCGTTCCACACCGTGTTCTTCCCGCCCTGGTTCCCCGAGGTGGTCACTAATCCGGAGCCGGCCAAGCGCTACATGGACGAGTGGAAGAAGCGCGGCCACGAGCCGGGCGGCCTCACCGAAGGCTTCCGCGGCTACGACGGCATCCACGTGATCGTCGAGGCGATCAAGATCGCCGGCAAGGCCGAGCCGGCCGCGATCAAGGACGCGTTGTGGAAGACCAAGATCAAGGGCATCTACGGCAACATCGAGTTCGTCAAGCAGGGCCCCGCCGGGTCCGAGAGCGGCCAGAACGCCCCGTCCATCTATCTGGTGAAGATCGACGGCGGCAAGGTCGTGAAGTCGGGCCTCTGATCGGCCCAGCCTCCGTGCGCCGCCCGACGGGCGGCGCACTCGTTCCCGCTCTCCCTGTCGCGTGAGTCCATGGATCAGCTTCTGCAGCACGCCCTCAATGCCCTGATTCTCGGCGGCACCTATGCGCTGCTGGGGATCGGGCTGACGCTGATCTTCGGCATCATGCGGGTGGTCAACTTCACCCACGGCGAGCTCTACGCCTTCGGCGCCTACATGATGTACATGTGGGTGATGCTGATCGGCGCGAACTTCGTCGTGTCGATCGCGCTGGCCATGGCGCTCGGCGTGCTGCTCGGTGCCGGGATCGAGATCCTGCTCCTGCGCCGGCTGCGGGGCGCCGACATCGACACCACGATGCTGGTGATGATCGGCGCCTGGATCGCGATGCAGAACACCGAGCAGCTCGTGTGGACCGGCGTCGCCAAGTCGATCGACTCGCCGTTCCCCCCGGCGCCGCTCGTCATGGGCGGCGTCTCGGTGTCGTGGACTCGGCTGTTCGTCTTCGTCGTCGCCGTGGCGCTGATCGCCGCGACCTGGCTGCTGATCCAGAAGACGCGGCTCGGCAAGGCGATGCGCGCGACCTTCCAGGATCGCGAGTCCGCCGCCCTGATGGGCGTGCGCATCGATCGGGTCCACACCGCGACATTCGCGATCGGCTCCGGCCTCGCGGCGGCCGCGGGCGCGCTGCTCGGTCCGGTCTTCGTCGTCTATCCGACGATCGGCGACCTCGCCTCGCTGAAGGCCTTCGCCATCGTCATTCTCGGCGGGCTCGGCAGCATCCCGGGCGCCACCATCGGCGGCTTCATCCTCGCCTTCATGGAGGAGCTGGGCGCCGGCTACGTGTCGTCTGGCTATCGCGACGCCATGGGCTTCCTCCTGATCATCGTGATCCTGCTGGTGAAGCCCACCGGCCTGTTCGCCCGCAAGGAGCGGATCGGATGAGCCGCGCCGTCACGCTCGCCTGGGTGGCGTTCCTGTTCACGCTGCCGCTGTGGATGACCGACCTCTACATCCTCCACGTCCTGATCGTCGCCGGCATCTTCATCATCGCCGCGATGAGCCTCAACCTGCTGCTCGGCTACACGGGCCAGCTCAGCCTCGGTCACGTCGCCTTCTTCGGCATCGGCGCCTATGTGTCGAGCCTCGTCTCGCTCGGCTTCGAGATCCACGTGTTCGACGTGCCGATCTCGCTGGCTCCGAAGCCGGTCTGGTTTTCGATGATCCTCGCCGTGATCTTCGCCGGCCTGTGCGGCTACATGATCGGCAAGATCTCGTTCAAAGTGCGCGGGGCATATTTCGTCATCGTGTCGGTCAGCTTCGCCGAGGTGACGCGCCTCGTCGCGCTGAATTGGATCGAGCTGACGCAGGGCCCGATGGCCCTCAACAACATTCCGTTCTTGAAGCTGTGGCTGCCCGGGATCGGCGACATCGACGTTCTCGGCAAGGTGCCGAACTACTATCTGGTGCTCGTCGTCGCGGTCGTCACCTATGTGATCATCCGGCGTCTGGTGAACTCGCGTGCCGGCCGCGCCATGATCGCGCTGCGCGAGAACGAGCCGCTCGCCACCTCGGTCGGGATCGACGTGACGCGCTTCCTGGTGCTGGCGACCGTCGTCTCGGCCTCGCTCGCCGGTCTCGCCGGTGCCGTCTACGCGCATTACGTTCGGATCGTCGACCCCGACGTGTTCCTGTTCATCTACACGGTCACCATGGTGATCATGGTGGTGACGGGCGGCAAGGGCACGCTCGCCGGCCCGATCGTCGGGGGCCTGATCTTCGGGTTGCTGCCCGAGGTGGTGCGCAGCTTCGAGGTGAAGCCCGAGATCCAGTGGGTCGTCTACGGCGTGCTGATGATCCTGGTCGTCTATTTTCTGCCCGAGGGCATCGTGCCGGCACTGCGTGACGCCTGGCGCCGTGTGCGTGCCCGGTCGGGTGCCCCACCTGCCGACCCGGCCGCCGTCGCTGCGGGTGCGACGCCGGCGGAGGCGCGGCCGTGAGCGACACCGCGATCACCCCGTCGTCGCAGGCCGCGGCGGCCGTTCCGTCCGGGCCGGGTGCGACGGCACCCGTCGCCCTCGCCGTCACCGGGCTGTCGATCCGGTTCGGGGGACTCACCGCCGTCGAGGACATGACGTTCGAGGTGCGGGAAGGCGAGGTCTTGTCGCTGATCGGGCCGAACGGCGCCGGCAAGACCTCGGCCTTCAACGCCATCACGGGCTACATCACCCCGTCGAGCGGCACCATCACGTATCGGGGCACGCCGCTCGCCGGCCTCAAGTCCGACCGGATCGCCGGCCACGGCGTCGTCCGCACCTTCCAGAAGACCTCGGTGTTCAACGGCCTGCCGGTGCTCGACAACGTGCTGATCGGCCTGCACCGGCGGGCGAGGCAGCACCCGCTCGCCATCATGCTGGGACTTCCGGGCGTGCGGCGCGACGAGGCGCGGCTGCGCGATCTCGCCTGGGAGATTCTCGATCTGGTCGCGCTGCGGCCACGGGCGAACGAGGTCGCGGCGGCGCTGTCCTACGGCGAGCTGCGGCTCCTCGAGGTCGCGATCGCGCTCGCCGCGGAGCCGACCCTGCTGCTGCTCGACGAGCCGGTGTCCGGCATGAACCCGGCCGAGACCGGCGCCTTCATGTCGCTCATCGCCCGCATTCGCGCGAGCGGGATCACGATCCTGCTGGTCGAGCACGACATGAAGATGGTGATGGGCGTGTCGGACCGCGTCGTCTGCCTGAACCAAGGCAAGATCATCGCCGATGGACCGCCGGCCGCGATCCAGCAGGATCCGCAGGTGATCCGCGCCTATCTCGGGGAAAGGTACGTCCGTGCTCGTGGTTGAGGGCCTGGTCTGCCGCTACGGCAAGGTGGAGGCGGTGCGAGACCTCTCCATGCGGGTCGCGCGCGGCGAGCTCGTCACGCTGATCGGCGCCAACGGCGCCGGCAAGACGACGAGCCTCAAGGCGATCTCCGGATTGCTCACGCCGGCCGCCGGCAAGATCACGTTCGACGGCGAGGACATCACGCGCGCCTCGGCGCGCCGCGTGCTGGAGCTCGGCATCGCGCACTGCCCGGAGGGGCGGCGGGTCTTCCCCTTCATGACGGTCCGCGAGAACCTGGAGATGGGCTGCTTCCTGCGGCGCGACGCGGCGGCGATCGCCGACGACATGGACCGGCTGTTCGCCCGCTTCCCGATCCTCGCCGAGCGGCGCGACCAGACGGCCGGCACGCTCTCGGGCGGCGAGCAGCAGATGCTGGCGATCTCTCGCGCTCTGATGTCGCGGCCGAAGCTCGTCCTGTTCGACGAGCCCTCGCTCGGCCTCGCGCCCAATCTGGTCGAGCGCACCTTCGAGATCATCGAGGGCATCCGGCGCGACGGCGTCACGGTCGTGATGGTCGAGCAGAACGCCTTCGCGGCGCTGGAGCTGTCCGATCGGTCCTATGTGCTCGAGCAGGGCCGGGTGACGCTCACCGGCACGGGCCGCGAGCTCCTGGAGAACCCGCACGTGCGCGCCGCCTATCTGGGGGCCTGATGGCCGGCGGTGGCACCGGGCCTAGATTCCGGCGACGCTCAACAGCAGTGCCATGGCCCACATCACGATCGACACGATCGCGGTGCGGCGCGCGAAGGACAGATAGGTCTCCCGCATCACCATGGCGCTCACCGTCTGGGCATAGGCCGGTGGAGGCCGGTGCTCCTTCGGCAGGTAGAGCCACATCTCCATCCGCCGATGGTCCTTGGTCCGGGCCTCGACGG
Source organism: Rhodoplanes azumiensis (assembly GCF_042682915.1). NCBI lineage: Bacteria > Pseudomonadati > Pseudomonadota > Alphaproteobacteria > Hyphomicrobiales > Nitrobacteraceae > Rhodoplanes > Rhodoplanes azumiensis. Next base: position 93,445 of record NZ_JBHUIW010000013.1, on the reverse strand, counting down.
CCTTCAGCCACAGCACTCCGACCATCACCAGCGTGAGGAATCCGCCGGCCTTGAAGGCGGCGCGCGGCTCGAACGACAGCCCGACCATCACGCAGAAGATCGCGAGCGAGCCGAACAGGCAGGCGCGCATCACGATCTCGAACGCGACTCGCCGCAGAACCTCCATGCCGCCTCCCGCTTCCGGCCGCATCGCACGGCGGTGCCGGCTGTCGCGACCGTGACCAGCAGGAGGGTACCGGCTGTTTCTGACGGCCTCAACGCGCTCACGAGGGGTTGAACGGCGCTCGCCCCCGCCGTCACGGTCGCCGCGCTAACCCGGTCAGAGACCGAACTGCAGGAAGGTGCCGACCGCCGGCAACGTGAGGAGCGCGGTCGCGGCCAGCCAGATGAACAGCGACGCGGTGGTCGAGTCGTCCTTGCTGGTGATCCGCTCGTAGAGCGCCGCCGGTATGCCGCCGAGAATCACGGTCGCGGTCGAGAGCATCAGCGAGGCGAAGTAGAAGATCGCCGCCTGGCTGCCGAACAGCGGCTCGGCCATCAGCGCCGTCGAGAACACGTAGGCGACCGGCTTGAGCGGGCTGAACAGGCCGTTGACCATGCCGAAGAAGGCGATGCCGACGAAGTAGAACGTGCGGTCCATGCTGCGGCCTCAACCAGCCTGCGTGGGCGAGAAGGCGAGATAGGCGTAGAGCAGCCCGACGCGCAGCCAGAACAGCCACACGACGCTGAACAACCAGATGATCACGGGCGCGGCCGCCTTCGGGGTGACGAGCGCGACCACGGCGACCACCGGGTCGGTGACACGGCAGAAGAAGCGCCAGATGTAATTCGTCGAGTCGGTGCCGACGACGAGCCCCAGGACGGCGCGGCCGAGCAGCGTGTACATCAGCGCCGCCAGGATGAAGTTCGGCACGAACAGCAGCCAGGAGCCGAGCGATGCCGCAGTGGTCATGAAAGGACGTCCTTTCGAAATGCAGGTCGGGCCGGATGACGAGAGCCCGGTCGATTGGTTCGCTGTCGATCCGGGGCGCGGGCCGAAGGCGCGCGAACCCGGAATCCGGCGGCGATCTCCGTCGTTCCGGCTGGATTCCGGCTTCGCGGCTTCGCTGCGCCCGGGAATGACCACCGAGCAGCCCCGCCACCCGGGGTTCCATTGCACCGCGACACGCCCGACCGCAAGCCACAAAAAAGCGGGGTTCCGGAGAACCCCGCCGTGATCCCGAGGAGACGTCCCGGCGGGGGCTGCCCCGCCGGGAGCTTAGGGTCAGGTCTTCTCCTGCAGCACCGTGCGGCCGCGCGGCTTGCGGATCTCGTCGATCAGCGACTGCATCTCGGCCGACGGCGCCTTGGTCACCAGGCTGACCAGGATGATGGTCAGGAAGCCGAGCGGCATGCCGAGCAGGCCGGCGGCGATGTTGGTGAGGTTGAACCAGCCGACCTTGTTGGCGAGCGGATGCGCCAGCGTCGGCCACACCTCCATGGCGTTCGGCAGCGTCATCGCCTTGGCGATGTCGACCAGCGGCGCCCCGGTGACCGGGTTGAGGTTCGACGTCATGCCGAAATACGCCACGCCGTAGCCCGGGAAGTAGCGGGTCACGAGCAGGTAGAACAGGCAGAGGCCGAAGCCCGCGATGATGCCGGCAATGGCGCCCGCCGTGGTCGTCCGCTTCCACCACACGCCCATGATCAGCGCCGGGAAGTTGCCCGCCATGGCCAGCGAGAACGCCCAGCCCACCATCGCGAGGATGTCGGCCGGCTTGGTCGAGGCGAGGTAGGCCGCGAACACCGCGACGATCAGCAGCAGGACGCGCGCCACGACGAGCCGACGGGCGGTCGGCGCGTTCGGGTCGAGCATCTTGTAGTAGACGTCGTGGCTGAGCGCGTTGGCGATGGCGAGCAGCAGGCCGTCGGCGGTGGAGAGCGCCGCGGCGAGGCCGCCGGCCGCCACCAGGCCGGAGATCACGTAGGGCAGGCCCGCGATCTCCGGGGTGGAGAGCACGATCACGTCGGTGTTGATGACGAAGTCCTGCAGCCGGACGACGCCCGGATGCCCGGCCACCGCCTTGCACGCCGCCAGCACGGTGTCGATGTTGGTGGCGTTCTTGCCGCAGATCTGGATCAGGCCGAGCTCGCCCCAGTTGAACAGCCAGGGACGGATCGCGTTCAGATCACGCCCGATGATCTCGGTGTAGACCTCGAGCTTGGAGAAGGCCGCGTAGGCCGGCGCCGAGAAGTAGAGGAGGAAGATGAACAGCAGCGACCAGCCGACCGACAGGCGCGCCTGACGGACGCTCGGCGTGGTGAAGTAGCGCATCAGGATGTGCGGCAGCGACGCCGTGCCGATCATCATGCAGAAGATGATGGCGAAGAAGTTCAGCGGCGTGTAGCTGGTGAACGGCTGGATATGCGGCTTCAGGGCGGCGGCGGTGGCGAGGCCCGTCTGCAGCATCTGCTGCTCGCGCGCCGTGATGTCCATGATCGCGTTGCCGTAGGTGAGCTGCGGAATCGGGATCCCGAACTTCTGGTACGACAGGATGACGATCGGGGTCAGGTAGGCGACGATCAGGACGATGTACTGGGCGACCTGCGTCCAGGTGACGGCGCGCATGCCGCCGAGCAGCGAGCACACGAGAATGCCGAACAGGCCGGCGAACACGGCGATCTCGAACTGCATGCCGAGGAAGCGCGAGGCGATCAGGCCGGTGCCGTAGATCTGCGCCGTCACGTAGGTGAAGGAGCAGCAAACCAGCACGATCACGGCGAGCATCCGGGCGAAGTTGCCGCCGTAGCGGAACGCCATGAAGTCCGGCACCGTGTAGGCGCCGAACTTGCGCAGATACGGGCCGATCAGGATCGCCACCAGCACGTAGCCGCCGGTCCAGCCGAGCACCCAGGCCAGCCCGTCGTAGCCGAGCAGGAACAGGGTGCCGGCCATGCCGACGAAGGAGGCCGCCGACATCCAGTCGGCGCCCGTCGCCATACCGTTGTAGAGCGCCGGCACGCTGCGGCCGGCGACGTAGTACTCCGAGACCTGGGCGGTCCGCGACATGATGCCGATGATCGCATAGACGGCGATCGTGAAGAACACGAACAGGTAGCCGAGGATCTTGTTCGGCACGCCGACCTGCTCGAGGAGCGCCAGCGCCATCACGAACAGGAAGAAGCCGCCCGTGTAGAACCCGTAGATCTTCCCCAGGTTCTTGATGAAGTCCGAAGAGCCGGAAGCCTGTGTCGCCATGTCTGGTCCTCGCTCACTCGTCCTCGGCGACGCCGTGGTCGCGGTCGATCTTGTCCTGCTGCCATGCGAAGAGGAACAGCATGACGACGAAGACGATCAGGGATCCCTGTGCGGCCATGTAGAAGCCGAGCGGGAAGTTGAGCACCGGGATCGTGATCTTGTTGAGCGGGATCACGAACATGTGGATCACGTAGCCGAAGAAGAACCACACCGCGAGGTGGCCGAACATCAGCCGGGTGGTCTTCCTCCAGTGGTCGCGATCGTTCTCGGGCGTACTGACGGGTTCGACGGACATGAGCGTGCAACCTCCTGCGACGCCGCCGGAGGGCAGCGTTCGGGTCGATGTTGAAAATAAGGGCCGGCGTTGATCGCGACGGCGTTCGTCCCTTGTCCTCCCGGACTTGGCGCCGGGTTCGGGATAGTAAAAATGCTAACATCGGTTGTCGCAACGACCATTAGACTTTCGTCGATCGCGACGTGATCAGTTCGTTGATGTTGCGGTGCAATATCGAAGTCCGTGCGCGGCCTCTTCCGGTCGGGCGCGCGACCGCGGTAAGGTTCTGCGACAACCGGGACTCGCAATGGCTCTGTTCAAGCTCCCCCAGCGCAAGCCGCCCGTCCGCGACGCGGCGGCACTCGCCGATTTCATCGACACGCAGGCGGCTTTTCTGGTCCAGAAAGGCATCTTCGAGTATGCGCGCGCCCGCGCCGGACACTACGCGAAGGTGATGTTCCACGAGGCCGACTTCAAAGCCGCCGTCGAGGCGGCGCGCTGGCGCGCCTATCCGCTCGGGCTCGCCATGGTGGTCGAGATGGTGGAGGGCGAGCTGCGGCCTCATGCCGCGGGAGATCTCGCGGCGTTCCACGCGGCCCTCACCGCGACGGCGCTCGCCGTGTTCGATCGCTATCCCGCGCCGGCACCGCTCGCGCCCGACGCCTGGGCGGCGGCGCGCGACGACATCGCCCATGTCGTCGCGCGTTGCGCCATGCATCCGGTCAAGCGCGTCATCGACGTGCCGGAGCCCTACGCGCAGCCCTATTTCGCGCTGATGCCGATTCACAAGAAGCTGCGCGGCCAGGACTTCGACACGACCCGCAACTATCTTCGGGTCGCGCTGTGCAACATTCACGACGAGCTCGCCGAGCGGCTCGACGCCGCCGCCGTCACGGCGGCGCTCTCGCGCGGCGGCTGAGCGCGAGGCGCGCCGGAGCGGCGGCGCGCGGGGAGATGCGCGGGGAGACACGGGGGGAAGCACCTGGACCATGATGGCGGCCGCCGACAATGCCACGCCCCTGATGGTGCTCGAGGCGATCGCGATCGACACCGAGACGACCGGCCTCGATCCGCGCAAGGCCTGGGCCGTCGAGCTCGCCGCGGTGCGTATCTCGTCCGGCAAGGTGGTGCCGGACCCGGTGTTCCGTCGGCTGGTGCGCCCGCCGGAGCCGATCCCGCGGGCCGCCGCGGCGATCCACGGGATCGACGACACCATGGTGTCGGCTGCCCCGCCCTTCGTCGCGGCGTGGCCGGACTTCGCCGCCTTCATGGGGCGGGGCGCCGTGGTGATCGGGCATGCGATCGGCTTCGATCTCGCGGTCCTGCGCCGCGAATGCGAGCGCGCCGGTCTGCCGTGGACGCGCCCGCGCACGCTCGACACACTGCTCCTCGCCGAGGTGGCGCAGCCCGACCTCGCCGAGTACTCGCTCGACAGCCTCGCCGCTTGGCTCGGCATCACGATCGAGGGCCGCCACAGCGGGCTCGGCGACGCGCGTGCCTGTGCCGAGCTGTTCCTCGCTTTGGTGCCACGGCTGCGCCAGCGCGGCATCCGCACGCTGGCCGAGGCCGAGCAGGCCTGCCGCACCCTCACCGAGGTGCTCGATCAGCATCATCGCGCCGGCTGGGTCGAGCCGGTGTCGCCGCCGCTGCGCTCCGATCGCGAGGCGGTGTTCGCCCGCATCGATTCCTACCCGTATCGCCACACGGTCGGCGAGATCATGCAGGCGCCGCCGCGCATGACCGCGGCCGACGCACCGCTGCGCGAGGCGCTCGCCACCCTGGTGGGCGAGCGCATCTCGTCGTTGTTCGTCCACCCGCCCGGAGCCGATCCGAGCAAGCTCCGGCCGGATCAGCTCGGGATCGTCACCGAGCGCGACATTCTCCGAGCGCTCGCGAATCGCGGGCCGGACGCGCTCGCCCGACCGGTCGCCGAGGTGATGGCGACGCCGCTCGCCGCCGTGCCGGCCGACGCCTTCGTGTATCGCGCCATCGGCCGCATGGGCCGGCTCGGCGTCCGCCATCTCGGCGCCGTCGACGAGGCCGGCGTGGTGGTCGGCGCCGTGTCGGCCCGCGACCTCCTGCGGCTGCGCGCCGGCGAGGCCGTGACGCTCGGCGACGCCATCGATCAGGCCGAGGACGTCGAGGGCCTCGCCGCCGCCTGGGCGACGCTGCCGCGGGTCGCTGCGGCCCTGATGGCCGAGAAGGTCTCGGCCCGCAACATCGCCGCCGTGATCTCGCGCGAGCTCGGCGCTCTCACCCGCCAGGCCACCGTGCTGGCCGAGGCGCGCATGCGCGAGGCCGGGCAGGGCGGGCCGCCCTGCGCCTATGCGGTCGCCGTGCTCGGCTCGGCCGGGCGGGGCGAGAGCCTGCTCGCCATGGACCAGGACAACGCGCTGTTCTTCGAGACCGGCACGCCCGACGGCCCGGAGGACCGCTGGTTCGCCGCGCTCGGCACCCATCTCGCCTCGATCCTCAACGACGTCGGCCTGCCGTTCTGCAAGGGCGGCGTGATGGGCAAGACGCCGGAGTGGCGCGGCTCGGTCGCCACTTGGCGCGAGCGCATCGCCGCCTGGGTGCGCCGCTCGCGCCCGCAGGATCTCCTGTCGGTCGACATCTTCTTCGATCTGCGGCCCGTACACGGCGACGCTGCGATCGCCAACGATCTGCGCGCCGCCGCCTTCGACGCCGCCAAGGGCGAGATCGCCTTCGCCAAGCTCCTGGCCGAATCCGCCGGCGCGGTCGAGCTGGGGCTCGGCTTCTTCGGGGGGTTCCGCACCCAGGGCGGGCGGCTCGACCTCAAGCGCACCGGTACGTTCCCGATCGTCACGGCGGCTCGCGCGCTTGCCATCCGGCACCATGTGGTCGAGCGCTCGACGCCCGAGCGTCTCGCCGCGATGGGGAGCCGCGGGGTCGGCGGCCAGCACGACCTGCAGGGCCTGGTCGATGCCTACGGGACGTTCCTCCACCTCGTTCTCGGCCAGCAGCTCGACGACCTCGAGCACGGGGTTCCGGCCGGCAACAGCGTCGTCATCAAGCGGCTCGCCGCGCGCGACCGCGAGCGCCTGCGCCTCGGCCTCGAGCAGGTCGCCCAGATCGACTGGCTGACCCGGGATCTCCTGATCGGCCGGTGAGGGGCCGCCCGCGGCCGCTTGCCAGCGTCCGTGTCCTGACTTACGCCAAGGACAAGGATCGATGAGGCGGCCCGGCCGGCCCGCCGTTCGACACGCGAGGCTGCCCGATGCCGCGGAAACCGGCCGTGCCCCCCACCGGCGAGAGCGCCGCGGCTAAGCCCGCCTGCATTCCGCCGGCGAGCGTCGCGCTGCGCGTCGCCTTCGGCAATGGCGGCCGCCTCGATCCGGAGGACATCGCACTGCTGGAGACGATCCGGCGCGAGCGCTCGATCCTCGGCGCCAGCCGGGCGTCCGGCACGTCCTACCGCAAATGCTGGCTGATGGTGGACGCCCTCAACCACACCTTCGAGACCGCCGTGGTCGAGACCTTCCCGGGCCGGCGCGGCGGTGGGGCGGCGCTCACCGTGTTCGGCGAGCGGCTGATCGCGCTCTATCGCTCGCTGGAGCGGCAGGCCCGCAAAAGCGGCGCCGCGGCGCTGGCCGAGCTCACCGCGGCCCTCGATCCGGATTACGAACCACGGGCCAGCGGCGGGGCGTCGGCAGATCCGCCGGACGAACAGCCTCGCTCCCGATCGCGACCGACTTGATCATCGCCCACGCCAAAAGGCCGGGCTCGAGCGCCAGCCGCTCGACCGACTCCCAAGTCACGAGGGCATCGAGCCGGGTCGCGCCGAGGTCGAAGGTGACGCGCGCATAGGGCGCGGCGAGCCGCTCCACCGCGACGATCGTGCCGGGCAGACGGTTGGTGATCGACACGTCCATGGGGCGGGTGAGCGCGACGGCGACGTCGCGCGCGTCGATCGTCACCCGCACGCCGGTGTCGACCGGCGCCGCCACCATCGGCACCCGCAGCTCGCCGTCGCCGACGTAGAGCGTCGACATGCCCCACTGCGGGTCGTGCCGCAGCACCCGCGCGTCGAGCGTGGTGGAGAAGGCGACCGGTGGGGCGGCCGTGGTGGCGGGCTGGTCCGACATGCCCGCCACCATGCCAGAAACACGCCGGTGGGGGGAGACGGACGTGGGGGTGGACGCTGAAGGCGCGGCCGCAACGGGGCTCTCTCGCAAGGCCGGGCCGCGGAAACCGGGGCCTCGAGCCCTCCTCCCCCGCCCGCGAAGCGAGCCTCGTGGTGGGCCGCGAGGCCTGCGCGGTGATCCGGGCCTGCGACGCGATGATCGGCCTCCGATGACGGGGCGGTCGGCGCGTCGCTGCGCGGCTGCGACCGCGCATTCGCTTCACGGGCGCGCGCGGCCCTGACGCCGCGCCACCTTCGGCCGCCGGACCCAGAACCACGCCGACACGGCGACCGGGAGGCCGAGGCCGAGCCAGGAGACCACGTCGAGGAGGCCGTCGCCGACCAGCGCCGCGATCAAGCCAGCCGTGCTCGCCACCGCGACGGCGATCGGCCAGGCCCACAGGCGGGCGAGCGAGTCGCGCCGGCCCGCCGGTCGGCATGCGGCCACGGGGCGGCGGAGCGGGGCGGTCATTCGGCGGGCTGCGTCGAGGTCGCGGCCGGCATCGTCTCGGGCGGCGCGACGCGGCGCGCGCCGACCCGGGAGCGGCGGCGCGCCACCCAGAGCCGGAGGCCGCTCGCCAGCACCACGATCGTGATCACGTCGAGCATGGCCCACAGAATCTTCAGCGGCATGCCGCCGTAGTCGCCGAAATGCAGCGGTTGCGAGACGAGCAGGACCGTCAGATACCACGGCAGCTCGCGGGTCGCCGTGACGGTCGCGGTCTCGCCGTCGACCAGCACGGGCGTCATCAGCCGCGAGGTGAGCGGCGTCTCGCCGCGCATGAACACGACGAAGTGGTGCTGGTCGGTGTAGTAGGGCGCCTTGGGGAAGGCCATGAAGAACGTGGTCTTGCCGGGCGTCACGGCGCGCGCCGCGTCGACGGCCGCCTGCACGGAGCCGTGCTGCGCCAGCGGCGGCTTGCCCGCGTAGGGCCGCACCATCTCGGCGAGCTCGGTCTTCTGCCACAGGCCGATCATCAGCTCGGCGAGGGTGTTGATCGTGCCGGTGAGGCCGACCACCAGGGCCCACACGACCGTGACGACGCCGAGCAGATTGTGGACGTCGAGCCAGCGCGCCCGCGACGACGTCGCCCGCACGGTGCCGAAGTCGAGGCGGCGCATGAACGGCGCGTAGAGCACGACGCCGGAGACGATCGCCACGGCGAACAGGAGCCCCATCGCGCCGAGGAAGAGCTTGCCCGGAAGCCCTGCGAACATGTCGACATGGAGCTGCAGCATCACGTGCATGAAGCCGCCCGGCGCCGGCTGGCCGAGCACCTGCGCGGTGCGGCCGTCGAGCGTCACCAGACGATTCTCCTCGACGGGTGACGTGTAGGTCGGCGAGACCACGACATGGACCAGCGCCGCCTCGTCGCGGTCCCACACGACGTAGTGCGGCACGTATCCGGGATAGCGCGCGACCCCGGCGGCGACGATGCGGTCGAGATCGGCCATCGGCGTGCCGGCCGGCAGCGCCGCCGGCTCGGCGGTCTCGCCGGTGAGGTGCTCGATCTCGTGGTGGAAGATCAGCGGCAGCCCGGTGATGCACAGCATCAGCAGGAACACGGTCGAGATCAGGCTCGTCCAGGTGTGGACGCGCGACCAGATCTTCACGGCCTGCGGCGTCATCGCGCGGACCCGGGGGAGTCGGGGGTGATCTCCGTCATGGTCCGCCCGTAGCACGGACGCTCGAAGCAGAACAATCGCCGGCGGCGCGCGAGCGCTCAGTTCGAAGCGATTCCAAGGTTGGAATCGCTTCAGATCAGATCATGTGCGCGGTGCCGCCGGGCTCAGCACGCGGCGGCGAGCTGCTCGCGCAGATGCGGGTACTTCTCGGTGAGCAGCGAGCCCGTGTAGTAGGTCGGCTGGAACGCAGGCAGCGCCCGGATCGCGTCGAGCCAGGCGCCGACCGCCGGTCGCTTCGCCCACAGATGCGCGAGGCGGATGTCGTCCATCCGCACGATCACGGGCATCACCGAGATGTCGGCGAGCGTCGGTGCGGCGCCTTGCAGGAACGGGCCACCGCTCGCGGCGATCGCGTCGGCCATGCGCGCGACGGTCTGCTCGAGCTTCTTCAACGAGAGATCCATGTCGGCCTGCGGGAAGCCGGTGCGCCCCATCGACAGCAGGAACTCGCGGCGCAGCGGCTTCGAATCCGCCATCGCCCGGAACGCCTCCTCGCTCATCGCCTGGAAGTGCGGCAGGAAGGCGAGGTTGTAGCTCGGCACCCGGATCGCCGGCGCCGGCACCTCGTCGACGAAGCGCATCAGCGACCGCATTCTCGCGCGCGCCACCGGATCCTCCGGAACGAAGCGCGGCGTGACCGGAAACACCTCCTCGACATATTCCATGATCACGGACGAATCGACGATCACGGCGCCGTCGTGGACGAGCGTCGGGACGACCCCGTTGGGGTTGAGCGCGAGGTAGTCCGGCTTCAACTGATCGCCGGCGAACAGGTCGAGCCGGCGCTCGTCGAAGGCGAGACCTTTCGCGTTCAGCACGAAGCGCACCCGCTGGCTGCAGGTCGATTGCGGCGCGTTGTAGAGGGTCACGGCCATCGGCATTCTCTCCCGCGAATTTTCTTGTGGGGCGGGAGGCTCGCAGGGGAGCCGGGACGCGTCAAAGATTCCGGCGTTTTGTATGACCGGTCATTCCGCGGCGCGCCCCGCAATGACGCTGTCTAGCGCCGGCCGCGGCGCTGCGGCAGCGTCACCTCGAAGGTGAAGCGGTCGGCGCGGGCCAGCGTGCGGCCGATCAGGGTCGGCGCACCCGTCTTGGTCGCCATCGTGTAGTCGACCCGCATCATCGGCGAGCCGGCCGGCAGGCCGAAGCGAGCGGCGTGCTCCTCGGGCAGGGCCGTGGCGGAGAACTCGCAGCGCAGGTTCTCGACGTCGAACTTGCGCTCCTTGAGGAGCGGAAAGATGAACCGTTCCGACAATCCGGCCCGCAACTGCTTGGCGAGACGCGGGCGGAGCCACCACGAGTGCAGCGCCACCGGCTCGTCGTTGGCGAAGGTGAGCTTCTGGTGGACGAACAGGCGTGTTCCGCGCGGCACGCGCAGGCGGGCGGCGACGTCGTCGTCGGCCTCGACCTCGCTGAAGCCGATCTCCTCCAGCCGCGGCGTGAAGCCGGCGCGGGCGATCTCGTCGCCGATCGAGCGGTCGGGATCGCCGGCGAGCACGCGGTGGATTCGCGGCTTCTCCTTGACGAAGACGCCGAGGCCCTGGTGCCCGCGGATCAGCCCCTCGTAGGTGAGCTCGGTGAGGGCGCGCCGCACCGTGATGGCGCTGACCTCGAACTCCTCCATCAGCTCGCTGAGGCTGGGCAGCCGTTCGCCCGGCGGATAGGTTCCGCGGGCGATGCGGGCGCGCAGCGCCGAGGCGACGTCGTGATACAGGAAGGAGCGGCGCGTGTTACGCATGGTGATAAAACTGTGAGGCCGTCGGGATGGAGCGACCGAAAGTGCTCGAGGTCGAACGGCGGGCGAGCGAATCGCGCCGTCCGGTGTTCACGACGGCTAGTTCTTCGCACGCCGGAGGGTCGCCTGTCGATTGCACTTTCGCGTTTTTACCCGATTCTGTGTGCACGGCCGCCATGCGTGGCCGCTCCCGGGTGAACCCGTCCGGCCTACTCGCCGGAGCTGCGGAACAGTCGACGGCCGTCGGTGCGACGCGCCAGGATCTCCGCCGTGTCGGAGCCGAGCGCCGGCGACGCCGCCGTGTAGTCGAGTGGCGTCCGTGACAACAGGATCGGCGTGCGCACCCCGGGGACGTGCCCGGCCTCGGTCGCGGGTGCAGGGAGGTCGAGCCGCATGCCGCGCGCCGTCACCTGCGGATCCGAGAACACCTCGGCGACGTCGTGGATCGGCCCGGCCGGCACGCCGACCGCCTCCAGGGCGGCGAGCAGATCGTCGCGGCGGTGCTGTGCGGTGAGCGCCGCGATCGCCGCGGTGAGGCCGGCACGCTCGGCGACACGGCCGGCATTGGAGGCGTAGCGCGGATCGGCGGCGAGCTCGGGCGCCTTCAGCACCTCGCAGAACCGCCGGTACTGACCGTCGTTGCCGACCGCGACGACGAGATGGCCGTCCGACGCCGGGAAGACCTGATAGGGAACGATGTTGGGGTGGGCGTTGCCCATCCGGGTCGGCGAGCGTCCGGAGACCAGATAGTTCAGCGCCTGGTTGGCGAGCACGCCGACCATCGAGTCGAGCAGCGCCATGTCGATGTGCTGGCCGAGGCCGGAGCGCGCGCGCTCGATCAGCGCCGCCTCGATCGCCACCGTCGCGTAGAGGCCGGTGAAGATGTCGGCGAAGGCGACGCCGATCTTCATCGGCTCGCCGTCGGGCGCGCCGGTGAGATGCATGATGCCGCCCATCGCCTGGATCAGATAGTCGTAGCCGGCCCGCGCCGCATACGGCCCGGTCTGGCCGAAGCCGGTAATCGAGCAGTAGATCAGCCGCGGGTTGATCGCCTTCAGGCTGTCGTAATCGAGGCCGTGGCGCTTCAGGCCGCCGAGCTTGAAGTTTTCGATCAGCACGTCGGCCTCGCGCACCAGCGCGAGCACCAGATCGCGCCCCTCCGGCGTCTCGAAGTCGGCCTCCACCGAGCGCTTGCCACGGTTGGTCGAATGATAATAGGCCGCGGCGCCGCGGCTCGCCGCACCATGCGCCACACCATGCGCCGCACCATTCGCGTCGGTGGCGTCGGCGCTGCGCTCCGGCACGAAGGGCGGGCCCCAGCTGCGGGTGTCGTCGCCGACCTCCGGACGCTCGATCTTGATCACCTCGGCGCCGAGATCGGCGAGGAGCTGGCCGGCCCACGGGCCGGCGAGGATGCGGGCCAGCTCGAGGACACGGACGCCGGCGAGAGGAGGGCGGGGCTCGGTGGCAGGAGGCATATGACGCACGCGATGACGGATTTCGGGCGGGTGTGCTAGCAAGGAAGCAGATTCCTCGCGCCGAGGCGAGCCCGATCCGGGCCGTCGCCGGTCGCGGGACATTGCATCGACCCGCCCGTTCTCCGGGCGCCCCTTCGAACCGCGGATCGTTCCATGACGGACCTGCCGACCGGCCCGATCGCCCTCCATGTCTCCGGCTTCGGGACGCCGCTCGTGCTGCTGCACGGGCTCGGCTGCGACCACGGCTTCTGGGATTTCGCCGCGCCGCTCGCCGATCGTTTCAGGCTCGTCTCCTACGATCTGCCGGGGCACGGCGCGACCCCGGTGCCGGACGCGCCCTACACGGTCGAGGATCTGGCCCAGCAGCTCGCCGATCTGTTCCGCGCCCAGCACATCGGCCGGGCTCACGTCGCCGGCATCTCGCTCGGCGGGCTGGTCGCCCAGCACTTCGCCGCGCATTTCCCCGCGCTGGTGGATCGGCTCGTGCTGATCGACACGATCCCGCGCTACACGGCGGAGATGCGGGCAGCCTGGCTGGAGCGCGCCGCCGCGGTGCGCGCCGCCGGCGTCGCCTCGCTCACCGACAGGCTGCTGCCGATCTGGTTCTCGTCGGCCGCGATCGCGGCCGATGCCGCGGGCGTCCGCTATTTCCGCGACGCGCTCTCCCGCTGCCCGGCCGAAGGGTATGCGCTGGCCTGCGAGGCGCTCGCCGCCGCCGACCTCCTCGCCGAGGCGAGCCGCATCGCGGCGCCGACCCTGATCCTGTGCGGCAGCGAGGATCGGGCGCCCTTCGTCGAGGGGGCGCACTGGCTCGCCGGCACGATCCCGCACGCCCGCGTGGTCGAGATCCCCGGCACCCGCCACGCCGCCGTGCTGGAGCGGCCCGACCTCGCCCTGCCGCTGCTGCGGGCGTTCCTGGCGGGCGGGTGATTTCGCTTTCTGTCCGAGGGTTGGCGACAACAAGCGTCGGTGCAAGATCAGCCCCCCACCCCCGACCCCTCCCCGCCATTCGCATGGGCGAATGGGGGGAGGGGAGCCGCAGCGCCTCGTCGTTCCGCAGGCACGGCGCTCGACTCCCCTCCTCCCGCTCGCGAAGCGAGTGGTGGGGAGGGGTCGGGGGTGGGGGGAAATGCAGGTACGGACCGGGTAGATTCCTGACAGTTCAGACCGGGCAGATGGTCGACAGGTCACAGTGCATCGGAGGGAGGATCTTCGATGCCGTTCTTGGAGACCTGTCGGATGGAGCAGCGGATTCGGATGTTGTCGGATTACGACACTGGGGCGTGGAGCGTATCGGAGCTCTGCCGGCGCTACGAGGTGAGCCGGGATACGTTTTATGCGTGGCGTGGGCGTCGGGCGAGCGGGGCTGCGGATTGGTTCGTGGACCGGTCGCACGCGCCGCTGCGGTGCCCGCACCGCACCCCGGCGGCGCTTGCCGAGGAGGTCGTGCGGCTTCGGCGGCGGTTTCCGCATTTCGGGCCGCGCAAGCTTCTGGCCCGGTTGCAGCGGGAGGCGCCCGCGGTGACGTGGCCGGCGGCCTCGACGATCGGCGACATCCTGAAGGCGTGCGGGCTGGTCGCACCGGTGAAGCGGCGGCGGCGTCCGATCGACCCGGCTCGCACGTTCGTCGCGGCGGCGGCGCCGAACGACGAGTGGAGCGCGGATTTCAAGGGCTGGTTCCGCACGCGGGACGGGCGGCGGATCGATCCTTTGACGCTGACCGACGGGGTCACGCGGTTCCTGATCGAGGTGCGGGTTGCGGCTCCGACGGTGGCGGGGGTTCGGCCGGTGTTCGCGCAGGCGTTCTGCGAGCACGGCCTGCCGAAGGCGATCCGCTGCGACAACGGGCCGCCGTTCGGCTCGACGGGTGCGGGCGGACTGACGCGGCTGTCGGTATGGTGGCTCAAGCTCGGCATCGCGCCGCATTTCATTCGGCCGGCCTCGCCGCAGGAGAACGGCCGGCACGAGCGCATGCACCGGACGCTGAAGGAGCAGACGACGCATCCCGCGGCGGCGACGGCGGCCGAGCAGCAGGCGCGCTTCGATGCGTTCCGCCGGCACTATAACGAGGAACGGCCGCACGAGGCGCTGGCGCAGCATCCCCCGGCCGATGTCTACGTCGCATCCTCGCGAGCGATGCCGGAGACGGTCGAGGATCCCTGGTACGACGCCGATCATCAGGTGCGCCGGGTGCGGCCGGCCGGCGACATCAAATGGAAGGGCGAGCACGTCTTCATCGGCGAAGCCTTCGCGGGCGAGTTGCTCGGCCTCGAGGAGCTCGAGACGGGCGACCATGTCGTGCGCTTCTGCGCGCACGACATCGGCCTGATCGATCGCCGCGGTTTGTTCCGCCGCTTCGCTCCGCCCCGTCCGGGGCTCCGCGAAGCGGCGGAACAAACCGCAAACCCCAACCCAGACCTGTCGACCATCATCCCGGTCCAAAGTGTCGACCATCTTCCCGGTTGAACAGCCCCGAGTGCTACGGTCGGTGGGAGAAGTGACGAACGCGCCCGCTCTCAGTTCGCGCCGCGAAAACCGATGTTCGCCGAGATGCGCTTGCCGGCCTCGACGATGCGGCGGATCTGCTCGGGCGTCGGGCGGGCCGGGATGAACTGGATCAGGTCGATGATCGCCACGGTGCCGACCAGCGCGCCGGTGGCGTCGAGGATCGGCGCGGCGAGCGCGTTGAGCCCGACCACGGCCTGGTTCGGCGCCGTCGCCCAGCCCTGCTTCTTGATCTGCTTCAGCTCCTCGCGCAGCAGCGCCGGATTGGTGACGGTCTGCGGCGTGTTGGCCGGCAGCGTCTTGCGCAGCAGCTTTTCGCGCGGGGCGTCGGGCCCGAAGGCGAGCAGCAGCTTGCCCTGCGCGGTGGCGTGCGCCGGCAGCAGCGAGCCCGGCTTGACGCCGATCTCGAAGGGCTGCGTGCCGGCGACCGTCGAGAGCACGCGCAGCCCGGCGAGTTCCACCTCCGACAGCGTGACGGCGTGGCCGAGCCGGTCGCGCAGCTCCTCCATCACGGTGCGGGCGGCGCTCATCAGCTCGAAGTTCTCGCTCACCACCCGACCGAGCGCGATCAGCCGACCGCCGGTGCGGTAGCGCTCGGTCTCCGCCTCCTGGATCACGTAGCCGGCCGCCATCAGGGTCTGCAGGTGGCGATAGATCCGGCTCTTGGTGGTGCCGAACACCCGCGCCAGATCCGTCACGCCGACGGTCGAGCGACGCTGCGCCAAGTATTCCAAAATCTGCAAGGCGAACACCACCGCCTGAACGCCGTCACCCGGCTGTGACCCAGAGATCCGCGGCATCGGACTGCGCACTCCCAAAAAGACGGCCGCGCGCGAGGCGCGCGGAGCGGTTTCGAGGATGCCCGGGGGACGGCCGGGCGGCACGTGACGTCCATGTCCGAAGCGGAACCGGTCGGGGGAGGCGGGGCCCGGCCGCAGCGGTGAGGTGGCGCTGGCGCGTCGTGCGCACCCCGCCGTGAATCGTTCCTATGGGAGTCCGCCACGAATCACAAGCGAGGGCCGACCCCGATCCGCCCGCGCCGGCGAGGCGCGTCGCCGCAGCGCAACCGCGTCGACGCGCCCATGCCGGGCCGACGGCGGCGGTGCAGCCCGTGTGCCGCGCCGTCGAATCGTCGTCTAGCGTTTCATGAAACAGAACAATGTTTCGTGATCGTGAACATGCTCCGATCCCGTCCGGAGATCGCGGAAACACCCGCCCCGTCGGATGTCCCCGCGTCCGGATCGCGGCTTCGGGCGGCCGATGCCGCGATCCGGCTCGACAGCGGCCGAGGCTTCGGCTCCAATTCGCGCGCCGGCGCCCGCCCCGTGTGGCCGACCGGCGAACGGCCCCGCAGAAGGGCCTCTTCGGAAACGCGTGCGGTGACCGCCCGGTCGCCGGAAGGAGGAGCGATGCGTCGTCTGTCCCCTTGGTGCATGCTGTCCCGGCGATCCGGCCTTCGCCTGCTCGTGACGGTCGGCCTGGCCACCGGCTTCGCCACGGGCCTCGCCGGTGTCCCGGCGCCCGGCTTCGCCCAGACCGGTGGGCGCCAGGACTGGCCGACGCGGCCGATCACCCTGGTGGTGCCGTTCGCCCCCGGAACCACCTCGGATGTGATCGCCCGGGCGCTGGTCGAGCATCTCGGCCGCAGCCTCGGCCAGCCGGTCGTGATCGACAACCGCAGCGGCGCCGGCGGCAATATCGGGGCGGCCGCGGTCGCCAAGGCGGCGCCGGACGGCACCACGCTGCTGCTCGCCACCACGGGCCAGGCGGCGACCAACAAGCTCATGTACAAGGACATGAGCTACGATCCGCAGAAGGATTTCTCGCCGATCGTGCTGATCGGCCGCGCGCCCGTGATCGTCACGGCGCGCCCTGATCTGAAGGCGAACACGCTCGCCGAGCTGATCGCGCTCGCCAAGGCGGAACCCGGCAAGCTGACCGCCGGCTTTCCCGGCAACGGCACGCTCGGCCACATCACCGGTCTCCTCCTGATGGCGAAGGGCGACGTGAAGCTCGGCCAGGCCCAGTATCGCGGCAGCGTGCCGATCATGACCGACCTGCTCGGCGGCCACATCGACGTCGGCATGGACTCGATGGCCGCCTATGTGCCGAACGTCAGAGAGGGCAAGCTCAAGGCGCTGGCGATCGCCACGGCGCAGCGGTGGAGCGGCTTGCCCGACGTGCCGACCGCGGCCGAGTCCGGCCTGCCCGGCTTCGAGGCGGCGGTGTGGTATGCGCTGCTCGCGCCGACCGGCACGCCGCCCGCGATCGTCGCCAAGCTGAACGCCGCGACCAACGCGTTCCTGAAGACCGACACGGCCAAGCAGATGTTCGACAGCCTCGGGGTCGTCGCGGCCGGCGGCACGCCGCAGGATCTCGCCGCCTTCCAGGCCGCCGAGATCGCCAAATGGGGGCCGATCATCAAGGCCGCCAACATCTCGTTCTGAGAGGTTTTCATTTGCCGATGATCGGGGCCGGCGCGCGGCGAGATGGGGGCTGAGCGCCTCGACACGCGCAGACCTCGCGCTGCCGACGACCCTTTCACTCGCGCTGTCGGGGCTCGTCCTCCGAGCGGGTGATCACATGGCCGCACCGCTTGCACTCGTAGGAGACGAGCGCGGGATTCGCCCCGAGGCGCGGGAGGCTGCGGGCGAACTGCATCCGCGCGCCGCAGACGACGCAATGCGGATGGCGCGCATGACTGTCGTCGGAGGGTGTCATGGTCCGGCTCTGAGTTTCGAGCCGTATTCGAAGTCCGAATTCGGCCGTGGCACAATTCAGGGCAGTTACCTAGTCCGTGAGCCCGATGCACATTCGGTCGGCAGTCGCCTTCCGCCTGCGCCGCGCCACTGTCCCGGCCGTGCGGCGAAACCGGGCGTGACGACGGCTCTGCGTGATCGATGATCAGAATCGTCGGTGCCAGATCCCGAAGCGTGAAAGCCCGACCCGTCAGAGCCTCGCGTCGCGCCGCCACGCCGCCGGCGTGGTGCCGACCTGGCGGCGGAACACGCGGGTGAGATGGGCCTGATCGGCGAAGCCGGCCGCCTGGGCGATCTCGGTCAGCGGCAAGGTCGAGCGCGACAGCATCTCCTGGACGCGGCGGATGCGCGCCTGCATGTGCCACTGATAGGGCGGCACGCCGGTCGCCGCCTTGAAGGCGTGGCTGAAATAGGACTGCGACAGGCCGGTGAGCGCCGCGACCTCCTCCAGCCGAAGCCCGCGAAGACAGTTCTCCTCGAGATAGGCGACGGCGCGGTCGCGCTGGCGCGGCGACAGGGCCGAACGGCGACGTGACGGCTCGGGCGCGAGCCGCATCAGATCGATGAACAGCGCCGTGACCAGGCTCTCGCCGTACACGTCGTGACGGGTGTCGGGGCCGCTGCACTCCTCGGCGATCAGCCGGGCGAGCGAGAAGAGCCGCGCGTCGGTGAACTGCAGGCGCGGCGTCGAAAGCGCCGTCCGGTCGGGCGCCTCGCCGATCCGCGCCGACAGAGTCGCCACGTCGAAATGAATGTCGAGATGGCGGATACGCATCGGCGCGTCGACCCGCGACCAGATCGGCACGCCGGCCGGCACGAAGCTCATCGCATGCACGGCCGGCGGCGCCGGCCGCTCGCCGCCGCGGGCCGTGAGCCGCAGGGCCGCGCCGCCGCCCTCGCGCTCCAGCACCACGAACAGCCGCGGATGCTCGGACACGTACTCGCCGTGCGCCCCGGCCGCGCAGGCGGCGTGCCAGACATCGGCGACCGCGCCGGGCCAGCGCCGGAAGCGCAGATCCTCCAGCACCGCGATCCCCTCGATCCGGCTGGTCATGTTGGGCGTGAAGGCGGGGACGGTCGGGCCGGGCGTGAACGTCATCGCGGGGGTCTCGCGGGCCGTTCTCCGGCATCTCCCCGGAGTTTCAGCCAGTCGTGATGATCTTATTTGGAAGTGTTCTGCCTTGTTTCGCGCGGAACACACGTCTTCACGAGTCTTATCCCGAAGGACAGGACCGTTCAACGAGGAACAGAGATAGACAATCCCACCCGTTATGCTGTTGCTATCACGAGCCTCGACGAGGGGTGGGCGCACGAGATTTGAATTAGAACAATTCTCGACTCGTGGCGACCCGAGTAGACGAATCGACGGGGTGTCATGTCCACGACCAAGACTGTTTTCGAGCGGCTGGCCTGCGGCGTCGCGCTGACCTGCCTGCTGCTGCCCGGCGCGGCCGCGGCCCAGACGGCGGGCGGCGAGCTCGCCCCGATCGCGGTCGAGGCCGACCGGGTCGGCGAGTCGCCGACCGGCCCCGTGCAGGGCTTCGTCGCCACCCGCACCGTCACGGGCTCGAAGACCGACACCCCGATCCGCGAGGTTCCGCAGTCGATCTCGGTCGTCACCCGCGACCAGATGGACCAGCGCGCCGTCACCACGATCGACGAGGCCCTGACCTACTCGGCCGGCGTGGTCGCCGCGCCGTTCGGCTTCGACCCGCGCTTCGACTCGCCGATCATCCGCGGCTTCCCGTCCGCCAACAGCCAGTATCTCGACGGCCTGAAGCTGATGCGCGGCACCGGCGACACCACCGCGATCGAGCCGTGGGGGCTCGAGCGTATCGAGGTGCTGCGCGGCCCCTCCTCGGTGCTGTACGGCCAGGGCAACCCGGGCGGCATGATCAATCTGGTGAGCAAGCGGCCGACCTGGACGAGCTTCGGCACCGTGCAGGCGGAAGGCGGCAGCTACGACCGCTACACCGGCGCCTTCGACTTCGGCGGCCCGGTGCCGGGCACGTCGGCGTTCGCGTACCGGCTCACCGGTCTCGCGCGCGACGGCTCGGGCCAGACCGATGGCCTGCGCGACGACCGCTTCGCCATCGCCCCCGCCGTCACCTGGCGGCCGGACGCGCAGACCAGCCTCACCGTGCTGGCCAAGCTGCAGCACGATCGGGCGAGCTCGCCGGTCGGCCTGCCGGCCGCCTACACGCTCTATTCCAATCGCACCGGCATCGCGCTCGCCCGCAGCACCAATCTCGGCGACCCGAGCTTCGACGACTCCAAGCGCACGCTGGCCAGCATCGGCTACGAGTTCGAGCACCGCTTCAACGACGGTTTGAAGTTCCAGCAGAACGCCCGCTACCTGTGGCTCGGCTGGGACTATCAGAACCTCTACTTCAACGGCTTGACCAGCGCCGACACGGCGGCCCGCGGCGCCTCCTACAACGAGGAGTCCTACGGCACCTTCACGATCGACAATCACCTCGAGGCGAAGTTTTCGACCGGCGCGCTCGCCCACACGGTGCTGCTCGGCGTCGACGTCCGCCGCCACACGCTCGACACGCTGGCCGAGTTCGGCACCGCGCCGTCCGTCAACGTGTTCGCGCCCGTGCACGGCGTCCCGATCACGAAGAACGTCTGGTACGCGGCCAAGACCGACGGCACGCTGACCCAGACCGGCGTTTACGTCCAGGATCAGATCAAGCTCGACAAGTGGCTGCTCACCCTGGGGTTGCGTCACGACTGGGCGGCGACCGACCAGACGACCCGCTACGTGCTCGGCGGCACCAGCATCACCCAGGACCAGAGCGATCGCGCCTTCACCGGGCGGGCTGGTCTCACCTATCTGTTCGACAACGGGCTGGCGCCTTACGTCAGCTATTCCACCTCGTTCGAGCCGGTGATCGGCAACTACGCGCCGGCGCTCGGCGGCGGCGCCTTCAAGCCCTCCGAGGGCGAGCAGTGGGAGGCCGGCGTCAAGTATCAGCCGACCTGGTTCAAGGGCTTCTTCACGGCGGCCGTCTACGACCTCACCCAGACCAACGTGCTCACCTCGGAGCTGGTCGGCGGCGTCAGCCAGTCGGTGCAGACCGGCGAGGTGCACGTGAAGGGTCTCGAGCTCTCCGCGCTCGCGAACCTCGTCGAGGGCCTGGACCTGATCGCCAACTACACCTTCACGGACGCCGAGATCACGGCCGGGCAGAACGCCGGGAAGCGGCCCGCCAACGTGCCGGAGAACGCCGCCAATCTGTGGCTGTTCCAGACCATCAAGTCCGGGCCGCTCACCGGCTTCGGCTTCGGCGGCGGCATCCGCTACGTCGGCAGCCGTTACGACCTCGACGCCAACACGAATCTCCTGCCGTCCAACATCCTGTTCGACGCGGCCGCGAGCTACACCACCGGGCCCTACAAGCTGTCGCTCAACATCGCCAACATCGCCGACGAGAAATACGTCTCGGGCTGCGGCTTCTTCGGCTGCTACTGGGGCAACGGCCGCACCGTCACGGGCCGGGTGGCGTACACCTGGTGACGGCGTGCGCCCGGCGGCTTCGACGCGATGGGGCATGCCGACGCTGCTCGATCGGCCGTCGACGCGTCATCCCGGGGTGCCCGGCACCCGGGTCCGCGTTTCGCGCGGCCCGAGTGTAACCTCCGCCGGGCCTCGAAGGATGCGGCCCGGGCCGTCGCCCGTCGAGGCTCGACCGACGGTCGGGTACCTCAGGGGGACGGGGAGAGCCGATGAACGGGGAGAGCCGATGATCCGGGCCTCGATCACTCCTTCGCGGCGGCCGCGGGCTCGGTCTCGGTCTCGGGCGGCTTCGCCGGGAGGAAAAGCGTGAAGGTCGTGCCCTGGTCCTCGCCGGCGCTTTCGGCCGTGATGGTGCCGCCGTGCAGGTCGACGATGCGCTTGACGATCGACAGGCCCAGCCCGATCGAGGTCTCGCCGCCGGTCGGCTTGGCGGAGAGCCGCTGGAAGCGGCCGTAGAGGCGCTTCAGATCCTCGGGCGTCATGCCCGGCCCCGAATCCTTCACCCTTATGCGGGCGCCGTCCGACGCATGGGCGAGGCCCACCTCGATGCGGCCGCCGATGACGCTGTACTTGACGGCGTTGCTGACCAGGTTGTCGACCGCCTCGCGGACCCGGTCGACGTCGCAGACGATCGGCGGGCCGGGCGCGATCGACACGTCGATCACCTGCTGCTTCTTGGCGGCGAGCGGCTGGTTCGCCTCGGCGACGTCGCGCAGCACCGCGGCGAGGTCGGCGGGGTCGCGCCGGATCGTGATGTCGAGCGCGTCCGTCATGGCGTCGGCGATCAGGCTCTCGACCATGTCGGCGACCCGGTCGGCGGCCTTGTGGATGTGGCCGATCTGCGCCTTGGCGGCCTCCGGCGTCAGCGCCGGGCTCGACACCATGCGCTCCAGAATCTCGGCGCGGCCGATGATCACCGAGAGCGGGTTGCGCAGGTCGTGCGCCACGGTGCCGAGGATCTCGCTCTTGAAGGCGTTGGCGCGCTGCAGCCGCGCCCACTGGGCGGCGAGGCGACGGTTCGCCGAGGAGAGCTCGCGGGTGCGCTGGTTGACGCGGTCCTCGAGCCGCGAGTTCGCCTCCTGCAGCTGCTCGTAGAGGATCACGTTGTCGAAGGCGATCGACAGCTTGCTGGTGAACAGCTCGACCAGGGTGCGGTCGGTCTCGGAGAGGGGCCGCGTCACGTGCAGCACGACCACCACCTCGCGGTCGCTCGCGGTTCGGATGTAGAGGACCGACCAGTCGGGCTGGAACTGGTGGGTGCGGGCCCGGAACGCCTGCTCGACGACGTGACGCAGCTCGGAATCGAGCGCGTCGACGCCGTTCAGGCCGAGATGGCGGATGTAGCCGCCGGCCGCCGCCAGCACCGAGACCGGGTGTTCGCGGCCGTCCTCGTGGAACACCAGGATGCCGTCGCAGTCGACGTTGAGCAGCGAGGCGAGCTGCACCAGCACGCCCTCGGCCAGCCGCTGGATCGACTTGAAGTCGTACAGCGTCGAGGCGGCGTCGACGATGATCTCCAGCCCGCGGCGCGTCTCCACCATGCGCTGGAGCTGCTGGAAGCTGCGCAGCGCGGCGGTGAGCGAGGTGAACAGCTTGTCGGCGGTGAGCTCGGTCTTGGCCTTGTAGTCGTTGATGTCGTAGTCGACGATGATGCGCCGCTCCGGCGCCTGGCCGGGTTGGCCGGTGCGCAGGATGATGCGGATCGTCTCGTTGCGCAGCACGGTGCGGATGTGGTCGACGAGATCGAGGCCCGCCGTCTCGCTCTCCATGATCACGTCGAGGAGAACGACCGCGGTGTCGGGGTGCTGCGCCAGCAGGGCGCGGCCCTCCTCGGCCGAGTAGGCCGAGATCATCTCGAGCCCCTGGCCGTTGAGCGAGTAGTCGGCGAGCGCGAAGCGAGTGCCGTCGTGGACGGCCGGCTCGTCGTCGATGATCATGATCTTCCAGCGCGGCCCGGCCGCCGCCGGTGCGTCGTCGCCGTCCTCGACGATGTCGACGATGTCGTCGTGATCAGCCATGGGCTCGGTCCGTTGTCTGGAGGACGGCCGCCGGCTCGTCCGCGCGCACCACCCGACGGGGCAGCACCATACGGAACGTCGTGCCGTGGCCGAGCGCGGTGTCGAGCGTCAGCCGGCCGCCGAGGCTCTGGGTCACCAGGCTGTGGATGATGTGGAGGCCGAGGCCGGTGCCGCCGCGGCCGCGTCGCGTCGTGAAGAACGGGTCGAAGGCCCGCCGGCGCACGTCGTCCGTCATGCCGACGCCGTCGTCGGCGACGACGATCTCGACATGGCCGGGGCCGAGCTGACGCGCCCGCACCTCGATCGTGCCGGTGCGGCCGTCCGGAAAGCCGTGCGCGACCGAGTTGAGGAACAGGTTGGTCAGCACCTGTCCGTAGGAGCCCGGATAGCTGTCCATCACGATACCGTCCGGCACTTCGAGGACGAGCGAGAGCTGCGCCTTGCGCAGCACCGGGCGGACGCTGGCGGCGATCTGCTCGGTCGCCTCGCGCAGGTCGAAGTCGCGCAGCTCGGCGTGGCTGCGGTCGACCGCCACCTGCTTGAACGACTGGATCAGCTCGCCGGCGCGCTGCAGGTTGCCGACGAGCTGGCGCGCCGCGTCGCGGGTGCCGGCGACGAAGTCGTCGAGCCGCGAGCGGCGCAGCGGCCCCTTGGCGATCTCCTCGGCGAACACCTCGGTGCGGCGGACCAGGCTCGAGGCGACCGTGAGGCTGATGCCGACCGGATTGTTGACCTCGTGGGCGACGCCGGCGACGAGGCCGCCCAGCGCCGCGAGCTTCTCGGCGTCGATCAGGCTCTTCTGCGCGTCGCGCAGCTCGGCGAGCGCCTTCTCGGCATTGTCCTTGGCGGCGCGCAGGTCGTTCTCGGCCTGGCGCTTCGCGATGGCGTTTTCGCGGAACACCTCGACGGCGCGCGCCATCGCGCCGATCTCGTCCTTCTCGCTGGTGGAGCGGATCACCGGCCCGTAATGCCCGGCCACGATGGCGTGCATGGCCGACATCAGCTCCTTGAGCGGATTGCGGATCGAGCGGGTGACGATCATGGCGCCGACCATGATGGCGATCAGGAAGCCGGCCGCCACCAGCACGACCTGGCGGTAGATCGCCTTGAGGGTGCGGTCGAGCGTCGCCTGGGCACGGGCCTCGCGCCGCCGCATCTCGGTCTGCAGGGTGTCGATCAGCGAGATCATCGAGGCCTGGTTGCCGTCGATCACGGTGCGCAGCAGGTGGGTGCGGGCGGCGAAGCGCTCCGACAGCCCGGCGAGGCCGTCGCGGAACGCCGCGGCGCGGCCGCCCAGCGCCTCGAGGGCGGCGCGCTGCATGTCGTCGGAAGCGAGGTCGGACATCACCGGGATGGTCCGCTCGATCGTCTCCAGATTGCGCCGCGCCTCGTCGGCCGCCGACGAATCGAGCGACAGGTAATAGGCGTTAGCGCCGACCAGCGCGGCCGTGAAGGCCTCGCGCGACTTGCCGAGCGCCGGCCAGATCAGCGCCTCGCGTCGCCCGGCAGCCCCCTCGACGATCGAGTAGAGGCCGGCCATCTCGCGGGCCGGCCGCAGCACCTCGGCATCGTAGAGCCGGTTGATCGCGGTCTGCACGGCGCGCAGCTCGCCGAAGCCGTCGAGGAACTTCTCGGTGACGGCGGCGAGTCCGTCCATGCCGCTCGCCAGCATCGGGTCGGCGGGCTTGCGGCTGCGCAGCGTGCCCAGCACGGCCTCGCGCACCAGAAGGATCTCGGCGAGGATCTCGGGGCTCGGCTCGTTGATGTAGCGGTGGATGAGGTTCTGCAGGCGCCCTGCCTCGCCCTCCAGCAGCACCAGCACGCTGTCGGATTCGCGCACCGCGCGGACCTCGTCCCAGGCGCGGCTCAGCGCCATGGCGCCGTTCCAGATCAGGCCGGCGAGCACGATCACGACGCCGGTGTTGAGCACCGCGATCGACAGGATGCGCCAGCGGATCGGGACCGCGCGGACGAGCCGGACGAGATCGAACCGGCGCCGCTCCGCCGGCTTCGGCGGCAGCTCGACGGCGTCGAACGCCGGGCCGCCCTGCCCCGTCGGAGAAACCGCCACGGTCACTCGCTCTCGCGGATGCGGTCGATCAGCCGCCGCAGGTTGGGGTCGGTGACGCCGGCATAGACCTGGGCCATCGCCGCGACGAAGGGGCGGCGGTCGAACTCGGAGACGATCGTCGTGCCGGCGGCGCGGGCCTGGGCGCGCGATCGCTCCTCCAGCGCGTTCCACTGCTCGCGCATCACCCGGTTGGAGGCGCGGGCGGCGCTGCGGAAGATCGCCTGGTCGTCGGCCGAGAGGCTCTGCCAGGCGCGCAGCGACATCACCAGCACCTCCGGGCTCATGGTGTGCTCGGTGAGCGTGTAGTTCGGCGCGAGCTTGTAGTGGCCGGTGGTGACGTAGGACGGCCAGTTGTTCTCGGCGCCGTCGATCAGACCGGTGGACAGGCCGGTCTCGACCTGCCCGTAGGGGAGCTGCACCGCGGTGGCGCCGAGCGCTCGGATCATCGCGGTCATCAGCGCGGACTGCTGCACCCGGATGCGCAGGCCCTTCATGTCGGCGATGTCGCGTACCGGGCGGCCGCGCGTGTAGAGCGAGCGGGCGCCCGAATCGTAGAAGGTCAGGCCGACGAAGCCATAGGCCTCGAAGCTCTTCAGGATCTCGTCGCCGATCGGACCGTCGAGGACGTTGTGCAGATGCGCCTTCGAGCGGAACAGGAACGGCATCGCGAGCACGTCGGCGACCGGCACGATGGCACCGATCGGCGCCACGTTGGTGCGGTTGAGGTCGATGGCGCCGGCCCGGGTCTGCTCGATCGTGTCCTGCTCCTCGCCGAGCTGGCGGGAATGGAACACCCGCAGGCGGTGGCGCCCGCCGGTCTGCTCCTCGATCAGCCGGCTCATGTGCTGCACGGCCTGGACGGTCGGATAATCCTCCACCTGGGTGTCGGCGACCCGGAATTCTCGTGCGGCCACGGACGCCGCCGCCGACAAGGTGACCGCCAGCGCGGCGAACGAAATCGCGGCGAGCGCATGTGCGGCACGGGCCAACAGGCGCTGCAGACGGCCGGCGGGGCTCGGAGCCAATGTGCGAAAGATTCCTGTTGGCGACAAAATTGCACCGCCTTGTCGTCGAAGAACGTCGTCGGTTCGTCGAGGCTCGTCTTCGTAAGACCTCGAAATTTTAGCGAAACCGTGATCGGATGACCATCCTCGGGCGGCCCGCTCGTCCTGCCGCCGGTCTCTCGATCCCGAACAGGGGTGTGCTTCGATGTCGGAACCCACTCCGCCCGGGCCGACACGGCCGACGACGCCGGCCCGGTCCGGGCCGAGCCGCCGTGCCGTGCTGGTCGGCATCGGCGCCGGAGCCGGCCTCGGCGCCGTCGGTTCGCCTCGTCCGGCGCGTGCCGCGCCGACCGAGGTCCAGTTCTGGCACGCCATGGCGGGCGAGCTCGGCCGCCAGATCGAGCGCATCGTCGAGGGCTTCAACGCCGGCCAGGATGCCGTGCGGGTCGTGCCGGTGTTCAAGGGCAGCTACACCGATACCGTGTCGGCGGCGATCTTCGCGGTGCGCACCAAGGCCCATCCGGCGATCGTCCAGGTCAACGAGATCGGCACCGCGACCATGATGGCGGCCCGGGGCGCCGTCTATCCCTTGTTCGAGCTGATGCGCGACATGGGCGAGCCGTTCGACGCCTCGGCCTTCCTGCCGCCGATCGCCGGCTTCTACCGCGATCCGGCCGGCAACCTCCTGTCCTACCCGTTCAACGCGTCGACCCCGATCCTCTACTTCAACCGCGACCTGTTCCGCGCCGCCGGCCTCGACGACAAGACGCCGCCGAAAACCTGGCCGCAGGTCGAGGATGCGGCCCGGCGGCTGCGCCTCGCCGGGGTCGTGTGCGGCTTCTCGACGCACTGGCCGTCCTGGGTCAACGTCGAGAACTTCTCGGCCTTCCACGACGTCCCGATCGCCACGCGGTCGAACGGCCTCGCCGGGCCGGGCGCCGAGCTGATGCTCGCCAACCCGGTGCTGACCCGCCACGTCGCGGCGCTCGCCGCCTGGCAGAAGAGCGGCGTGTACTCCTATGGCGGCCGCGGCACCGCGGCCGAGCCGATGCTGCACACCGGCCAGTGCGGCATCTTCATCGGCTCCTCGGCGCTCGCCGCCGACATCCGGGCGCGGGCCAAGTTCGAGGTCGGCTACGGCATGCTGCCTTACTGGCCGGACGTGCCGGGGGCCCCGCGCAACACCATGATCGGCGGCGCGAGCCTGTGGGTGCTGCGCGGCCGCCCGGCCGCCGAGTATCGCGGCGCCGCGCGCTTCTTCGCCTATCTGGCGCGGGCCGAGGTCCAGTCGCGCTGGCATCAGGCGACCGGCTACCTGCCGGTGTCGCGGGCGGCCTACGAGCACGCGCGCTCCGAGGGATTCTACGACCGCAACCCGGGCGCGGCGATCGCCATCGAGGAGCTGACCCTCAACCCGCCGACCGACAATTCGCGCGGACTGCGGCTCGGCTCCTTCATCCTGGTGCGCGACGTCATCGAGGAGGAACTGGAGGCCGCCTTCGCCGGCAAGAAGCCGGCCGCCGAAGCGCTCGCGACGGCGGTCCGCCGCGGCAACGAGCTCCTCGCCCAGTTCGATCGCGCCAGCCGGTGAGAAGGTCCGTCGTTCCGGGGCGCGCCGAAGGCGCGAGCCCGGAACCCATGACCCCTGTGTGTCGTGACCCCCGGACCTATGCCCCGCCCGCCCGCTCCGGGAACGCGGCCGCCAGCGCGTCGCGGGTCGGCGCGATCACGCCGCGTTCGGTGATCAGGCCGGTGACGAGGCGGGCCGGCGTCACGTCGAAGCCGTAGTTCGAGGCGCGCATGCCGTCCGGCGCGATCCGCACCGTCTCGAAGCGCCCGTCGGCGGTCTTGCCGGTCATCAGGGTCACCTCCTCCTCGCCACGCTCCTCGATCGGGATCTCCTTGACCCCGTCCGACACCGCGAAGTCGATGGTGGGGGAGGGCAGCCCGACATAGAACGGCACGCCGTTGTCGTGCGCCGCGAGCGCCTTCAGATAGGTGCCGATCTTGTTGCAGACGTCGCCCTGCGCCGTCACCCGGTCGGTGCCGACGATCACCATGTCGACCTTGCCGTGCTGCATCAGATGGCCGCCGGCATTGTCGGCGACGAGCGTGCACGGCACGCCGTGATGCGAGAGCTCCCAGGCGGTGAGCGAGGCGCCCTGGTTGCGCGGCCGCGTCTCGTCGACCCAGACATGGAGCGGGATGCCCTTGTCGTGCGCCATGTAGATCGGGGCCGTCGCGGTGCCCCAATCCACGGTGGCGAGCCAGCCGGCGTTGCAATGGGTCAGGATCTCGACCCGCCCGCCGCCCTTGCGGGCTGCGATCTCCTCGATGACGGCGAGGCCGTTGCGGCCGATCGCCTGGTTGATGGCGACGTCCTCGTCGGCGATCGCGCTCGCGCGCGCATACGCAGCCGCCACCCGCGCGTCGCGTGACAGATCGCGCACCGCGGCCAGCATCTCGCCCAGCGCCCAGCGCAGGTTGATGGCGGTCGGCCGGGTCTTCGCCAATGTTTCGCAGGCGGCCGCGAGGCCGGCGTCCGAGGAGTCCTCGCGCAGCGCCAGGCAGACCCCGTAAGCCGCTGTCGCGCCGATCAGCGGGGCGCCGCGCACCAGCATCGAGCGGATCGCCTCGGCGGCGTCGGCGAGCGTCTCGAGCCGCACCGTGACGTAGCGGTGCGGCAGCAGCCGCTGGTCGATGGTGCCGACCGTGACGCCGTCCGGCTCGAGCCAGATCGTGCGGGTGTGCCTGCCGTCGACTTTCATGGGTCGGTTCCGCGGGTTGTCCAGGGTGTCGGAGGGGGCCGCAGCGTCATAGGGCGGCCGGGCCGGGATGGGAAGGGGCCGCGACCCGGGCGGGGCGCCCGGGCGCGCCCGGGCGCGCCGGGGCAGCCGGTCGGGCACTCCGGCCGGTCGCGGAGGGTGGCGCGAGGGACGGGGGGAGTGACGCGGGAGGGAGGCCCCATCGGCCTGGCCGCACGCCAGGGGGGCCGCTTGCCCGGCCCGGCTCGATCGGTTATCCAGACCGCAGGCGCCCGTAGCTCAGCTGGATAGAGCGTTGCCCTCCGAAGGCAAAGGTCACACGTTCGAATCGTGTCGGGCGCGCCATTTCGGTACACGGCCGGGAACGCCACAAGGCTGGGAACGCCGAAACCCTCGGTTTTCTTGCCCGAGGCGGTGACCAGCAGGCGCAGCAGTTCGCTTTTCGAGCCCATGGTCGGAACGTCCGTCGCGTCGATCGTGACGCGTCGGGCGAATGCGCGGCGGTCGTCGCGGCGATCGCTGCCGCTCTCGGTGCGCATGCGCTTGCGAGCCTGCCCGGCGAAGGTCGCGACCGCCGGCGGGGTGATGAGAGGCCCCGCCCGGGAGCCGGCCTCCTCGGCCCGCTCCGCGTCGCGACGGGCCTGCTCGCGGACGGTCTTCAGCTCGGCGATTCGGTCCTTCGACGGTGGGTCGGTCAGGTCGGCGATGCCGCGTTCGATCGCGACGTGAAGGCGCCCGCTCTCGGTCACGGCCTCGGCGGCGCATCCGCGCGGGTCGGCGATGGGGCGGCCCGGTGTTCCGCCCGCTCCTCCCGGTCCACGCGGTCATCGCCCCGCCGCAGGCGGCGCAGAAGCAGTTGCGCGCCGGCAGGATCGGACCGCTGACGATCCGCGGCGCCGTCCACGCCGGGCCGCGGGTCTCGAGCAGGGTCTGGATGGCCACGACGTCCGCCGGGTCGATGATCGGCCGGGTATCGTCGACCTTCCGGATTTGCCCGCTCGGCGGAAGTCCAGCTCCAACCTCTGACGGACCGACACAACTCCAAGCTTTTCCGCGGCGTTTCCTCGAAAAGAAAGTTGATGGGTGGACTAACCTGTTTTATGCCCGTTCTGCGCACTGCGGGGGGGAGCGGGGCGGGCCATGCGCTTCACCGAATTCTTCGAGCACGCGACGGGCAAGAAGCCATACGCCTACCAGCGCCTTCTCGCCGAAGGCGGGGCGCCCGATGCGCTGATCGCGCCGACCGGTCTCGGCAAGACCGCCGCCGTGATTCTCGCTTGGCTCTGGCGCCGGCGGGCCGATCCCGACACCACGCCGCGCCGTCTCGTCTACTGCCTGCCCATGCGCACGCTCGTCGAGCAGACCGCGGACAACGCCCGCGAGTGGCTCGGTCGGCTGGCGCAAGCCGGTCTCGCCGAGAATCTCCCGGCGCCCGGTGACCTCCACCTCCTGATGGGCGGCGTCGAGAGTCGGCCGCATCAGCCGCGCTGGTCCGAATTCCCGGAGCGATCCGCCATCCTGATCGGGACGCAGGACATGCTGATCTCGCGGGCCTTGATGCGGGGCTACGCCGCCGGCCGGGCGCGGTGGCCGGCCGAGTTCGCGCTCCTTCACAACGATGCGTTCTGGGTGTTCGACGAAGTGCAGCTGATGGGGGCGGGGCTCGCGACCTCCACCCAGCTTCAGGCCTTCCGGGAGGCGCCGCGGCTCGGGCCGGCGCGTCGCACGTGCAGCCTGTGGGTGTCGGCCACGCTCGATCCGGCCTGGCTGCGCTCCGTCGACTATCCCGACGGTCCGCGAACGATTCGTCGGGTTCCGGACGACGTCCCGGAAGACGCCGCCGCACCGGCGGTCCGCCGGCGTCTCGAAGCGTACAAACCCGTCACCAGGGCGGCGGTCGCGCCGGCAGGAACGAAGAAGCCGGAGATCGACGCGTATGTCCGGGCGCTCGCCGAGCTCGTTCGGGACGTCCACGGCGGCGTCTCCGGCGGGCGGACGCTCGTGATCGTCAACACCGTCGAGCGCGCGCAGAAGCTCCATGCCGCGCTGCTGAAGGCCGGCGCCAGCGAAAGCGATCTCGTCCTCGTCCATTCACGGTTTCGGCCGGCCGACCGCCGACGGCAAATGCAGCGACTGCAGGCGGCGAAGAGCCGCATCGTCGTGGCGACCCAGGCGATCGAAGCCGGCGTCGATCTGTCGTCGGCGGCTCTCGTCACCGAGCTCGCGCCGTGGTCGTCCTTGGTTCAGCGCTTCGGACGCGTGAACCGGCGCGGCGAACGGCCGAAGGACGAGGGCGGCGCGCCGGTCCATTGGATCGATCTCGTCGGCGATCGCGGCGACGACGACAAGGACGCTCGGCTGCTCGCGCAACCTTATCCGCCGGCGGAGCTGCGGGCCGCGCGTGATCGGCTGCTGACGCTCGCGGACGCAGCGCCCGTGCATCTGCGCGATCCCGGCGATCTCGCACCGCCGCGCCGCGTGATCCGCCGCAAGGATCTGATCGACCTGTTCGACACCGATCCCGACCTGACCGGCTTCGACGTCGACATCTCTCCCTATGTGCGCGACGCCGACGACACCGACGTCCATGTGTTCTGGCGCGACCTGAGCACGCCGGGAGACGAAACGGTGAGGCCGTCGCGCGAGGAGCTGTGTGCCGTCTCGATCGGCAAGGCCCGGGACTGGATCGCGTCGCTTCGCAGACGCCAGCTTCCGGCCCGTGCGCCCGACCCGCAATGGCGCGAGGGCGACCGGCCGGGCGCTGCGGCGCCGCCCGGATGGCGGATCTTGGGAGGAGACGAACCGCCGTGGCCCGGCATGACGCTCCTCGTCGACGTCTCGGCCGGCGGCTACGAGCCGGCGCGCGGCTTCGTCGGCGAGGCGAGCAGCGTGCCGGTCGAGCCGATCCGACCGACGGCCGACGAGACGGTCACGGCGGAGCCGGACGAGAGCGATGCCGATCAGCAGGACGGTGACGCCCGCTCGGCCGATTTCCCACGCGCGGTGACGCTCGTCGACCACACCGCGCATGTCGTGCAGGCGGCGGTCGAGCTGTGCGACGCGCTGGACGTCGAGGCGGCGGATCGTGACGCCATCCTGCGCGCGGCGCGCTGGCACGACCTCGGCAAGGCCCATGACGTGTTCCAGAGCACGATGCGCCGCGGTCTGCGCGACAAGGCGAGCCACGACGGGGTGTTGCTGGCGAAGACAGAAGACAGGCATCTGCGACATGCCCGGCCCTATTTCCGGCACGAGCTCGCCTCCGCGCTGGCGTTCCTCTCGCACGTAAACTGGTCGTGCGACGCCGACCTCGTCGCCTATCTGGTCGCGGCCCATCACGGCAAGGTCCGGATGTCGCTGCGCGCCCTGCCGGCCGAGCGGGCGCCGGACGGCGAAAAAGCCGGGGCGCGCTTCGCCCGCGGCGTCTGGGACGGCGACACGTTGCCGGCGGTCGATCTCGGCGGCGGCGAAATATTCGCGGGCGGCCCGCTCACGCTGTCGGTGATGGAGCTCGGCGAGGACGAGATCACCGGCGCGAGCTGGACCGAACGCACGCGCGCCCTGCTCGACCGGCACGGGCCGTTCCGGCTCGCCTGGCTCGAGGCGCTGCTCACCATCGCGGACTGGCGCGCCTCGGCGGGCGAGCGCAGGCCCGCGGGGCCACGCCCGGACAGGGGAGCCGAAACGAATGGCTGAGGTCTTCACGCACCGGCTCGACGGCTGCGCGCCGACGCCGCTGGCGAGCTACCTGAAGGCGCTCGGCGTGCTGCGCCTGCTCGCGAGTCCCGCGAACAGCGTCACGGGCGCCGCCGCCGATCCCGCCGCGCGCGGCTGGTGGGCGGGCGAGCGCTTTCATCTGAAGACACGCCTCGACCGCGACGCGCTCGTCCGCTTCTTCCTCGAGGACTACGCGCCCTCGCCGATCATCGCGCCGTGGAACGGGCGAGCCGGGTTCCTGGAAGGCGACGCGGGCGCGGAGTCCAATCGCACGGGCGCGCAGCTCATGAAGTCGATCGAGGGGAGCACGTCGCCGCGTCTGGGCAATATGCGTGCGGTGATCGCGAGGCTCCGCATGGAGCCTATGCTGATCCGCTTCGACAAGCTCCGCGCCGAGGCGAAAGCGGCGGGCGAGGAGGAGAAGCGGGCGACCGGGGCGTCGAAGATCAAGGCCGGTGAGACGAGAAAATCGCTGACCAAGCAAATCGAAGCGACCAAGAGCGCGCTGCTGCCGAGCCTTCGGTCGAGTGCGGATGCGCGCCACCTCGGGTTTATCGATGCGTGTTTCGTGATTGCTGAAGACGAGCGTGCGGCGCCCTTGCTCGGGTCGGGCGGAAACGACGGCAGTCGGGACTTCGGAGTCAACTTCGCCGAGGCGCTGGACGCCCTGTTCGACTTCGACGCCGACCGCCCGAAGGGGCCCGCGCAGGACGAACTCGAGGCGTCGGTTTTCGCGGCCGCGCACAGGCTCGAGACAACCGGCGCGATGGGCCAGTTCGAGCCCGGCCAAGGAGGCCCCAACGCATCCACCCGGTTCGAGGGCTGGAACCCGCTCAACCGGTGGGACGTCGTTTTGATGCTGGAGGGAACCCTGCTCTTCGCGGGCGCGCTGACACGACGCTGGGGCGTGAGCGGATCGGGCCGCGCCGCGTTTCCGTTCACGTTCGAGCCGAGCGGTGCCGGAACCGGCGCGCTGTCCTCGGACGATTCCAACGCCGCGCGCGGCGAGATATGGACTCCGCTTTGGGCAAAACCGAGCGGTATCGCCGAGATCGAGGCCTTGCTGGCCGAAGGCCGTTTGACGCTCGGACGTGTGGTGGCGCGGACCGGCCTCGACGCGGCTCGTGCGATTGCGCGCCTCGGGGTTTCGCGCGGGATCGCCGCTTTCGAGCGTTATTCGCTCATCCAGCCCGATGCGAAGATGCCATACCAGGCGACGCCGCTCGGCCGTTTCCGGACGCCGGATCGGCCGCGGCGCGATTTCGTCGCCGACCTCGACGCCGGGAGGTGGCTGGCGCGGCTGCGGCGAGCGGCCGGCAAGAACGCGCCGGCGCGGGCGCGGATCGCGACCCGCCGATTGGAGGACGCGTTGTTCGAGATCGCGCGCGGGGAGCACGAGCGCGACGGCCTGCAGGCCGCGCTCGTGGCACTCGGCGGCGTCGCCGCCTGGCTCGCGACAAGCCGCGAGGCGCGCGAGCGGGAGGGCCGCGAGAACGTCGCGCCGCCGCCGCGGCTCGGTTCGCATTGGGTCCGCGCGGCGGACGACGGCAGCCCGGAGTTCCGCGTCGCGGCGGCGCTCGCGAGCCTGGGCTGGCCGTCGGCGGCGACGGCGGACGACACGGCCGACCCGCGGGCGACAGCCGATGCGGACGACGACGAAGAGCCGTCTGCGTCGCGTGCAGACGAGGATCACGAGGACGCCGGCGGCGAGGATGCCGGTGCGGCGGCGGAAGCTGCCATGTCCGGCGCGCCGGCGCGGCCGCGCGAGAGCGACCGAGCGCCCGCACCGCCGATGGCCGCCCATCTCGCCCCGGCCGACGGAGCGACGATCGCGCGCCGCGTCCGTCATTGGGCCGCGAACGCTCCGCCCGGCGTCGTCTGGGGCGCGGGCGGGCTCGCCCGCAACATGATCGCCGTGCTGGAGCGCCGGCTGGTCGAGCACGCCAGGCACGCCTTCGCGGACAAGGCGCTCGGCGCCGCGAGCCCGGCCCGCCTCGCCGATGTCGTCGCCTTTCTCGAAGGGCCGCCGGGGTTCGACGACGCGCGCTGCGCCGCGCTGCTCGCCGGGCTCGTCTGGGCGCGACCGGCGCGGCTGTCTCGCCGCCCGCACGTCGACGACGTCGAGGCGACCAACACGGCGATCCCCTTCGCTTACGCGGCGCTGAAGCCGCTGTTCACCCCCGAAGACGCTTTGCGCGCGCCGCCGGGCGCCGCCCCGGACGCCCGGCGGCGCCTGCCCCCGCGCGGGACGCTTCCGATTCCGCCGGGCCTCGTCGCTCGCCTGCGCCGCGGCGCCCTCGACGACGCCGTCCGCATCGCGCTCGCCCGCGCTCGCGGCTCCGGGATCGCCTCGCCGTTCGATCCGGGCGGCCGCGCCGCCAAAGGCACGGAGTTCGGCGCCGCCGTCGCGCCGGAGCGCCTCGCGGCCGCGCTGCTGATCCCGATCGACGACCATGCCCTGAACTCGCTGTTGGAGCGCGCCTATCCGATCGTTCCGCGCCAGGAGGATGCCGACGATGCCGCTTGACCTTTCCGCCCTGAAGAACGCGCCGCGCCTGCTCGTCGAAGCGGACCTGAAGCCGGTGCAGGGGACGCGATTCCAGCCCACGGGCTTTCCGAATCTCGGGCACGCCGTCTACGAGTCGCCGAACGGCGGCGGGAAAATGATCCTGGTGGAGAGCGCCCAGAGCATGGCGAATCGGTTGGAGGCGGTCTGCTGGGACGAGCGGGCCGACGATTGGGTCGCGCCGTTGCGTGGCCTGCCGGTGGTCAAGGTGCTGGACGAGGCGGGCGCGCCGCTCACCAATTCGGTGCTCGAAGCTCATCGCCTGAATTCGCCCTACATTCTGGAAGGCAAAGACCGCCGTGTGCTCGACGTGCTGAAGACGCGGCTTGCCGCCATGTCCCAAGGCCGCGTCGATCTGCGCGAGCTTGCTCGGGTGCTTCTCGAGTTCGACGTCAACGCACTGCTCCATGGCGTATTCCTGGCGAAGAGCGATCTTGCAGGCGGTCGTTTGCGCCTGCCTCGCGCGCTGTCCGCTTTCATCGAGGCCGACGGGGCACAGGTGGCGGCGAGCGGCGGCGTCAAGAACGATTCCGTCGATCCATCGGGCGATACGGCGAAAGGCTTCGGTAACGTCCCCTTCGCCCGCGATGAATGGACCGCGGCGAAGATCGTCGCCTATTTCAATATCGATCTCCGGCAAATCCGCGCTTTCGACCTCGGTGACGCGGTGGAGCGCCTTCTGATTACGTTGGCCTTGTTCAAGATCGTGACCTTGCTGTCGGACGGGCTTCGCCTGCGCACCGCATGTGATCTCGACGTGATCGCCGTTCGCGTGGTCCGTCCGAACGACTTCGTCTTGCCCGATGCGAGCGCTCTCCAGGCGGAGCTTCCGGCCTCCATCGAGGCGGTTGCGGAAACCGGCGCGTTCGGCACGGAGCGGACGCACACCGTCACCTATCGGAAATGAGCTGATGTTCGCGCTCGTCTTCCGTTTCCCCGCCGGTCGTTATCACGCGACGCCCTGGGGCCGGAACGTCAACGAGGCCGACGTCTCCTGGCCGCCCGAGCCGTGGCGGATCCTGCGCGCGCTGATCGCGACGTATTGGCGCAAGGGCGACCGCGAGCGGTGGTCGGAGGACGACCTGTCCGCATTGATCGACGCCCTGGCCGAGGAGCTCCCGGTCTATCGGCTGCCGGACGGCGTGGTTCACGCCCATACCCGCCACTACATGCCGGCGCCGGTCAAGACGACGCTCGTCTTCGATGCGTTCGCCCGCCTGCCGGCGGATGCCGAGATCGTCGCGGCGTGGCCCGGGGTCGCGTTGCCGCAGCCGCTGTTCGCGCTCGCCGCCGACCTCGCGCGCGGCATCGGCTATCTCGGGCGGGCGGAAAGCTGGGTCGAGTGCGAGGCGACGGCCGATTGGATCGACGGCAAGGCCAATTGCCGGCCCGAGGGCGAGCCCGACACGACGGGCGAGCCGACCCGGCTGATCGCGCCCCGCTCGCCGTCCGACTACGCCGCCGAACGCGCGCGGCTGCTGTCGGACCTCGATGCACGCGAAATCCAGGCTGCGGCCGCGGCCGGCCGGAAGGCGCCGACCGGCAAGGCGCTCGCCGCCGCGCGGGCCAAGGCGTTCGGCGCGACCCTGCCCGAGCGGCTCGTCGACGCGCTGGCGCTCGACACCAGCGATTATCAGCGCTGCGGTTGGAGCCGGCCGCCGGCGAGCCGGGAGGCGATCTACATCCGCGCTCCGCTGACGCCGACGCCGCGTGTCGCGCGGCCGAGCCGTGCGGCGGGGGACGACCGCGCAAGGTTCACGGTCGCGCGTTTCGTGCTGGCCGGCCGGCCCCGTCCGCGGATCGAGGCCGCGGTCGCGATCGGCGATCTGATGCGTCGGGCCACGCTCTCCAAGTTCGACTGGATCAAGGACGAGAACGGTCGCTGCCGGCCGAACGCGCCGTCGGTGATCTCG
The DNA here is from genome assembly GCF_042682915.1 of Rhodoplanes azumiensis. Classification (NCBI taxonomy): domain Bacteria; kingdom Pseudomonadati; phylum Pseudomonadota; class Alphaproteobacteria; order Hyphomicrobiales; family Nitrobacteraceae; genus Rhodoplanes; species Rhodoplanes azumiensis. The sequence continues at coordinate 56,049 of NZ_JBHUIW010000013.1, read as the reverse complement.
GGTCACGGCGAGGACGGTCGGCCCTTGCGCGGGGGCGACCATCGCCATGCCTTCTGGCTGCCGGAGGACGCGGACGGCGACGGTGAGATCGATCACGTCGTCGTCTATGCGAAAGACGGCTTCGACGCGCACGTCCGCGGCAGGCTCGACCGCGTGACCCGGCTCTGGACCGAGCGGGCGCCCCGGATCACCGACGAAGACGGCGCCGGCGCACCGGAGGCGCGCCGGGAATGGCGGCTGGCGCTGGAGGGGTTCGGGGTGCCGGAGGATTTTTCCGGCTCGAGCCGGCTTCTCGGACGTTCGAGACGATGGGAGAGCGTCACGCCGTTTCTGGCGGCAGGGCATCTCAAGGCGGGCGGGTATGCCTCCGAGATTCGCCGCCTCGCCGCGCGCCGTGGCTGTCCCGCTCTCGCCGCCGTCGAATTCTCGCGACCGCGCGCCGCGCCCGAATCGGACGCCGGCCGAGCCGACGACGTCGGCATCGAGGTCCACGGGCGGCTGCGCCGCGCCATTCATTTCGACCGCTTCCGCCCACGTGGTCGCGAACGACAGCTCGACACGCTCGGCACTTTCCTGAAGTTGACTTTCGCCGAGCCTGTCGAGGGTCCGCTGGCGTTCGGCTACGGATGCCATTTCGGGCTCGGCCTGTTCGCCTCCCGCGTCGATGGCGGTGCCTGTCCGAGGGTTCCCGCACCATGGTGAACGATGACCATTGGCGGGATCTTGCCAACGGCAGCGTATTGCGGATCACCGCATCATGGGAGCAAGGCGAAGCAAGCGTGCCCATCTCCGTCGACCGTGGCGCGCCGGCGATCTCGAGGAACGATCTCGCCCTCTCCGTCCGGCGCCTCGGCTCGGGCAGCTCCGGGGGAGCACGCCGGACGGTTCACGTCCCGTAGTGGGACTGCCGAAATGCGAGCTCGGCCCGTCACCGCCGGATCGGCCCGGCCCGCGCGGTCTTGCTCGCGGTCTTTCGCGCGCTGCGGCCCGCAAGAGCGGGCCGGCGCTCAGGCCGGGGTTCCGATCCGCGCCTTGACGTCGGCGAGGCCGGCGAGGGCGCCGGCGCGTAGAAAGCCTTGGTCGGACGACACCACGAAGGTGCTGGCGCCGAGATCCTTCAGCCATACGGCTTCGTCGCCGTTGGCCGCATACACGCTGATCGACTTGCCGGCGGCGCGCGCCGCCGCCGTGATCCGCTCGACCGCGCGGCGCACCGCCGGCGGATCGGGCGTCTCGTCGCCGAAGGCGGCGGTGAGGTCGCCGCGGCCGATGAACAGCGAGTCGACGCCCTCGACGGCCGCGATGGCGTCGATCTCGTCGAGCGCCTCCGGATCCTCGATCTGTGCCACCATCACGATACCGGCGTCGGCGTCGGTGATGTGGCGCCACATCGGCACGGCCGTGTAGCGGCCCGCCGGCGTGCTGGTGGCGAAGCCGCGCTTGCCGCCGCGGTAGCGGCAGAGGGCCGCGGCCTTGCGGGCATCGTCCGCGCTCGACACGTGCGGGACGAGCACGCCGGTCGCGCCGCTGTCGAGCACCGAGAGGATGGCGTCCGGCCCCGGCACCCGCACCAGCGCCGGCACGCCGGCGGCGCGCGCCGCCATCATGGCGATGTCGGTGGTGCCGCGATCGAACGCCGCGTGCTCCTGGTCGATGACGACGAAGTCGAAGCCGGCGTCGGCGACGATCTCGGTCGCGTGGCCGGTCGGCGTCTTCAGGAACGTGCCGATCAGCGGCTCGCGGGCGAGCACGCGCTGGCGGAACGTCGAGGGGGATGGGGTCATGATCACGCGTCCGCTGGACCAGTCGATTCAGTCGATCGCGGCAGCCGGTGACAGCCGCCGGTCACGGCATCGGATAGTCGTCGGCATTGAGCACCCAGCCCGGCTTCTGAGAGAAGTCGAGCCGCGGCGGGCAGAAGATATCGACGAGCTGATTGAGACCGGGGCCGATCGCCTCGGTCGTGTGGATCGCCGGCGGCGGGATGACGGCGATCGACGGGCTGCCGCAAAGCTCGTGATCGTCGGCGCGCCAGAAGGCCTTGTTGACCGTCCACGGCCAGCGCAGATGGTGGACGAACGCGCCTTCGATCGCCAGCGAGCACTGCTCGAAGTCGTCGTGGTGATGCGGCGACAGCCGGGTCGCGTCGCGCGGCCCCTGATAGGAATCGAGGACGTTCACCATGAAGGTGCTGCCGCGCCAGATGCGGCCGAAGCGTCCCTTCTCGGGCGGCACGTCGAGCCCGTAGACGTGCAGCGCGTGGCCGCGCTTCGGCGCGGGCCACGGCACGAGCGGCGCGACGAGCGGCTTCGCGTCGGCATAAGATGCGGCGTTGCTGCATTTGGCGACGAGGTCGGCGGCCCGCGCCGTGATCATGCGGACGATGCGGCCCGGCACGATCACCTCGATCTGCGACGGCCCCGGTGGCACGAAGGCGAGCGAGTTGCCCTCGACTCTCGTGGTGCTGCCGCGCGCGGTGATCTCGACCACGCTGTGCCGGTCGGGCATCAGCACCGCGTACTCGTCCTCCTGGACATCGCGGGCCAGCACGGCACCCGCGGTCGGCTCCGAATAGGCGATGACGAAGTTCTGCCCCCGCGCGTACCAGGTCTTTCCGTCGGGGCCGTCCTCCTGCGGCGGCTCGGCATAGAAGCGGGCATACTCGGCGCCGCCGAACGGGCCGGCGGCCGCGCCGGCGCCGGCCGGCTTGGCGGTGGCGGCGGGCGCGAGGGCGGCGCGGGGATCGCTGACGTCGTACATGATCACCTCTTCGATCGTCGTGATCGTCTCGGTCGTCGTCTCGGTCGTCGTCGAAGGGCCGTCGCGGCTCAGGCCGCCGCCGGAAGATCCGCCTCGAGCCCCAGCACCCGGGCCGCGTTGAGCGACACCATGTGGCGGATCTGGTCGTCGTCGTAGCCGAGCTCCAGGCACATCGCGATGCCGCGCCGAAATCCCTCGATCGGATCGACCGAGCCGACCTGGCCGAGATCCGAGCACAGGATGGTCTTCTCGACGCCGGCCGCCTCGATGTGGCGGCGCAGCGCCTCGGCCCCGGCGATCTTGAAGCGCGAGCCCTCGACGAACATGGCGAGCGAATGCTCGACATGGGCGCCGAAAGCGGCCATGCCGGCCACGTCGTCGAGGCTCGCTCCGACGATCTCCTCCGGATGGGTGAGGATGAGGCGCGTCACGCCGCGCCGCTTGGCCTCCTCGAACACCACCCAGGTCTCGCCGATGTGAAGGTGCCCGCTCGCCAGCGTCACGTCGAAGCGGGCGACGATGTCGAGCACCGCCTTGACCTCGTCGCGCACGCCACCGCCGGCATCGAGCACCGGAATGCCGACCGGCGGGCGCATCCGGTCGGTCGAGGCCGGGTGGCTCCACTGCGCCTGCGCCTGCCAGCGCAGATGGTTCTCGGCCGCGAGCGTCGGCAGCCAGACGATCTTGCCGCCCATCGCGGCGGTGTGCTCGACCGCGTGGGGATTGAAGCCGCCGACCACGTTGTTGAGCACGATGCTCGGATAGATCTTCGTCGTCAGCTCGGGGAAGTTGGTGCGGATCAGCGCCGCGGTCACGACGCTCGAGTAGTCGTGATCCTTGGTCACCACCGCGGCGAAGCCGGCCGCCGATGCGGCACGCAGCAGCGCGACGTGATCGAGCGCGCGCGGCGCGATCGACGGGCCGCTGTGGACATGCGGATCGACGGCGCCGCGCAGCAGTCGGTCGATCCGCACCTCGGTGTCGTCCCGCGAAGTCATCGTCGGCAGCGGCCTCTCTGATGGTCGTCGCCGGGGACGTCCGCGGCCGGGCCACGGAGGTCGCGCGAGGGACGATCGTGCGGCGGCCGACCCGACGTCGCCCGGGCGGGCGCGCGAGGGTGTCGGGACGGCGAGCCGGAGATTCTCTTCGTGTTCGCGAGAACGAAACGCTGTTCTCTTTTCAAGGTAACGACCCTTCGCCGCGGCTGTCAATCGCCAGCCATCGGGTCCGGCGCGATCGCGGCGGCTGCCACCGACGATTGTCGCGCGCCCGAGACGCCGTCGTGTCGCGAGTGATCCGGTCACGATCGGCATACCCGACGATCACCGCCCGCCGGTCCGGCGCAATGGAAATCTGGTAGAATTTCACCACGCGGAACGCGACGACGCCCCGTCGTCCGCCGAGGAGCAGTCGAGGACGTCGATGACGGCCGCAGTCGTCGAGAGGAGCCACCCCGTCACACCATCGGAGGGCCGGTCGTCCGGCGAGCGGCGAGCCCTGCGGCCGCGCATCCTCTTCGTGTCGATCTGCCCGAAAGTGTCCGAGCAGGTGCGCCGACTCGCGAACGACTTGGATCTTCCGATCGAGATCTTCGAAGGTGGAATGACCAAAGGTGGCCTGCAATACGCCATCGAGCACCAGCACGACTACGACGTCATCGTCAGCCAGGGCGGCACGGCGGCGCATATCGAATCCTGCATCACCTCGATCCCGGTCATCACCATCAAGCTGTCGATCACCGACTTCCTCGACGCCTTCGGGCGGGCGATCGAGCGCGACCGGCCGCTGGCGCTGTTCTGCGTCGCCAGCGAGGTGCTGCCCGAGATGGAGCGGGTCGCCCGCTTCTCCGGCCGGGCGCCGGACTACAAGCTCCTCGCCTACTCCCACAAGGAGGAGTTCGAGGCGCAGTATCGTGTCGCCGCGACGCTGCAGGGTCACACGCTGATCGGCGTCTCCTGCTATTGCGTGCTCGACATGCAGGCCGAGCTCGAGGGGCGGGGCATCGACTTCGCCCTGATCTGCCCGTCGCAGCGGAACATCCAGAAGGCCGTCCTGTCCGCCAAGAGCATCGTCGAGTCGAAGGGCCGCGAGGAGCTCAAGGCCCAGCGGATGAAGAGCATCGTCGATTATTCGGCGCAGGGCATCGTGTCGATCGACGACCAGCGCCGTGTCACCTCGGTCAACCCGGCAGCCGAGCGGATTCTCGACATCCGGGCCGGCGCCGTGCTGTCGCGTCGCCTCGACGAGACGGCGATGCCGGCGGCGCTGCGCGAGCTGCACGGCGACGGCGACTTCCAGCTCAATCAGCTCGTCAAGCTCGACGGCAACGACCTGCTGGTCAACCGCATCCCGGTGCGGGTGAACGACCGTCTGGAGGAGACGATCGTCTCGTTCCAGCGGGTCACCGACATCCAACGCCTGGAGATCAAGGCGCGCATGCAGCTCCTCTCGAAGGGGCTGGTCGCCAAGCACCGCTTCGAGGACATCGTCGGCACCAGCGCGGCGCTGCGCACCGCGATCGACCGCGCCCGCCGCTTCGCCGAGACCTCCGCCTCGGTGCTGATCGAGGGCGAGACCGGCACCGGCAAGGAGCTGTTCGTCCAGTCGATCCACAACGCCAGCGACCGTCGCGACGGGCCGTTCGTCGCGATCAACTGCGCGGCGCTGCCCGAGACGCTGCTGGAGAGCGAGCTGTTCGGCTATGCCGACGGCGCCTTCACGGGCGCCAAGCGCGGCGGTAAGGCCGGGCTGTTCGAACTCGCCCACAACGGCACGATCTTCCTCGACGAGATCGGCGAGGTGTCGCCGGCGATCCAGAGCCGGCTTCTGCGTGTCCTCCAGGAGCGCGAGATCCTGCGGGTCGGCGGCGACCGCGTCGTCAAGGTCAATGTTCGGGTTCTCTCGGCGACCAACAAGAATCTCTACCAGATGGTCCGCGAGGGCCGGTTTCGCGACGATCTGTTCTTCCGGCTCGGAGTCTTGAACCTGCGGCTCCCGCCGTTGCGCGAGCGCACCGAGGACATCCGCCCGCTCGCCGATCGCTTCGTGCGGATGGCGAGCGAGACGACGGGCAAGCGCCTCGACGATCTCTCGGCCGACGACATCCGGATGCTGCAGCGCTACGCCTGGCCCGGCAATGTCCGCGAGCTCGAGTACTTCCTCGAGAAGCTCGCGATTTTGGCCGACGCCTCGGTGCGCACCAGCGACCTGATCGGCCTCCTGCTCGGCGAGCACACCCGCGACCACGGCCGCGACGCGGCATCGCCACGGCCGCTCCTCGACGCGACGGACGACGACGATCGTCTGACGCTCGCGGTCGGCCCGATGCGCGACATGCAGCGCCAGATCGTCGAGCGCATGCTGGAGCGCACCAACGGCAACAAGGTCGAGGTGGCGCGCCGTCTCGGCATCAGCCGGGTGACGGTGTGGAACAAGATGAAGGAGGCCGACGCCGGGCCGCGCGACGCCGAAGCGCTCCGGGCGGACGCTCCCTTCGCGCGCGCCGCGGCGGTCCGCTTCAGGCCTTGATCTCCCATGGGCTCGCGCCGGTGCGCACGAAGCTCGCGAGCGAGCGCAGCCCGACCTCGACCATGTCGCACACCGCCTGATCGGTGAAGAAGGCGTTGTGGGTGGTCACCACCACGTTCGGGAAGGCGCGCAGGATCGCCAGCTGCCGGTGCTTGAGGATCTCGTCGCGGTGATCGGCGTGGAAGATGCCGCGCTCGTTCTCCAGCACGTCCAGCGCCGCGGCCGAGATCTTCTTCTCCTCGATCGCCTCGATCAGCGCCTCGGTGTCGATCAGCTCGCCGCGTGCGCAGTTCACGACGATGGCGCCGTCCTTCATCTTCCGGATCGTGTCGGCGTTGATCAGGTGTCGGGTCGTGGCGGTGAGCGGCGCGTGCAGCGAGATCACGTCGCTCTCGGCCAGGAGCTCCTCGAACGGCACGTAGGTGACGAGCTCCTTCAGGGCCGGGTTCGGCACCACGTCGTAGCCGATCAGGCAGGCGTCGAAGCCCGAGAGGTTCTTGGCGGTCGCTGCGCCGATGCGGCCGGTGCCGACGATGCCGATCGTCAGGTTGCGCATCTCGCGCCCCTGGGCGCCGACGATCGTGTAGTCCTGGGCGTTGTTGCGGGCGATGATGGTCTTCGCCTTGCGGATCGACATCAGGATCAGCATGACGGCGAAGTCGGCGACCGAGTTCGGCGAATAGTCGGCGTTGGAGAACCGGATGCCGAGGCGCCGCGCCGCCGCGGCGTCGATGTTGTTGTAGCCGGCCGTGCGGGCCGCGACGAAGCGGGTGCCGCCGGCGGCGAGGATCTCCAGCACCGGCGCGCCGGCGTCGCAGGCGCTGAGGATCGTCACGCCCTCGAAGCCTTTGGCGAGATGCGCGTTGTCGAGCGACAGGTTCTGCGGCACCCGGGTCAGCGTGATGCCGAGCTCGTCGGCGAAGCGGTCGAAGGCGTCGCTCTCGTAGGCGCGCGCCGCATAGGCGATCACGTTCATGCGCGCGACGCCTCTTCGACGCGACGGATCTCGGCCGCGGGGCGGGCGCGCGGCGGCGCGACGAAGACGTTCGGCGTCTCCTCGCCGCGCAGCACGCGCAGCGTTCCGGCGGCCAGTGCCTCAAGCTCGTTCTCGCCCGGAACGATCTCGACCGGCGCGATGAACGCGACGCGCGCGGACACCATGTCGGCCATCCGCTTGGAATGCGCGATGGCGCCGGTCAGCACGATACGGTCGACCTTGCCCATCACCACGGTCGAAAGCTCGCCGATGCCCTTGGCGATCTGATACGCCATGGCCCGATAGACGAGCTCGGCTTCGGCGTCGCCGGCGTCGATGCGCGCCTCGACCTCGAGCGCGCTGTTGGTGCCCAGATAGGCGACGAGGCCCCCGACGCCCCGCATCAGCTTGGTCGCCGACTTGCGGTCGTAATCTCCGGAGAAGCAGAGATCGACGAGCTGCCGGCACGGCACCCGCCCGGCGCGCTCCGGCGAGAACGGTCCCTCCTCGTCGGTCAGGACGTCGATCATCCGGCCGCCCGAGATCACGGTCGCGGTGACGCCGCCGCCCATGTGGCAGACGACGACGTTCGCATCCTCCAGGCGCAGGCCGTCCCGCCTGAGCACCTTGATCGCCATGGCGCGCATGTTGAGGACGTGACAGGAGGCGCGCCGCGTCAGCTCCGGCACGCCGGAGAAGCGGGCGATGTCCTCCATCTCGTCCACCACCACGGCGTCGTAGATGAAGGAGGGGATGCCGAGCGGCTCGGCGATGTCGTGGGCGATCAGGGCGCCCAGGTTCGAGGCGTGCTGGTCGATCGGCCGGTGGCGCAGGAACGCGACCATGTCGTCGTTGACCAGATAGGCGCCGCGCGCGAGCGGCGGCAGCTTGCCGCCGCGGCCCGCGACCGCGGCGAGCGTTCCGAGGTCGAAGCCCTCGGCCTTCAGGGCGGCGACGATCGCCGCCTTGCGCATCTGGAACTGGTCGCCGATCGTGTCGAAGGGCGCGAGGTCGGCGGCGGAGTGATCGACCTTGCGCTCGAACAGGCGGGTCTCGTCGGCGAAGACGGCGATCTTGGTCGACGTCGAGCCGGGATTGACGGTCAGGATGATCTTCGGTTCGGTCATGGCGAATTCTTTCAACGGCCGTTTGCCCGCATGTCTGGTTCAGTCCCCGCTCACCGAGGCCGCGATCACGAGAGGCAGGAACTTGTCCTGCGCGTCGACGGCCCGCGAGGTCAGCACGATCGGCACGCGGCCGCCGACCACGATGCCGGCGCTCGCCGCGCCGGCCGAGTAGCGCAGCGCCTTGAGCAGGATGTTGCCGACCGAGATGTGCGGCACGACGAGGAGATCCACCTCGCCGGGCAGCGGGCTGTCGTAACCCTTGATGCGGGCCGACTCGGCGCTGATCGCGAGGTCGTAGGAGATCGGTCCCTCGACGTGACAGCCGGGCAGCCAGCCGCCGCGGTTGAGCGCCGTCATCTCGGCCGCCTCGGCGGTCTCGGGCATCTTCGGGTTCACCGTCTCGGCCGAGGACAAGAGCGCCACCTTGGGCGGATCGAAACCGATCGCCCGCATGGTCGAGACCGCGTTCTCGACGATCTCCTTCTTCTGGACGAGGTCCGGCGCGATGTTGATGGCGACGTCGGTGAGGCCGATCAGCTTGTGGTAGTTCGGGATCTGGACGAGGGCGAAATGCGACAGCAGCCGCCCGGTGCGCATGCCGCTTTCGGACGACAGCATGGCGCGGAGGAGATCGGCGGTCTGCACCTTGCCCTTCATCACGAAGTCGACGGCGCCGTCGCGCACCAGCACGGCGGCGCGCTTCGCCGAGGCGACCGGATCCTCGGCGTCGACGATGCGGAAATCTTCGGCGACCTCGCCGAGGCCGGCGAGCAGCGCGCGGATTTTGTCGGCCCGGCCGATCAGGCAAGCGTCCAGGATTCCGTCACGCCTGGCCTGTGCGACGGCCTCCAGCGTGTGCTCGTCCTCGGCCGCGACCACGGCGACGACCTTGCGGCGCGCCGCGCCGTGGCGGACCTTCTCGATCAGCGTGTCGAAACTCGGATAGATCAAGGCAGCACCTTCGAAAGAACGAGGAACATGGCCTCTCCGCGACGGACCGGCCCGTCCTCGCGACCTTTCGCGAGGATTTGTCGCCAGGGCGCAGCCCAGGGACCGGCCGCCGCGTCGGCGGCCGGGGCGGAGAGCGGGGCGACCGGACGTTCAGGTCCGGTCGCGTTTGGTTGGACGTGTCAGGGGATCTGCGTCAGCGGACCGCGATGGCGAAGTCCGGGCACACCGCGAAGCACTTCAGGCAGCCGATGCACTGCTCGGGATGCAGCGCCACGGCCGGCTGGTAGCCGATCGCGTTGAACGCGTCGGACATGCCGAACACGCCCATGGTACAAATCTCGCCGCAATAGCCGCACGCCTTGCAGATGTCGGTCGTGATCTCCACCGTGTGATGGTGCGTCTGACAGGCGAGGCAGCGCTCGGCCTCGCTCCGCGCCGTCGCCGCGTCGAAGCCGTCCTCCACCAGCGCGAAGCTCTTCGCCCGCGCGGCCGGATCGGCCTTCTTCGATGCGAGGCGTCGGCGGCGCGGACCGCCGACCGGCGCGTCCGCCTCGACCGGTTCTACGCGCGGCGGATCGATGTTTCCGTCGCCGCCGAGGAAGACGTCGACGGCGCTCGCCGAGGTCCGACCCGAGGCGATCGCGTCGATGATGGTCGACGGGCCGCTCACGACGTCGCCGGCCGCGAACACGCCGGGCACCGAGGTGGCGGCCTTGTCGTCCACCGCGACGGTGCCGCCGCGCGCCACCTTCAGCTTCAGCGCCGCGGCATCGGCCTGCTGGCCGGCCGCGACGATCACGGTGTCGCAGGCGATCGTGAAAGCGCTGCCGTCGACCGCGACCAGCGTCGCGCCGCGGCCGCTGCCGCCGTCCTTCGGAGCGAGCTTGACGCAGGTGAGCCGCCCCGCCTCGATCGTCACGGGCGCCGCCTCGAACACGAAGCCGAGCCCTTCCTCCTCGGCCTCCGCGATCTCCTCGGCCGAGGCCGGCATGGCGATGCGGCCGCGGCGATAGACGAGCGTCGTCTGCGCCCCGAGGCGGATCGCCGTGCGGGCCGCGTCGATCGCGGTGTTGCCGCCGCCGATCACGGCGACGGTCTTGCCGAGGGCGACCGTCTCGCCGGCATTCACGCGCTTGAGGAAGTCGATCCCGTCGAGCACGCCGGCGGCGGTCTCGCCGTCGACCCCGAGCTTCACCGGCGTCCACGCGCCGGTCGCCACCAGCACGGCGTCGTGGCCCTCCGCCAGCAGCGCCTCGGGCGAGCGCACCGCGGTGTCGGTCGTGATCGTCACGCCGGTCGCCGTGATATGGGCGATCTCGTTCTCGACCACGTCGTTCGGCAGGCGATACTCGGGGATGCCCCAGCGCAGCATGCCGCCGGGCTTCGAGGCCGCCTCCAGCACCGTGACGGCGTGGCCCTTCAGCGCGAGATAATAGGCGGCCGTGAGACCGGCCGGACCCGAGCCGACGACCGCGACCTTGCGGCCGGTCGACGCGGCGGGCGCGGGTGGCGGCACCGTATGAGCGAGATCGGCGGCGGCGCGCTTGAGGAGCCGGATCGCCACCGGCTCGTCGAACTGACGACGGGCGCATTTCGCTTCGCACGGATGGAAGCAGGCATAGCCGCACACCGCCGCGAAGGGGATCTTCTCGCGGATGGTGGCGAGCGCCGCGTCGAAGTCGCCGTCGCGGATCTCGCGGACGTAACGCGGCACGTCGATCCCGGCCGGGCAGGCCGCCCGGCAGGGCGCGACCCGCGGTTCCAGACGAACATGGTCGTTCATGGCTGGTTCTTTCAGGCTGCCGCGAGGACGTTGGCCGCCGCCGCCGCGCCGGCGCGCAGCGCTGCGAGGTTGGCGTCTCGCTTCTTGTCGGAGAAGCGCTCGGAGATCGCCATCTCGAGCGCGTCCTTGGTCAGGATGCGGCCGGCCGTGCACAGGAAGCCGAGCGCGACGAGATTGGCGAGGCCGGGATTGCCCATCTTGGCCGCCGTTTCGGTGAACGGGAAGCCGGCGAGATTGCGGCCCTCGCGCTCCGGAACGAAGGTCGTGTCGTAGATCACCAGCGCCCCCTCGGCGGCGCTCCCCTCGTATTTCTTCATCGCCTCCGGCGACATCGCCAGGACGACATTCGGGCTCTCCACCTGCTGGTAGACGATCTCCGCGTCGTCGATGATCACTTCGGTCATCGACGTGCCGCCGCGGGTGGCGATGCCGTAGGACACGGTCTGGACGACGTTGGCGCCTTCCAGGATCGCGGCCTCGCCCAGCAGCGTGCCGGCCAGAAGGACGCCCTGACCCCCGGACCCGGCGAGAACGATCTCTGATCGCCTGGACATCTCGGTCACCTCGTGAAGCTCTTGAACATGATGTCGCGCCCTCAGTTGCCGGTCGCCCGGGCGCCGACCTCGGCGTAGCGCGCGTTGAAGTCGGGCTCGTCGCGGTCGACCAGCCGACCGATCGGGAACAGCCCGGCGCGGGCCTCCGGCGTCATGGTCCGCCAGGTCTCGACCGGCACGGTCTTCTCCTGCAGCCAGGCGAGCATCTCGGTGCCCTTCTTCATCTTGTTGTTGGACCCGAAATGCGTCGGGCAGGGGCTCAGCACCTCGACCACCGAGAAGCCCTTGCGGCCGAGCGCCTCGCCGATCAGCGTCTTGAGGTCGTCGACGTGCCAGGGCGTCGAGCGGGCCACGTAGTTGGCACCCGCGACCTCGGCGAGCGCGCAGATGTCGATCTGCCGCTCGGGATTGCCGTAGGCGCTGGTCTGGGTGATGGCCCCGCTGAAGGTCGTTCCCGAGAACTGGCCGCCGGTCATGCCGAAGTTGAAATTGTTGATGATGATCGCCGTCAGGTCCATGTTCCGCCGCGCGGCGTGCAGGAAGTGATTGCCCCCGATCGTGACGCTGTCGCCGTCGCCCATGAAGACGACGACGTGGAGATCGTCCTTCGCCGCCTTGATGCCGGTCGCGCAGGCGAGCGCGCGGCCGTGGGTGGTGTGCAGGGCATGGGTGACCAGATAGTCGTCGAGCTTGCCCGTGCAGCCGATGCCGGTGACGACGACGGTGTCCTGGTTGCGGTACCCGAGCTCCTCGAAGGATCGCAGGCAGGCGCGCAGCATCACGCCGATGCCGCATCCAGGACACCACATGTGCGGCATCACCCCGTCCTTGAGGTACTGCTGGCCCGTCGCGTAGGGCACGTCGGCGCGGGCTTGGGCGCCGCAGGTCTTGGTGGCGCAAGTCATGAGAAATCTCCTCGCCGCTGGCTCAGATCGCCTTCAGGATGTCGCGCGGCGTGATGATCTGGCCGTTCCAGCCGTTCACCCGTCGCACGTCCTTGTCGGCGCCGAGCACCTTCTTCACCTCGCCGGCGATCTGGCCGTGGTAGTTCATCTCCGGCACGACGACGGTCCGGGCCCGGCCGCCGAGCGCGGCGACCGCCTCGCTCGGAAACGGCCACACCGTGACGAGCTGCAGAACGCCGGCCTTGACGCCCTCGGCCCGCAGCTTGGCGGCGGCGGCGCGCGCCGCCCGTGTCACGGTGCCGAAGGCGACGAACAGGATGTCGGCGTCGTCGGCCTCGAACGCCTTCGTCTTCACGATCTCGGCGCGGTGATGCTCGAACTTGGCGTTCTTGCGGGCGATCTGCCGGGCGGCGTTCTCGGGCGAGTTGTTGGAGTAGCCGTCGGGCCCGTGCATCGAGCTCGACACGTGCATGATGTACTCGCTGCCGTAGGCGGAGATCGGCGGCACGCCGTCCGGCGCCGGCGCGAACGGCCGATAGGCGGCCGGGTCGCCGGTCGGCTTGGCACGATCGACCACCTCGATCTCGCCCGCGTCCGGGATCACGATGTTCTCGCGCATGTGGGCGACGATCTCGTCGGCCGCGATCACCACCGGGGTGCGCAGCGTCTCGGCGAGGTTGAAGGCCTCGACGGTCAGGCTGAAGCACTCGGCGACCGAGGACGGCGACAGCGCGATCAGCTCCTGGTCGCCGTGGCGGCCCCAGCGGATCTGCATGATGTCCGCCTGGGCCGGCTTGGTGGCGAGCCCGGTCGACGGACCGGAGCGCTGCACGTTCATCACGACGCAGGGCACCTCGCCCATGATCGCCAGACCCAGATTCTCCTGCATCAGCGAGAAGCCCGGGCCCGAGGTCGCCGTGAACGACTTGGCGCCGGTGAGCGACGCCCCGATGATCGCCGCCATCGAGGCGATCTCGTCCTCCATCTGCATGTAGACGCCGCCCAGCTTGGGCATCACCCGGGAGCATTCCTGGGCGATCTCCGACGACGGCGTGATCGGGTATCCGGCGTAGAAGCGTGCACCGGCGTAGATCGCGCCCTGTGCCATGGCTTCGTTGCCCTGCAACAATCGTCCGTGGTTCTTCATCGATTCCTCCCGATGGTGTTCGGGCAGAGTTCATCCGGTGCCGGCGCGCGCGTCGCGCCGGACGTCACATCAGGCCGAGCATCTTCCACCAGGGAATGCTGACGACGGCGCCGAGCACGATCAGGACCATGTAGACGAAGGTGAGCTTCACCATCTGTCCGTCGGTCGCCATCTCGTCCTTGGTGCCGAACTGGGCGCACATGTAGATCGTGTTGGTGTAGCGCAGGATCCAGATGCCGCCGGCGCAGAACGTCACGAAGATCACGATCCAAGGATTGACGCCGAGCGGAACCAGCAGCGGCGAGAGGATCATGGCGAACATCACCGACATCGACGTCATGTTGGTGAGCAGGAACTTCAGCCCGTAGACCGCCACGGCCATGAAGGCGACGAACAGCACCGGCTGACGGATCACCGAGTCGAGGAACGGGCCGAGCAGCGATCCGAGATACTTGTCGATCTTCAGGAAGCCGATCACCGAGGCCATGTTGAAGACGCTGCCGATCAGCATCACGGCCGGCCACTCGATGCCGTTCTTGAAGTCGTTGGCCGTCATGGTGCGGACGCCCAGCAGCGTGCACATGGCCGTGACGGCGACGACACCCGAGTTGACCTTGTGGTAGCCCTCGGTCATCCACATCAGGAGCGCGCAGACCAGAACCGCGAGGACGATCTTCTCGTCCTTGGTCATCGGGCCGATCTTGGCGAGCGCCTCCTTGCCGTAGTTGGCCGGCAGCGCGACCTTCTCCTTCGGGGCGTAGAGGATCAGGATCGCGACCGTCATGCCGACGCCGACGACGAGGCCCCAGGGCAGCGACCACAGCAGCCAGTCCATCCACGAGACGTTCTGGAACTCCTTCGGCAGGGCGGCGATCAGGGCGTAGTGCGAGAACGAGCCGGACAGGAAGATGTGGCCCATGATCACGTAGCCGAGATAGCAGGCGCCGAGCATGCCGGCGGCCGCGGCGCTCTTGCGCGGCAGGCCGAGCGAATCGGAGATCGCCAGCGCCATCGGCGAGGAGAGCGCCGCCTTGGCGTTCATCGAGGGCACCAGCGGGCTGATGATGATGCCGGAGCCGACGAGACCCAGCACCTGGCCCTTGAAGGTCGGCGGCACCAGCGACAGCACCCACAGCGAGATCCGCTTCAGGAGCCCGACCCGACCGGCGACGGCGCCGAGACCGAAGGCGCCGACCATGATCCACCAGCCGGGCGTCGAGAAGTTGTAGAAGGCGCGCGGGAACGGCACGGCGCCGAAGGCGACCCACAGCGTGCACATCATCAGGCCGGTGACGTATTCCGGCACGAGCTGGGTCATCCACCAGCCGACCGCGCAGATCGTGATGCCGAGCGCGTACATGGCCTGCGTGGTCAGGCCGTCGGGCGGCGGCAGGGTTCCGACATAGACGCCGATCGCGATCGCGGCCAGCGATCCGACGATTCTGATGATCTTGATGACGTCGAGCTCTTCTCGCTCAGCTCCCATCGTCCGCTCCTGAAACTTCTGAACGTGTTCTGGAGTGGTTCGACCGCGGCTGCGGCAGAACCGGAAGAAGAGGCGAAAAGCCTCTCCGGACGCCCACGGGGGGAGGCGCTCGCCGGGAAGAGAGCAACCGAGGTGCCAGCCGGAGCGGCGGGGGCGGGGAAGGCTCGCCGGCGATCGAAGGGCGGGAGTCTTTAATTCGTCGAATCAGAGAATTGCGGTTCGCCCTCGGACGAACCCGTAAGGTGATCTGCGGAGGCGCGAGCGGCGTGCCGGGCGCGCGCCGAAGGCGGTCGCGAACGCCGCGCCGTGTTCAAACTTTCAACGCCGTCAAAAAAATGAACGCGTCGTCGTCGGTCCTCGGCGACACGGGCTCCCGCGGCGGTCGCGCCCGTGCTACACCGCGTCGGAGGGCGTGCCCGGCGCGCCGGCGGTGGCCGGCCGGTCCGGCCCCGGAACAATCCACGGACGCGAGCAATGAACATCGGTGACAGTCCGCTGCTGACGGACCTCTACCAGCTCAACATGATGCAGGCCTATCTGGCCAACGGGATGACCGGGACGGCGTCGTTCGAGCTGTTCGTGCGGCGGCTGCCGCCGGGGCGGTCTTTCCTGATGGCGGCGGGGCTCGAGCAGGCGGTGGACTGGCTCGCCTCGTTTCGCTTCTCGGCCGACGAGCTGGCCTACCTGGAGAAGAGCGGCCGGTTCGACGCCGCGATGCTCGACCATCTCGCGACCCTGCGCTTCGAGGGCGACGTCGACGCCATGCCGGAGGGCACGGTGTTCTTCCCGCACGAGCCGATCCTGCGGGTCACGGCGCCGCTGCCGCTCGCCCAGCTGCTCGAGTCGCGGCTCATCAACCTGATCCAGCTGCAGAGCCTGGTCGCCACCAAGGCGGCGCGCGTGATGCTGGCCGCGCCTGGGAAAACCCTGGTCGACTTCGGCTTCCGCCGGGCGCACGGGGCCGAGGCCGGGTTGATGGCGGCCCGGGCCGCCTATGTCGCCGGCTTCGCCGGCACCGCGACCGTGCTGGCCGAGATGCTGTGGGGCATCCCGATCTACGGCACCATGGCCCACTCCTACGTGCAGGCGCACGAGGACGAGAGCGTCGCCTTCGAGAGTTTCGCCCGCGCCCGGCCGGACAATCTCACGTTGCTGATCGATACTTATGATCCCGAGGCCGCCGCCCGCAAGGTCGTGGCCCTGGCGCCCAAGCTCGCGCGTGACGACATCGTGATCCGCTCGGTGCGGATCGACTCGGGCGATCTCGTCGGGCTGTCGCGGCGGGTGCGCGCGATCCTCGATGCCGGCGGCTGCCCGGACATCCGGATCTTCGTCTCCGGCGGGCTGGAGGAGGGGCAGATCGCCGCGATCGTCGAATCGGGGGCGCCGATCGACGGCTACGGGGTCGGCACCGCGCTCACGACGTCGCAGGACCAGCCCGTGCTCGACATCGTCTACAAGCTGCAGGAGTACGAGGGCGTGGCGCGGCGCAAGCGCTCGGCCGCGAAGCAGACCTTCCCGGGCCGCAAGCAGGTGTGGCGCACCCGGGCCGCCGACGGGACGATCGCGGGCGACGTCGTCTCGCTCGACGGCGAGACGCTGTCCGGCGAGACGCTGCTCGCCCCGGTGATGCGGGGCGGCGAGCGGGTGCGCCGCGATCCCTCGCTCGCCGACATCCGGGCGCGCGCCGCCGCCGAACTCGCCGCCCTGCCGAAGGCGTTGCGCGACCCGCTGCATCCCGGCCCCTACCGGGTCGAGATCGGCACCGCGCTGCACGACCTCACCGCGGCGGTCGACCGCCGCATCGCCGCGCACGGGTGATACCGATTTCGGTCGATGAGGTCGCCGTCATTCCGGGGCGCGGCGAAGCCGCGAACCCGGAATCCGGCGGCGACTTCCGCGTTCTCGGCGGGATTCCGGATTCGCGTTCGGCGCACGCGCCGCGGAATGACAACCGAGCGCGGTAAGCCGGCGTTAAGTCTGTTCTGGATTAATGCCCCACTTCGGGACATCCGATCCGGACCTTGGCCGCCATGGCGGAGCGCATCCTCATCGTCGACGACGACCCGGTGCAGCGGCGCCTGCTGGAGGGGCTCGTCCAGAAGTTCGGCTTCGAGGCGGTGTCGGCCCCGGGCGGCGACGCCGCCGTGGCGCTGCTCGCCGATCCGGATACGCCCGCCGTCGACGCCGTCGTGCTCGATCTCGTGATGCCGGATCTCGACGGGCTCGGCGTGCTCTCGCGGCTGCGCGACGTCGGCCTCTCGGTTCCGGTGATCGTCCAGACCGCCCATGGCGGCATCGACAACGTCGTCTCCGCGATGAGGGCCGGCGCCGTCGACTTCGTCGTCAAGCCGGTCGGGCCGGAGCGGCTGCTCGTATCTCTGCGCAACGCCCTGCAGGCGCGCGCCCTCGAAGGCGAGCTGTCGCGCCTCAAGCGCAGCCGTGCCGGCACGCTCACGCTCGAGGACATCGTCACCCGCAGCCCGGCGATGCGGGCCGTGCTGCGCGCCGCCCAGAAGGCGGCCACCTCCACGATTCCGGTGCTGATCGGTGGCGAATCGGGTGTCGGCAAGGAGCTGCTCGCCCGCGCCATCCATGGGTCCGGCGAGCGGCGCGCCAAGCCGTTCGTCGCCGTCAACTGCGGCGCGCTGCCCGACACGCTCGTCGAGTCGATCCTGTTCGGCCACGAGAAGGGGGCCTTCACGGGCGCCTCGGAAAAGCATGTCGGCAAGTTCGTCGAGGCGTCGGGCGGCACGCTGTTCCTCGACGAGGTCGGCGAGCTGCCGCCGGCCGCCCAGGTGAAGCTCCTGCGCGCCCTCCAGGAGGGCGAGGTCGAGCCGGTCGGCGGGCGGCGTCCGGTCAAGGTCGACGTGCGGCTGATCTCGGCGACCAACCGGGATCTGATCGCCGACGTCGGCGCCGGGCGCTTCCGCGAGGATCTGTTCTACCGCCTGCACGTCTTCCCGATCACGCTGCCGCCGTTGCGCGCGCGGGCCGAGGACATCCCCGACCTCGTGCGCCATTTCCTGGTGCGGTTCGCGGCCGAGGAGGGGCGGCGGGTGCGCCGCGTGTCCGCCGAGGCGTTGGCGCTGCTCGCCCGCCATGCGTGGCCGGGCAATGTGCGCCAGCTCGAGAACGCGGTGTTCCGCGCCGTCGTGCTGGCCGAGGGCGACGAGATCGGCCTCGACGAGTTCCCCCAGATCGCGACCGCGTCCGCCGCGACGGCGATCGCGGAGGCGCCGCCTCCGCTGGTGCCGGCGTCGCTCGCCGCCACGAATTTGCCGCAGACCGCCCGGGACGCCGTCTCGCTCACCGACACGATGCCGCCTGCCGCGGACTTGATGCCGCTGCTCGGCCCCGACGGCGAGGTGCGGCCGCTGGACGAGATCGAGGCCTGCGCGATCCGCTTCGCGATCGCCCATTACAATGGGCAAATGTCTGAGGTCGCACGCAAATTGAGGATCGGCCGGTCGACTTTGTATCGCAAGCTGGAAGGGCTCGGGCTGGCGCCGTCGGAAGACGACGTTACCGTCGACGTGTCCGCCCGGTGACAGCGCCGCGAAAAGCGCGAGATCGGCCACGAAAACAGGGGCTCGGCCGCGATCGGCTGAGCTAAGTTGAAGTCCCGATGCCGTGGCCGCGCGTCGCTTCGCGGCGGCTGCGGGAGAATTCGAGTCTCCGGAGAGGCGGCGCCGCCGGTCCGGACCCGTCGGCGTCGCGCGGCGGACTCGATGTGGTGCTGACGTTTGCCCCTGGGAGGACATCGCCTATGCGCTTCGATCGTCTGCTCGCCGGAACGGCCCTCGCGCTGGTTCTCGCCCTCGGCACCGCAAACGCCCAGTCCGCACCCGATACGCCGGCCGTCGCTCCGGCCGCCTCCGCGGCCGATGCCGTTCCGCCGACCGAGCCGGCCCCGCTCGCCGTGACGCCGGCGGACCTCGCGCCGGCCGATTCGACGCCGGCCGCCGTCGCCCCGACCCCGACCCCGACCCCGACGCCCGAGCCGCAGCCGCTCGCCGCCGCGACCGCGCCCGATGCCGTCCGTGTCGAGGCGACCGCGGCTCCCGTCACGACGCCCGAGGTGGCGACGCCCGACACCGCCGCCGTCCCGGCGACCGCGCCGGCCCCGGTCGCCGTGACGCCCGCCGATGTGACGCCGGCCGACACGACGGCGCCGAAGGCCGCGACCGCGACGCCGCCCGCCGCCGAGCCGGCCACCGGTTCGGTGCCGGCCGCCGTCGCCGCTCCCGCCGGTCCGACGGCTCCGGTCGTGAGCCTCGACCAGCAGGTCGGCGAGAAGCTCGCCGATCTGCTCTCCAAGAAGGGCGACCGCCGCTTCGACGCCAAGACCCGCGCCTCGCTCGAGAGCTTCTATGCGGCGCGCGCCAACGGGCCGGTGTGGACGAGCGAAGGCGCCGTCAATGCCCGGGCCAAGGCCGTGATCGCCCAGCTCGGCCAGGCCGAGGCCGATGGCCTCGACGCGGACGATTATCCGGTGCCGACCCTGAAGGCCGACGCGACCGCCGACGAGGTCGCCGACTACGAGATGAAGCTGACCCAGTCGGTGCTCGCCTACGCCAAGCACGCCGCGGTCGGCCGCATCCACTGGTCGCGCATCAACGGCGACGTGGTCTACTACCAGAACCCGCCCGAGGCGGCCGAGGTGATGGGCAAGCTCGTCTCGGTGAAGGGCGAGGACGCCGGCGCGGCGCTCGACGGCTATCAGCCGCAGCACGCCCATTACAAGGCGCTCAAGGCGAAGCTCGCCGAGGCGCGCGGCCTCTCCTCCGACACGAGCAAGCGCATCGGTTACGGCCCGGCCCTCAAGGTCGGCATGGACGACGCGCGGGTTCCCGAGCTGCGTGAGAAGCTCGGCGTCGGCGGCACCGGCACGGCCTACGACAAGACGCTCGCCGAGGCCGTGAAGGCGTT
Source organism: Rhodoplanes azumiensis (assembly GCF_042682915.1). Lineage (NCBI taxonomy): Bacteria > Pseudomonadati > Pseudomonadota > Alphaproteobacteria > Hyphomicrobiales > Nitrobacteraceae > Rhodoplanes > Rhodoplanes azumiensis. Next base: position 35,900 of record NZ_JBHUIW010000013.1, on the reverse strand, counting down.
CCAGAAGAAGAAAGGCCTCAAGCAGACCGGCGTGTTCGACGCCGCCGCGGTCGACGCCCTCAACGGCCCGCGCAACGAGCGCACCGCCGACGTGATCCGGGCCAATCTGGAGCGCTGGCGCTGGGTGCCGCACGATCTCGGCAAGGCGCACGTGATCGTCAACATCCCGGAGTTCGTGCTGCGCGTCTACAAGGACGACGCCATGCTGTGGACCACCCGGGTCGTCGTCGGCAAGCCCGGCAACCACGCGACCCCGCTCCTGTCGGAGACGATGAAATACATCACCGTCAACCCGACCTGGAACGTGCCGCCCTCGATCGTCTACAACGAGTATCTGCCGGCCCTGCAGCAGGATCCGACCGTGCTGTCGCGCATGGGCCTCAACGTGTCGCGCAACCGCGACGGCTCGATCCACATCTCGCAGCCGCCCGGCGCCGGCAATGCGCTCGGCCGCATCCGCTTCAACTTCCCCAACAAGTTCCTGGTCTACCAGCACGACACGCCGGACAAGCACCTGTTCGCACACGAGCGGCGCGCCTACAGCCACGGCTGCATGCGGGTGAAGGATCCGGACAAGTACGCCGAGGTGCTGCTCGGCATCACGCTGCCCAAGGAGGGCTACACGGCCGAGCGCATCCGCCGCATGTACGGAACCTCGGAGACCAACATCAACTTCCCGACGCCGATCCCGGTGCATCTCACCTATCAGACCGCGTCGGTCGACGAGACCGGCAAGCTGGTGCTGCGCGAGGACATCTACGGCCGCGACCAGCGCCTGATCGCGGCGATGAAGAGCGACGAGCGCAAGGTCGCCGACCAGCCGACGGCCGAGCGTCGCGTCGCCTCGTCGGCGCCGCGTCGTCAGGCCGTGCAGCTTCCGCAGGAGCAGCCGCGCAGCGTGTTCCCGTTGTTCAACCTGTTCCGTTGACGTCTCGCGCCGGACGCGAAGCGCCGGCGACGGGATCACGACCGTGGTGCGCGATGGCCGGGCCCGTCCCGGCCGTCGGCGTTTTCAGGGGGCTGACGTTCGGCGACGGCGGCGGGGACGCTCACGATTTGGCAAGACTTGTCCGGGGCGGCAAGACTTGTCCGGGGCGGCAAGACTTGTCCGGGTCAGCAAGACTTGCGCCAGGTCGGGAGAACTGTTCGTTCACGACGAGTCGCGGATTTCGCATTGCACCATCAGACCGAGAAGCGCTTCGGAGTCTCCGGTAAAATACTAGCGCGATCAAAAATTTAGAGAGGCGTGGCGCGGCCGTGACAGGCGGCTTCTTTTCGCCATACTCACGGTTTAGTGAACAGACTGTGATGGGGAGAGGGGGGACGCAGAGCTGCGTCGGCCGATCCCGAGAAAGACGAGAACTGCCCTGTCGTTCGACCGATCACGGGGGTGAGGTCGAGCGACGCGCTCCGCGGACACCGTTCGCGGAGACGTCGGAGCATGGTCTGAATGGGATCGCACGTGGCTCTGAGCGGCGTCCGCCGCGATTCGGCGACCGGCACGGTGCTCCGCGCCGGTCGCCGAATCGGCCTCGCCGCCGTGATCGTCGTTCTCGGCTGCAACGGCCTGCAGACCGCGGCCGCCAACGGCGACACCCGCACGCTGACCTTCCACCACACCCACACGGGCGAGAATCTCACGGTCACGTACCGGCGCAACGGCCGCTACGACGCCGACGCGCTGAAGAAGATCGACTGGGTGATGCGCGACTGGCGCCGCAACCAGTCGATCAAAATGGATCCGGCCGTGATCGACGCCGTGTGGGAGCTCACCCGCGCGGTCGACGGCGACACGGTCGACATCATCTGCGGCTATCGGGCGCCGGCCACCAATTCCATGCTGCGCTCCCGCTCCGGCGGCGTCGCCAAGGAAAGCCAGCACATGGTCGGCAAGGCGATCGACCTGAAGGTGCGCGGCGTCTCGCTGGAGAAGCAGCGCGCCGCGGCGCTCCGGCTGCACCGTGGCGGCGTCGGCTACTATCCGGGCTCGCAATTCATTCACGTCGACACCGGCGGCATCCGCCACTGGCCGCGGATGACCTACGATCAGCTCGCCAAGGTCTTCCCGGACGGCCGCACCGTCCATGTGCCGTCCAACGGCAAGCCGCTGCCCGGCTACGAACAGGCGCTCGCCCAGCTCCAGTCGCGTGGCGCGTCGACCGCGGTGGCGTCGCTCGACGCCGGCTCCGCGCCGAAGCCTGCGAAGAGCCTGATCGCCTCGCTGTTCGGCGGCAAAGACGCCGAGGAGGCCGAGGATACGGCCCGTGCGGCTGCTCCGGCCGCCGCCAAGCAGGCCGCCGCCAAGCAGGCCGCCGCGAAGCCGATCACCCCGGTCCCGGCGCGTGTCCAGGCCGCCCGGGCCGAGCCCGCCAAGATCGAGCCCGCCAAGGCCGAGCCTGCCAAGATCGAGCCTGCCAAGATCGATGTCGCCAAGACCGATGTCGCCAAGACGGAGCCCAAGTCTCGGACGGTCCGCGTCGAGGTCGCCCGGCCGGCGGTCGCCCGCACCGCGGTGAAGCCCGACCCGGCTCCGTCACAGCCGGCCGGCCCCGAGATGTTCTCGCTCGCCTCGGCGTCGAGCACGCCGGTGCGGCTCGCCGGCGCCGGCGACATGCCGATCGAGAGCACCGCGGTCGCGGTGCTGGGCGCCGAGCCGCCGCGTCCGCCCGCCGAGATGGGGGCGACCACGGCGGCCGTCGATCCGATGGCCCCGGTCGGCCGCGAGCGCACCCCGAGCCAGACCGGTTCGCTCTACGCGCCGAACCGCACCTCCGGTACCCGCGATTCGTCCGGTCGCGACACCGCAGACCGCGTCCCGCTCGAGCTCGCCCTCGCCTACGCGTCCGAGCCGTCCCGTCGGGCCGCCGCCGAATCGCCGGTGCGTCCCGCCGCGATGGGCTCGCTCGTCGATCGTGCCCGCCTGCCGGCCGACGGTTCGCCGCTCGCCGTCGTGAAGAAGACCGCGGCGCGGGTGCCGACCGGCCGCGGTGGCGATGCGCCGGTCGGCTCGACCGCCACGACCGCGGTGGTGACGGTGAAGCCGGGCATGCGCTTCGACGATCCGTGGCTGCGCGCCGTGATGCTGTCGCCCAGCCTGCACTCGGCCATGACGGTCACGGTCTACGGGGATCCCGATTACGCCGAGCTGCGCAGCCTGATGGGCAAGCCGCTCGGCTCGCTGGTGATGAGCTTCGGCGCCGAGCCCTATCCGGGGCTCGCCTCCGACCGCTTCGGTGGCGGCGCCGTGGTGTTCCTCGCCACCGTCTCGTTCGGCCGCACCGCGTCGCTGCGCTGAGCCCTGGCTGCGTCGAGCCCTGCCGTCGCGGATCGCGACGGGGCGTCGAGTCGCCCCGTCGGACCGTGTCGCGAAACCTTCAGATCGTCTGATTGTAGGCGCCGACCTCCGGGTGGGTGCGCAGCACGCCGTCGACGGCGGCGAACATGTCGCGCATCCGCGCCTCCGAGACCGGGCTCTCGACGACCACGACCAGCTCCGGCTTGTTGGAGGAGGCGCGCACCAGCCCCCAGGTGCCGTCCGCGACCGTGACCCGGACGCCGTTGACCGTGACGAGATCGCGGATCGTCTGGCCGGCCACCGGCGCGCCTTTCGCCTGCGCGTCCTTGAAGTGAGCCACCACGGCGTCGACCACGCCGTATTTCGTCTCGTCGGCGCAGTGCGGCGACATGGTCGGCGACGACCAGGTCTTGGGCAGCGCGTCGCGCAGCGCCGACAGGCTCTTGCCCGGATTGCGGTCGAGCATGTCGCAGACCGCGAGCGCCGAGACGAGGCCGTCGTCGTAGCCGCGGCCGAACGGCGTGTTGAAGAAGAAGTGCCCCGACTTCTCGAAGCCGACCAGCGCTTTCAGCTCGTGGGTGCGGCGCTTCATGTAGGAGTGGCCGGTCTTCCAGTACTCGGTCCTCGCGCCGTTTCCGATCAGCACCGGGTCGGTGGCGAACAGGCCCGTCGACTTCACGTCGACGACGAACTGCGCGTTCGGGTGCAGCGCGGAGATGTCGCGCGCCAGCATCACGCCGATCTTGTCCGCGAAGATCTCTTCCCCCCTGTCGTCGACGACGCCGCAGCGGTCGCCGTCGCCGTCGAAGCCCAGCCCCACGTCGGCGCCGTTCGCCACCACCGCGTCGCGGATGGCGTGCAGCATCTCGAGGTCTTCGGGGTTCGGATTGTAGCGCGGGAACGTGAAGTCGAGATCGGTGTCGAGCGGCACCACGTCGCAGCCGATCGTCTCGAGGACCGCCGGCGCGAAGGCGCCGGCCGTGCCGTTGCCGCAGGCGCAGACGACCTTCAGCTTGCGCGTCAGCGGCGCGCGGTTCGTGAGATCGGCGATGTAGCGCTCCGGAAACCTCTCGACGAAGCGATACGACCCGCCGCCCACCAGATCGAAGTCGGCGGCGAGCACGATCTCCTTCAGCCGCGTCATCTCCTCGGGTCCGAAGGTGAGGGGCCGCGCCATGCCCATCTTCACGCCGGTCCAGCCGTTGTCGTTGTGCGAGGCCGTCACCATGGCGACGCAGGGCACGTCGAGATCGAACTGCGCGAAATAGGCCATCGGCGTGATGGCGAGGCCGATGTCGTGCACGGTGCAGCCGGCGGCGAGCAGGCCCGACACGAGCGCCGTCTTGATCGACGCCGAGTAGCTCCGGAAGTCGTGACCGGTGACGATCGACGGTGCGACGCCGGCGCGGCGGATCAGCGTGCCGAGTCCCATGCCGAGCGCCTGCACGCCCATCAGGTTGATCTCTTTCTCGAACAGCCAGCGCGCGTCGTACTCGCGAAAGCCGGTCGGCTTCACCAGCGGCAGCGACTCGTAATCGTAGGTGTTGGGCGACAGGGCAGGGCGGGGGACGGGGAACATGAGAACCTATGTCGTGAGAAGTCGAACAAGGATGCGGCGCCGTTTTTCCCTCTCCCCGCGCGCGGGGAGAGGGTGGCTCGCCGCCTCGCGGCGAGACGGGTGAGGGGGCGTCTCGACGCAGCAGAGACCCTTCGATTCGCGGAAACGCCCCCTCACCCGGACCGCTTCGCGGCCCGACCTCTCCCCGCAAGCGGGGAGAGGTGAAAAGCATCACGCCGCCGCCGTGCTCTCGCCGGCCAGTGCGGCGGAGACGATCGCCTTCGCCTCCGACACGATGGCGTTCAGGTGGACGGCATTTCGAAAACTCTCGGCGTAGATCTTGTAGATGTTCTCGGTGCCGGAGGGACGCGCCGCGAACCAGCCGGCGTCGGTCGTCACCTTGAGGCCGCCGATCGGCGCGCCGTTGCCGGGCGCGTTGGTCAGCTTCGCCGTGATCGGGTCGCCGGCGAGCGTGCTCGCCGTCACGGCGGCGGGCGACAGCTTCCCGAGCCTCGCCTTCTCTTCGGGCGTCGCCGCCGCGTCGATGCGGGTGTAGTGGGGCGCGCCGAATTTCCGGGTCAGCGCCTGATAATGCTCGCCCGGATCCCGGCCCGTGACGGCCGTGATCTCGGCCGCCAGCAGATCCATGATCAGCCCGTCCTTGTCGGTCGTCCAGGTGGTGCCGTCGCGGCGCAGGAAGCTCGCGCCGGCGCTCTCCTCGCCGCCGAAGCAGGTCGAGCCGTCGACGAGGCCCGCCACGAACCACTTGAAGCCGACCGGCACCTCCGAGAGCCTGCGGTCGAGGCTCGCCACCACCCGGTCGATCATGCTCGACGAGACCAGCGTCTTGCCGACCGCCGATGTCGCCGGCCAGTCCTCGCGATGGGTGAGCAGATATTGGATGGCGACGGCGAGATAGTGGTTCGGGTTCATCAGGCCGACGCCCGGCACCACGATGCCGTGGCGGTCGGCGTCGGTGTCGTTGCCGAAGGCGACCCGGTACTTGTCCTTCAGCCCGACCAGGCTCGCCATCGCGTGCGGGCTCGAGCAGTCCATCCGGATCTTGCCGTCGTGGTCGACGGTCATGAAGGCGAAGCGGAAGTCTACGCCCTTGTTGACGATGTCGATATCGAGTCCGTAGCGCGCGTTGATCGGTTCCCAATAGGCGAGCCCGGCGCCGCCGAGCGGATCCACGGCGAGCTCGAGGCCGGCCGCCTTGATGGCGGCCATGTCGACGACCGCGTCGAGGTCGTTCACGTAAGGATGGACGAAGTCGTCCTGCCGGGTGGTCTCGGCGGCGAGCGCGCGCTCGTAGGGGATGCGCCTCACGTCGCGATTGCCGTCGCGCAGCAGCGCGTTGGCGCGGTTCTCGATCCACTTGGTCGCGTCGGTGTCGGCCGGTCCACCGTGCGGCGGATTGTACTTGAAGCCGCCGTCCTCGGGCGGATTGTGCGACGGCGTGATCACGATGCCGTCGGCGAGATGGTCCGTGCGGCCACGGTTGTGGACCAGGATGGCGCGCGAGATCACCGGCGTCGGCGTGTAGCCGTCGCCCTGCTGGATCACCGCCGTGACGCCGTTCGCCGCCAGCACCTCGAGGGCGCTCTTCTGAGCCGGGCCGGAGAGCGCGTGCGAGTCCTTGCCCATGAACAGCGGACCGTCGATGCCCTGCGCCGCCCGGTACTCGCAGATCGCCTGCGAGATCGCGAGGATGTGGGCCTCGTTGAACGACGAGGCGAGCGAGGTGCCGCGGTGGCCGGAGGTACCGAAGGCGACCTTCTGGGTCGCGTCCGACACGTCGGGCATGCGCTCGTAATAGGCGCGGTCGAGGCGGTCGAGGTCGACCAGCAGCTCCGCGGGCGGCAGCTTGCCGGCGAGGGGCGAAATCGTCATCGGGCGGTCCCTGGTGGGCGCGGACGGGGTCCGGCGGAAATGCCGGCCAATCTACTGCGCCCCGGCCGGTTTGGCACGCGGGGGATTTTTCGGGGAGTCATCCCGGGGGGGCGGACCTCGCGGTCGTCCCGGGCGTCCATCCTCTCCCCGTCATCCCGAGGTGCTCGCGAAGCGAGCCTCGAAGGATGCGGCCGCGGCGTCTCGGCCGTCGCCCTTCGAGGCCCGGCTTCGCCGGGCGCCTCAGGGTGACGGATCGAAGGTGCGACCTGGGCGTGACGAGCTCGCCTCGCCTACCTCTCGATGATCAGCCGGCCGTGGCGATGCTCGAAGCGCACCCGGGACAGATACGACATGCCGAGCAAGTTCTCCGACAGGGCGCCGTCGGGCAGCACCAGGGCCGCCACGTCGTAGACCACGATGCCGCCGACATCGACCCGGCCGATCCGGGTCGGCGCCGCCATCACGGTGCCGTTGGCGGTCGAGACCCGCGCCGTGAACTCGGCGGCCCGCGGTCGCACGCCGAGCCGGCCGGCGTCGCTCGCCTTCAGAGCGATCACCGAGGCGCCGGTGTCGACCAGGACCGACAGGCGGACGCCGTCCAGATAGGCGGTGGTCTGGAAGTGCCCGCGCGCGTCCTTCAGGAGCGTCAGGCTGCCGCCGCCTGGGTCGGTCGGCGTGGCGGCCTTCGCCGGCGTGGCGGGCGCCGGGTTGGCGGTCGCGTCGAGATAGAGCTTCGGCAGAGTGGCGCCGAACGCCAGCGCCAGAAGCGCGAAAACGATGATGCTGCGCATCGCGGCGAGCCCCGGAGACTGTCCGGGCGGAGTGAAGCACGCCGCGATGAGCGGCGGGCTAACGCAGCCGGCAGGTTCTCCGGCGATGGCGAACGGAGCGTTGCCGCGGCCGCGACGATCTTATCGACCGGCGATCGCCGGCCGGGGGCTCGCCCCGCCTCAATGCATCACGGCGCGGGCGGCCTCGGCGAGCGCCTGGGCGGTGTCGGCGGCCGTCCCGGTCGCTGCTTCGCCCGCCGGAGCCCCGGTGCGGTCCGCCGCCCCGGCCCGGGCGACATAGCGCAGGCACTGCTGCTCGGCGTCGTAGCCGAGCAGGATGCCCAGCATGAAGTCGTGCTCGGCCGAGAGGTCGCACAGCGGCCCGGACATGAAGCGCTGCACCGCCGTCACGGCGGCCGGCCGGCCGAACACCACGTTGAAGCGCGACCGGCAGGCGGCGTGCACGTGGTGGGCGACGCCGGACGCCACCAGCCGCTCGACGATCGGCGTCACCGCCTCGGCATTGACCGTCATCAGCACCAGCGGTCGCACGCCCTTCGACAGCTCGTAGAGGTGATGGCGGAAGATGCCGAGCGTGGCGTTCAGAGAAGCTGGCTGATCCATGCCGTGATCCTCTTGTCGGATTTCGACGATTCGCCGTCCTCGTCGAGCGCCAGCCCGACGAACTTGCCGTCCCGCTCGGCCTTCGAGGCCGTGTAGTCGTAGCCGGCCGTCTCGGTGAAGCCGACCACGACGGCGCCTTTGGCGATCACCTGGTCGTAGAGCAGGCCCATGGCGTCGACGAAGCTGTCCGGATAGCTCGCCTGGTCGCCGGTGCCGAACAGCGCGACCGTCTTGCCGGCGATGTTCGCGGCGGCGAGCTTGTCGAGCCCGCCGAACTCCCAGTCGGTCTGCAGGTCGCCGGCCCCGTAGGTCGGCGAGCCCAGGATCAAGAGGCTGCAGGACTCGAAATCGGCCGTGGTCGCCTTCGCGACGTCGATGGCCTTGCCCTGGACCCGCTTGGCGATGCGCGCCGCCACGGCCTTGGTGGCGCCGGCATCCGATCCGAAAATCACGTTCACGCTCATGGTCGGTCTTCGACGGGGGTCGGTCGACAGGATCCCGGCCGAGCCAGGGGCGGCGGCGGGGCGGTTGCGTACCGGAGTACGGGCCGGACGCTAACGCGGGACGGCGTCCCGCGTAAACAAGAAATCCGTATCGGAACAGTAGATTGGAGAAATGACAGAGTTCCAGGAAAATCCATCGCTCTTTCGATGTCGTAAAAATAAGACATTCTCGACATCGATATCGCTTTGATACGCCGCGATGATCGGCGCCGTCTCGATTCGATCAGAATTTCGACCGCCTCCAAAGTGAACGATCCTGTCGGGATTGGCCGAAGACCGACATGCGGTCCGGCGGTCCCGGACCGCGCAACTGGCCGCCGAGCGGGGCGCCGGATCGGCCATGCTTTGCCTCGCCGCGCCGCGCCCCCTACGATGCCGCCCGCACCGGGTCTCACGGGCGAGCCCGGGGCCCGGACTTGGAAGGACCGCTGCTGCAATGACCGCGACGACTGTGACGAAGACCTCGGCCGCCCCGACGACGGTCGATCTCGGGGCGCTGCCCGAGTGGAACCTCGCCGACCTCTATCCCGGCATCGACTCGGCCGAGGTGAAGCGCGACCTCGACCGCGCCCGCACCGGCTGCGTCGCCTTCGAGGAGGCGTTCAAGGGCCGGCTGGCGACGCTCGCCGCGCAGCCCGACGCCGGCCGCGCGCTCGCCGACGCGATCAAGCAGCTCGAGGAGCTCGACGACCTGCTCGGCCGCCTGATCTCCTATGCGAGCCTCGTCCATGCCGGCGACACCACGGATCCGGTGCGGGCGAAGTTCTACGGCGACGTCCAGGACCAGATCACGGCCGCCTCGTCGCACGTCCTGTTCTTCGCGCTCGAGCTCAACCGCATCGACGACGCGCTGCTCGAGACCGCCATGCGGGATCCGATGCTCGGCCACTACCGACCGTTCATCGAGGACGTCCGCAAGGAGAAGCCGTATCAGCTCGAGGACCGGGTCGAGCAGCTCTTCCACGAGAAGTCGGTGACCGGCTACGCGGCTTGGAACCGGCTGTTCGACGAGACCATCGCGGGCCTGCGCTTCACCGTGCAGGGCAAGGCGCTGCCGCTCGAGCCGACGCTGACGCTCCTGCAGAATCCGAGCGAGACGGTGCGCCGCAAGGCCGCCGAGGCGCTGGCCGAGACGTTCGGCAAGAACCTGCGCACCTTCACGCTGATCACCAACACGCTCGCCAAGGACAAGGAGATCTCCGACCGCTGGCGCGGCTTCGCCGACATCGCCGACTCGCGGCATCTCGCCAACCGGGTCGAGCGGGAGGTGGTGGAGGCGCTGGTGTCGGCGGTGCGTGACGCCTATCCGCGGCTGTCGCATCGCTACTACGCCCTGAAGGCGAAGTGGTTCAAGAAGGAGCGGCTCGCCCACTGGGACCGCAACGCGCCGCTCCCCAAGGTGGCGACGCCGACGATCCCCTGGGACGAGGCGAAGGACGCGGTGCTCTCCGCCTACGGGCAGTTCTCGCCGCGCATGGCCGAGATCGCCGCGCGCTTCTTCACCGACCGCTGGATCGACGCGCCGACCCGGCCCGGCAAGGCGCCGGGCGCCTTCGCGCATCCGACCGTGCCGTCGGCGCATCCCTACGTGCTGCTCAACTATCAGGGCAAGCCGCGCGACGTGATGACGCTCGCCCACGAGCTGGGTCACGGCGTCCATCAGGTGCTCGCCGCCAAGAACGGCCCGCTGATGGCGCCGACCCCGCTGACGCTCGCCGAGACGGCGAGCGTGTTCGGCGAGATGCTGACCTTCCGCAAGCTGCTCGACGCCATCACCGACCGGAAGCGCCGCCGCGCCATGCTGGCCGGCAAGGTCGAGGACATGCTCAACACGGTGGTGCGGCAGATCGCGTTCTACACGTTCGAGCGCGACGTCCACACCGAGCGCCGCGAGGGCGAGCTGACGGCCGAGCGGATCGGCGAGATCTGGATGAAGGTGCAGTCCGAGAGCCTCGGCCCGGCGATCGAGCTGAAGCCCGGCTACGAGACCTTCTGGGCCTATATCGGCCACTTCGTCCACGCGCCGTTCTACGTCTACGCCTACGCGTTCGGCGACTGCCTGGTGAACGCCCTCTACGCCGTCTACGAGAACGCCCACGAGGGCTTCGCCGAGCGCTATCTCGACATGCTGGCGGCGGGCGGCACCAAGCCGCACGCCGAGCTGCTCGCCCCGTTCGGGCTCGACGCCCGCGATCCGGGCTTCTGGCAGGGTGGCCTCGGCCTGATCGCCAGCATGATCGACGAGCTGGAGGCGATGGAGGGGAAGTAGGGCGGGGCGACGAGCCACGCATACGTCCCTCGTCATGGCCGGGCTCGTCCCGGCCATCCACGCCTTCCCGGCCGAGCCGCCGTCAGACGTGGATGCCCGCGACGAGCGCGGGCATGACGGGCGGCTCGTGGCGGCGCCTTCAATGCATCCGCGGCATGCGCAGGAAGCGCTGGCGGTCGCCCGAGGTGACGCGCAGCGCCAGCATGCGGCCGTCGCGCTGCACCGTGATCGGCACCTCGACCCCGGCGGCCCCGAGCGACCAGATCCGCTTGAACAGCGCGGCGAGCGTGTCGACCGAATCGTCGGCGACCGACAGCAGCACGTCGCCGGCGCGCAGATCGGCGCGCTGGGCCGGGCTATCCTTCGCCACCCCGACGACGACGAGCTTGTCCTCCAGCTCGGTGACGTAGACGCCGAGCCACGGCCGCGCCGGCCGGCTCGGTCGGCCGTGGCGGAGCAGATCGTCGAGCACGGGAGTCAGCAGGTCGATCGGCACGATCATGTTGACGTGGAACACGGTGTCGGGGTCGCGGCGCTGCTCGAGATGCAGCGAGCCGATGCCGACCAGCTCGCCGGCGGCGTTGATCAGCCCGGTGCCGCCCCAGTTCGGATGCGCCGGCGCCGTGAAGATGGCGTCGTCGAGCACGTACTCCCAGTAGCCGGCGAACTCCTGGCGGGCGACGATGCGGGCCGCGACGGCGCGGTGGCGGCCGCCGGCGGCGGCCAGGATCGCGTGCTCGCCGACCAGGAGGTCGGCCGAGCGGCCGAGCGGCAGCGCCGGCACATCGAGCCGGCCGAGCGCCTGGACGAGCCCGAAGCCGGTCTCGTGATCGAAGGCGAGCGGATGGCCCGGCACCACGCGGCCGTCGATGGTGCGCAGCCACACGGCCTCGGCCTCGGTGATCAGGTAGCCGATGGTGAGGACGAGGCCGCGGTCGCCGATGACGACGCCGTGGCCGGCCCGCTCGGTGCCGAGCGTCTCGGCCGTCGTCGCGTCGGCCGGCACCTCGGCCCGCAGCGACACGACGGCGGACAGCGCCCGGTCGAGGTCGAACTTGTAGCCCTCCGCCTTCGGCTGTGCGGCCGGCGGAATCTTCCAGTCCCCGGAGGACGGCATCGGCATCTCCCCTGAGCGATGCCGGAGGCATCGCCGGGCACGCCCGGTGAAGCGGCCCAGCGCCAGATTTAGAGAGCCCTGACGGGGAGGACAATAAGCGGGCCGCGAATGGCCGGGCGGATCGTCGCGTCGCGCGCCCGGACGATCAGGGAGGGCGCGGCGCGTCAGCGCGCCGCGAGCGCCGTGGCGATCGCCTCGATCCGGTTGCGCGAGTAGCTCGGCAGCCCGGCGCTGATCGACGTGCCGGTGTTGAAGGAGGAGTTGCCGGCCAGCACTTGGGCCGGGACCATGTTGCGCAGCACCGGGACGCCCTCGAGCTCCTTGCGCTTCTCGAACAGGTCGCTCTCCACGGCGAGCGCCACGAACATCGAGGCGATGGTGCGGTTCGGGTCGGCCGGGCTCGGCTGCAGCACGGCGAGCACCTTGCCGAACTGCATCACCTGATTGACGTGCACGATGGTCTGCTCCAGCGCCGCCGCGACCGGCGTGTCGACCCCGGTCAGCGTCGCGACGGCGGCCTGGTCGAGATCGGCCGGCGGGACGATCCGCACCTCGCTCTGGAACTCCAGGTGATCGGCGATCTGCTTGCCGGAGTCGCGCAGCTTGTTGAGCAGCATGATGGCGGCCGGCAGCTTGCCCTCGAACTGGTAGCGCGACTGGACGCAGATCGTCGTGGTCGGGCTCTCGCACCAGCGCCGGTCGGGATTGTGGGCCGACAGCCGCGCGTCCTTGTTGGGCACCACCTCGTCGGGGCCGATCAGCCGGTGCTTGATGGCCGGGTCCATCTTCTCCAGCGTCGGCAGCGTGACGAAGCGGGCGAGATCGATGCTGGCCGGCGGCCGGGCGAGCTCGAGCTTCGCCTCGGCGACATACATGTGCAGCTTGCGCTTCACGGTCTTGGCGACGCCGTTGACCGTGGCCGTGACGCTCGGCTCCTCGTAGCCCGCATAGAGCGCGAGCAGCCGCTTCTGCTGAGGTCGCGCGCGGGCCCAGTCGGAGAAGCGGAACAGCCCGGTCTTGGGATCGACCAGGCTGTCGTCGCGATGGTCCGTGAACGCGATGGTGCCGGCCGGCAGCGCGCCGGGCGCGACCTTGGCGATGTCGGGCACCTCCTGGATGCGGAAGCCCGCCGCCGCGGCCGCTCCGACCGTGACGCTCAAGGTCGCAGCCGCCAAAGTCGCAGCCGCCAAAGTCGCAACGAGAATTCGCGCCGAAACGAGACGCTTCGCCGTCATCGGGGTGCTCACGGGATCGCTTCTCACCAATACCTGTCGCGGTCGGCATAGGGATACTGCGGGTCGACCCGCTGGGCCGGATAGTCGCGCCCATAGTAGCGCGGCTCCGCGTTGCGGCCGAGCTGGCCGAACAGGCCGCCCGGGCTCTGCGGCGGCGGCCGCACGCCCTGGCCGTAGGGCGAGCCGTAAGGCGTCCCGTAGGGCTGCGGCCGCTGATAGGGGCTCTGCTGCTGCCAGCCGAACGGGAAGCCCTGGAAGAAGCCGCCGCCGCCCCAGCCGCCGCCATAGCCGTTTCCGTAGGGGCTGCCGCCGGTGCCGTAGCCGTAGAGCTCGCCGTCGTAAGGATCTCGATAACCCTGGCTCGCGACGTCGTAGGACGACACCATCTGGTGCTGGGTGTCGGCGACCTCGCCGGAGCGATCGACCCGGAACCATTCGGTGAAGGCGCCGGCCGTGTTCTGCGGCAGGCGGGTGCCGCTGCGCAGGTCGATCGGCAGCGCGATCAGGCTCTTCTGCGCCTCGCGCGAGGGCGGGGCGAGTGGCGTCTTCTTGGCGACCTTGGCCCACACCTGGTCCATGATGGCGGCGAAGATCGGCACCGCCACCGAGCCGCCGGTCTGGCCGGATCCGAGCGTGCGGCGCTTGCCGTCGGCGTTGTCGTAGCCGACCCACACGGCGATCGTCACGTCATTGGAGAAGCCGACGAACCAAGCGTCGTTCTCGTCGTCGCTGGTGCCGGTCTTGCCGGCGACGTAGGGGGCGAGGCTCGCGTAAGCGCGCGCGGTGCCGCGCGACAGGACGCCCTGCAGCATGCTCTCGAGCTGGACGAAGGCGGCGCGGTCGCCGCCGGCGAGCGCGCGCAGCTCGCCCTTGTGGCGGTAGACGGTCTTGCCCTGCTCCTCGACCTCCTCGACCGCATACGGCTCCGGTCGCTGGCCCTCGTTGGCGACCGCCGCGTAGAAGGCGGCGAGGTCGATCAGCCGCACCGGCTGGGCGCCGAGCACGAACGGGTAGTAGCCGACGCAGTCGCGATAGACCTGTGCCTCGAGCGCCAGCTCGCAGACCTTGGCGAGACTCTGGCTCGGATCGGACGCGATGCCGCCGTCGAGCAGCTGCGCCGTGACGAGGTTCTTGGAGTATTCGAGGCCGAGCCGCAGTGTGAGGATGCCGGAGCCGCCGCCCGAATAGTTCTTCGGCGTCCAGTAGTCGCGCTCGCGCGTCGCGGCCGAGGTGCCGCCGATCGGCGGCAGGGTGATCGGCTCGTCGCGCACCAGCGTGTTGGGCTGCAGGCCCCTGTGGAGCGCCGCCAGATAGGTGAACGGCTTGAACGCCGAGCCGGGCTGGCGGCTGGTCTGGGTCGTGCGGTTGATCTGGCTGAGCGGGTAGGAGAAGCCCCCCGCCATCGCGAGGATGCGGCCGGTCTTGTTCTCCAGCACCAGGGCTGCGCCCTGCACGGTCGGGCGGATGCGCAGATCGGCGCGGGCGCCCTTCCGGCCGTCGCTCGCCTTCACGTAGACGACGTCGTGGAGCGCCAGCGCGCGGCGCGCCTGCGCCGTCACGTTCGCCAGCGGCAGCACACGGCCGTCGGTCAGGCCGACCCGGATGTCGGGACCGGTCTGCACCACCACGGCCGGGCTCCAGTGCACGTCGTAGAGCGGCATGCGGGCGTTCTTCAACGCCTCCAGCCACGGCACGGGGGGCGCGGGCGGCGGCGATGCGGCCTGCGCGGGCGCGGTCGGCTTCGGGGCCGGCTTGGCCTTGGCCTTCTTGCCGCGGGCCTGCGGGGGCGGCGGCGCGGGACCGGGCGCGGGCTCGGCCGCGGGTTCCGGAGCGGCTGCGGTCGGCGGGGCGGTGGGTGGGGCGGCCGCCGTGGGGGCCGCGGCGGCTGCGGTCGCGTCGGCGGCGGCCCGCGCCGCCTGGAGCTTCTGGATGGCGGCCGCGAGGTTCAGCTCCGGCCCGCCGAACTGGGCGCGGCCCGTCGATGCCTCGTAGCGCCACAGGCCCTCCTGCAGGGCCGCCTCGGTGGCCTTCTGCAGGTCGGGATGGATGGTCGACTTCACCGTGGACGAGGCCGCGGTGAGCGGCGACACGCCGGGCAGGCCACGCGCCTCGCGGGCGATGTGGTCGAGCACATGGAAGCCCGAGGTGCGGCTGAGCCGCTCGTAGGGGGCGTAGGCGACGCCGGCGGCGCGCGCCGCGCTCGCCTGCTCGGGGGTCACGAAGCCGTCCTCCTGCATGCGGGTCAGCACATAGGAGAGGCGCTCCTGCGCCCGCGCCGGGTGGCGGTCGGGGCTGTAGTAGGTCGGCCCCTTGGTGAGGCCGGCGAGGGCCGCGCCTTCGGCCAGCGTGAGCTCGGAGGCCGGCTTGCCGAACCAGCTCCGCGCCGCCAGCTCGATGCCCCAGGAGCCGCGGCCGAGGAAGATCGTGTTCAGATAGAGTTCCAGAATCTCGTCCTTCGAGAGAATCTGCTCGACCCGGGCCGCGACGATCACCTCGCGGATCTTGCGCTCGTAGGTGAGGTCGTCGCCGACCAGCAGGTTCTTGACCACCTGCTGCGTGATGGTCGAGCCGCCCTGCGGCCGGCCCGGCCGGGCGAGGTTGCCGACCATGGCGCGGATCAGGCCGCGCTCGTCGATTCCCTTGTGCTGATAGAAGCGCTTGTC
This sequence comes from Rhodoplanes azumiensis, assembly GCF_042682915.1. Classification (NCBI taxonomy): domain Bacteria; kingdom Pseudomonadati; phylum Pseudomonadota; class Alphaproteobacteria; order Hyphomicrobiales; family Nitrobacteraceae; genus Rhodoplanes; species Rhodoplanes azumiensis. Next base: position 19,973 of record NZ_JBHUIW010000013.1, on the reverse strand, counting down.
CTCGGCGGCGACGAACGCCTCGCGGACATGCTTCGGGATCTCGGCGAGCGACACGGAGACGCGGCGGTTGTCGGGCTCGAACACCTCGGCGAAGCGGCCGCCTTTCTGGTCCAGGATCGTGGAGGTGCCGGCCGGCTTGTAGCCCTTGAGCTTCTTGTGGTCGGGCAGGTCGGCGACGGCCTTGTTGTACCAGTCGACCACGGCGCCGATGTCGGCCGGCGAGTCGGCCACCGTCTCGTTCTTGCAGAGCTGCTTGTAGAGCGGCGGCAGCGCCTTGAAGTCGAGACCCTTGAACGCCTTGATCTCGCCCGTGAAGGCCTGCGGATCGTCGAGCGCGGTCGAGATCAGCCCGTCGATGTCGATCGACTCGATGTCGAAGGCCTTGCGCATATGGGTGCAACCGTCGCGCAGGATCTGCACGACGCGAGCCTGGTCGCGGTCGCGGTCGAACGTCGTCTCGATCGCCTCGGGCCGGGTCGCCACCTGGCTCAACGCCAGGAACGCCGCGAGGAGCTTCACCAGGATCACATCCATGCCACCGGCCCGATTGGTCCGCACCCACACGCGGACAGCGTTACAGATTTAGGCGACTTACAACGGCGAATTTACGGTGGCGTTCCGTCGCGCCGGTGCAAATTTACGGCATCGCAGGGGCTTAGCCCCGGCTGCGGCTCCGGTTTCCGCCGACGAGGTTAACGGCACCCCCGTCGAGGGAGGATGTCGGGCGCCGTCGCCCGGGAGTCACGTCCCCTCGGTCATGTCCGAGGCTTCAGGTGCCTCTCGGCTTCGCCCGGCGGGTGGCGGGGGCGGAGAGCGGATCCTCGGGCCACGGGTGCTTGGGGTAGCGGCCGCGCAGATCCGTGCGAACGTCAGCGTATGAGCCGCGCCAGAACGTCGGCAGATCCTTGGTGATCTGCACGGGCCGGTGCGCCGGCGACAAGAGTTCGACGATCAGCGGCACGCGGCCGCCCGCGATGCTCGGATGCTGGTCGAGCCCGAACAGCTCCTGCACCCTAATGGCGAGCTTCGGCCCCTCCGGGCTCTCGTAGTCGATCGGCACGGTGGAGCCGGACGGCGCGTCGAAATGGGTCGGCGCGTCGTGATCGAGCGTCTTGCGCAGGTTCCACGGCAAGAGGGCGTGCAGCGCGTTGGAGAGCGTGTCGGCGCCGATCTCGCCGAGCGACGTCTTGTCCGTCAGGATCGGCGCCAGCCAGTCGCCGATGGTCGCCAGCAGCGTCTCGTCGGAGAGGTCGGGCCACGCGTCGCCCTCGTGCCGGCGCAGGAAATTGACCCGGTCGCGCCATTGCGCCAGCGCCGACGACCACGGCAGCCGGGCGAGCCCGAGCGTCCCGATGCCTTCGGCGAGCGTCTGGGCCGTCTCGGCGTTCGGCACGATCTTCACGGGCCGCTCGGCGAGCGCGACGGCGCCGAGCCGTCGCGCCCAGCGGCCGCGAAGGCTGGCCGAGCCGGGATCGAACGTCACCTCGTCGCTCTCGACGATGCGGTCGGCGAACAGCGCCTCGATGTCCTCGATCGCGATGGGGGCGGCGAGCAGGACGCGGCTGTTGCCGGCGCTGCCGGCGAGCTCGGCGACGGTGAGGAACGGCGCCCTCGCCAGCGCCGAGGCGGGGTCGACCGTGGCGCCGCGACCGCTCGCCAGCAGCACGCCGCCACCCCCGGCACTCGCCCCGCCGCCGCGCGTCTTCGCCACCCGGTCCGGATAGGCGAGCGCCAGGACGGCGCCGGCCGCCGTGTCGGCGCCGCCGGCGAGGCGGGCGCCGTCCGGCAGGCCGAGGCTGCCGCCGGCGCGGCGTCCCGCGTTCGCCATCTCGGCCCAGCGGCCCGCCATGCGGCGGGCGTCCTCGGCGCGGCGCGAGCGGTCGCGCCGCAGGCCCTCGACGCGGTGGCGCAGATCCGGGTCGGTGCCGCCGAGCCCGCGCTCGGTCAGGACCACGGCGATGTCTGCCGCCAGGGGAGCCGCCCCGAGCCCGGCCGCCGCCAGCACCATGCGGGACAGCCGCGGCGGCAGCGGCAGGGCGCGCAGGCGTTGGCCCAGATCCGTGATCCGCCCGTCCGGCCCGAGCGCGCCGAGGTTTTTCAGCAGCGCCGTGGCTTCGGCGAGCGCCGGGGCCGGGGGCGGATCGAGGAACAGGAGTTTTTGCGGGTCGGTCACGCCCCAGTGGGCGAGGTCGAGCACGAAGCCGGTGAGATCGGCCGCGAGGATCTCGGGTTGGGCGAACGGCTCGAGCGCGGCCGTCTCGCGCTCCTCCCACAGCCGGTAGCAGACGCCCGGCTCGGTGCGTCCGGCGCGGCCGCGGCGCTGGTCGGCGGCCGCCCGCGAGACGCGCACGGTCTCCAGCCGGGTCAGCGCCAGATCCGGCTCGTAGCGCGGCACCCGGGCGAGGCCGGAATCGACCACCACCCGCACGCCCTCGATGGTCAGCGAGGTCTCGGCGATCGAGGTCGCCAGCACGATCTTGCGGCGTCCGGCCGGTGCCGGCGCCACGGCGCGGTCCTGCACGTCGGCGTCGAGCGCGCCGAACAGCGGCACGACGTCGACGGCCGGATCCGTGATCTTCTCGCCGAGCAGCGTCTCGGTGCGGCGGATCTCGGCGGCGCCCGGCAGGAACACCAGGATCGAGCCGGGCTCGGCGCGCAGCGCCCGCAGCACCGCCTCGGCGACCTGCGGCTCCAGATGCCTGCCGGGATCGCGCGGCAGGTGGCGGGTCTCGACCGGGAAGGCGCGGCCCCGGCTCTCCACCACGGGCGCGTCGCCGAGACTTTTGGCGATGCGCGCGCCGTCGATGGTCGCCGACATGACGAGGAGCTTCAGATCCTCGCGCAGACCCTCCTGGGCGTCGCGGGCCAGCGCCAGGCCGAGATCGGCGTCCAGCGAACGCTCGTGAAACTCGTCGAACAGCACGGCGGCGACGCCGTCGAGCGTCGGGTCGTCGAGGATCATGCGGGTGAACACGCCCTCGGTGACCACCTCGATGCGGGTTCTTCCCGAAATCTTCGACCCGAAGCGCACCCGGTAGCCGACCGTGTCGCCGACGTTTTCACCCAGCGTCGCGGCCATGCGGGCGGCGGCGGCGCGGGCGGCGAGCCGGCGCGGCTCCAACACGAGAATCTTCTTCCCCGCCGCCCACGGCTCGGCGGCCAGAACCAGCGGCACCCGCGTCGTTTTGCCGGCGCCGGGCGGCGCCACCAGCACGGCGGCGTCGCGCGTCGCGAGCGCCGCGGTGAGCGCCGGCAGGGCCTCGTCGATCGGGAGGGGGACGTCGAACCGCATCGGGGACATCACGTTCGTGTGTGCCGGCCACGCCCGGCGATTAACTGCGATACAAGACCACCCTTGCGGGCGAGCCCGGTTCTTGCCCTTTTTAGGGGCGCGACCCTCCTGGCCCGACCCGGCTAGTGCCGCATCCAGGACCGAGGCGAGGACGCCAGAAACAGGCAAGGACGGACGATGGCAACCCCCGTGACCGCCGCTCCCCCGAGCGCCGCGCCCGCCGCCGCGATGGACGCCCCGGGCCGGGTCGACTGGGTCGACACCGCCAAGGGCCTCTGCATCGTCATGGTGGTGCTGTTGCACTCGACCTTCGGGGTCGAGCAGGCGGTCGGCCGCGAGGGCTTCATGCACGCCGTCGTCGCCTTCGCCAAGCCGTTCCGGATGCCGGACTTCTTCCTGATCTCCGGCCTGTTCCTGGCGCGCGTGATCGACCGCGACTGGCGCACCTACACGGACCGCAAGGTCGTGCACTTCGCCTATTTCTATCTGCTGTGGATGACCGTCCAGCTCGTCGTGAAGGCGCCCGTGCTGGCCGCCGAGCACGGCAGCTGGTGGGCCGTGCCGGGCGATTGGGCACTGGCACTGATCGATCCGTTCGGCACGCTGTGGTTCATCTATCTGCTGCCGGTGTTCTTCGTGGCGACCAAGCTCGCCCGGCAGCTGCGCATCCCGCCGCTCGCCGTGTGGCTCGTCGCGGCCGTGCTGGAGAGCGCGCCGATCCACACCGGCTGGATGGTGCCGGACGAGTTCGCGGCGCGCTTCGTCTACTTCTACACCGGCTTCCTGCTCGCCCCGCGGGTCTTCGCACTGGCCGAGACGGCCAGTGCGCGGCCGCTCGCCGCGATCGCCGGGCTCGCCGTGTGGGCGCTGATCAACGGCGCGCTGGTGTTCGGCGGGCTTTCGGAGTGGCCGATCGTCTCGCTCGCGCTCGGCTTCGCCGGTGCCTGCGCCATCATCGTGCTGGCGACGCTCTTGGTGCGCAGCCGCGTGTTCGATCCGATCCGGTACTGCGGCGAGCACTCCATCGTGATCTATCTCGCCTTCTTCCTGCCGATGGCGGCGACCCGCGTGGTGCTGCTCAAGACCGGCGTGATCGAGAGTGTCGGTGCGATGTCGCTGATCGTCACGGCGGCCGGCATCCTCGGCGCGCTGGCGATGTGGTGGGCGGTGCGCGGCACGCGGCTCGACGTCCTGTTCACCCGGCCCGATTGGGCCCATGTCGCGCCCCGCAAGCGGGCCGCTGCGGCTCGGCTGCAGCCGGCCGAGTAGGGCAAGGCGAATCGACGCTCGTGACCCGGCCGGAGCGCAAGCGACAGCCGGGGACGCCGCTCCCGCATGTCGCGGCGCGCGATGCGGGCGACGATCCTTCGATTCAAGGATCCGGCTGGCGCATGGCTCCGGGAGTGTATAGTTCGGGGTCTCGTCCCCAGCCTTTCGAGTCCCCGATGCCCGAACCGCTCGCCCGCCCGCTGCGCAAGGGCGACCACGTCTTCCTGATCGACGGGTCGTCCTTCGTGTTCCGCGCCTACTTCGCCATGTTCAAGGCGGCGCAGAGCCGGGGCCGCTCCTTCACCCGCTCCGACGGTCTGCCGATCGGCGGTGTGATGGCTTTCTGCAACATGATGTGGAAGATTCTTCGCGAAGGGCTCGACGGCGTCAGCCCGACGCATCTCGCCGCGGTGTTCGACCACTCGGGCAGGACGTTCCGCAACGACCTCTATGCCGACTACAAGGGCCACCGCCCCGAGCCGCCGGACGAGCTGATCCCGCAGTTCCCGCTGATGCGCGACGCGGTGCGGGCCTTCGGCCTGATCCCGATCGAGCAGGAGGGGTTCGAGGCCGACGACCTCATCGCGACCTATGCGCGCCTCGCGCGCGAGGCCGGCGCCGACGTGACCATCGTGGCCGGCGACAAGGATCTGATGCAGCTCGTGCGCGACGGCGTCGTGATGTACGACCCGATGCCCGGCAACGAGCGCCGCATCGGCCGCGACGAGGTGATCGCCAAGTTCGGCGTGCCGCCCGAGAAGGTGCCGGACGTGCAGGCGCTGATCGGCGACCCGACCGACAACGTGCCGGGCGTGCCGGGCATCGGCGTGAAGACCGCGGCGCAGCTCATCGGCGAGTACGGCGACCTCGACACGTTGCTCGCCCGCGCCTCCGAGATCAAGCAGGAGAAGCGGCGGCAGACCATCCTCGACCACGCCGAGACGGCTCGGCTGTCGCGAAAACTCGTGCTGCTCGACGACCATGTCGATCTCACCTGCCCGCTCGACGATCTGCTGCTCGACGGGCGTGACGCGAAGAAGCTGATCGCCTTCCTCAAGGCGATGGAGTTCTCCACGCTCACCCGGCGCGTCGCCGAGGCGCTGGCGATCGATCCCAACGACGTCGAGGCGGATCCGGCGCTTCGCGCCGCGCCGAGTGCGGAGGCGGCCGTCGACGCGCCGGCCGAAGCCGAGACGGCGGAGTCGACGCCGCGGCGCGCCGGGGCCTCGGGCCAGCTCGGCTTCGATCTCGGCGACACGCGGCCGAAGCCGGCGGTGCGCACCAACGGCGGCGGCGACGTCGTGGTGTCGCCCGATCAACTCGTCGCCGCCCGCAAGGCGGAGCTTTCGACCCAGAAGCTCGACCGCGCCGGATATCGGACGCTCCACGATCTCGCCGCCCTGCGGGACTGGGTGCTGGAGGCGGTCGACCAGGGTCTCGTGGCGATCGATCTCACGGTGACGTCGCACGATCCCATGCGGGCCGATCTGGTCGGCCTGTCGATCGCGCTCGCGCCGGGGCGTGCCGCCTACGTGCCGCTCGGCCATCGCCGCGGCGACGATCTCCTGGCCGGCGGCGGGCTCGTTCCGGATCAGATCAGGCTCGCGGATGCATTGGCGCTCCTGAAGCCGATGCTGGAGAGCCCGGGGGTTCTGAAGATCGGGCACGACCTCAAGGCCGATCTGCACGCGCTCGCCCGCCACGGCATCACGGCGGTGGCGATCGACGACGTCCAGCTCATGTCCTACGTGCTCGATGCCGGCCTCGGCCCACACGGGCTCGCCGATCTGGCGCACCGCCATTTCGGCCACGAGGCGCTGGCGCTGGTCGACATCGCCGGCAAGGGCAAGACGCAGGTGCCGTTCGAGCAGGTCGAGATCGCCCGCGCCGGCCCGTACTGCGCCGAGCAGTCCGACATGGCGCTGCGGCTGTGGCGGCTGTTTCGCGCGCGCCTCGTGGCCGAGCGGATGACCACGGTCTACGAGACGCTGGAGCGCCCGCTGGTCCCGGTGCTGATGCGGATGGAGCGGCGCGGCATCGCCATCGACCGCGAGATGCTTTCGCGATTGTCGGGAGAGCTGGCCCAGAAGGCGGCCGCGCTGGAGGCCGAGGTTCAGGAGCTGGCCGGCGAGCCGTTCAATCTCGGCAGCCCCAAGCAGCTCGGCGACATCCTGTTCGGAAAGCTCGGCTTCTCCGGAGGAAAGAAGACGAAGACCGGGGCTTGGTCCACGTCGGCCAACGTGCTGGACGAGCTGGCGGAGGAAGGCCACCCGTTACCCGTGAAGCTGCTCGAGTGGCGGCAGCTCACGAAATTGAAATCCACCTACACGGATCTGCTGCCGACTTTCGTCAATCCGGAGACACGGCGCGTCCACACCACCTTCGCGCTCGCCGCGACGACGACGGGGCGCCTCTCGTCGGCGGACCCGAACCTTCAGAACATCCCGGTGCGCACCGAGGAGGGCAGAAAGATCCGCCGCGCCTTCGTGGCGCAGCCCGGCACCAAGCTCGTCTCGGCCGACTACTCCCAGATCGAGCTGCGGCTGCTCGCCGAGATCGCCGACATCGCGGCCTTGAAGAAGGCCTTCCAGGACGGGCTCGACATTCACGCCATGACGGCGTCGGAGATGTTCGGCGTGCCGGTCGCCGGCATGCCGGGCGAGGTGCGGCGCCGCGCCAAGGCGATCAACTTCGGCATCATCTACGGCATCTCGGCCTTCGGGCTCGCGAACCAGCTCGGCATCCCGCGCGAGGAGGCCGGCGCCTACATCAAGCGGTATTTCGAGAAGTTCCCCGGCATCCGCGACTACATGGAGGCGACCAAGCTGTTCTGCCGCACGCACGGCTATGTCACGACGCTGTTCGGGCGGAAGTGCCACTACCCGGACATCGGCGCGTCGAACCCGTCGCTGCGCGCCTTCAACGAGCGCGCCGCGATCAACGCCCGCCTGCAGGGCACGGCGGCCGACATCATCCGCCGCGCCATGGTGCGCATGGAGGATGCGCTGGCGGCGAGCCGGCTCTCGGCCCGCATGCTGCTCCAGGTGCACGACGAGCTGGTGTTCGAGGTGCCGGACGACGAGGTGGACGCGACGCTGCCCGTGGTGACGCGCGTGATGGAGCAGGCCGCCATGCCGGCCGTCGCCCTCTCGGTGCCGCTCCACGTCGACGCCCGCGCCGCCGACAACTGGGACGAGGCGCACTGATATTGTGTTATGTTGACCGGCTCGGCCCTGACCCTCTCCCAGAGGGAGAGGGCCGACGCGCTCTTGCGCGTCGGGGTGAGGGGTTAGGGCGCCAATTGGTGAGCTCGGCACCCCCTCACCCGGATCTCGCGCATCTGCGTGAGATCCGACCTCTCCCCGGCGGGGAGAGGTGAAGGCTGCATCAGCTTCAGGGCGCGCCCGCTCACTGTCCCTGTGGCACCGGCTCGGCCGCGGCCACCGTGCGCGGCGTGGCGCGCAGGCTGCGCAGGAAGGCGCGGTAGGCCGGGTGCTGGGCCAGCGCGTCGCCGCCGGCCGCGATCAGGGCATCGACTTGCTCGACCGGCAGGCGGAAGCGGGTCGGGATGGCGTTGAGGGCGGCACTGCGCGTCGCGTCGAACTGGTCGAAGGCGACCCGGCCGATGAAGCCGTCGAGATCGCGGCAGTTCCAGCCCGCCGTGGTGCCGCGCAGCCGCTGCACCTCGGCCATCGAGAGGCCGCAGCGCCAGCGGATCAGCTGGCCGCGCCAGTCCTGCAGGCTGAGCTGGAAGGCGCTGTAGCTCGACCACACGCTCGAGGCGAGCGCCGCATTGGTGGCGGCGCCGATCAGCTCGACGCCGGTCGGGCCGTCGAGCGTCATGGCCCAGTTGCCCTCGGTCACCTGCTCGGAATCGACGACGATGAACAGGATGCGGCGGATGCGGACGGCGTGCGCGGCGGTGAGCGGGCCGTAAGGCGTGTTGGCCGCCTCGCGCGCCACCGTGAAGCTCGACAGCCCGAAATTGTCGACGACGCCGCCGTCGACCAGCTTGACGTAGCGCATCGAGCCGTCGCGGTAGCGGGTCATGCCGCGGGCGACCGCCTTCATCATCGGGCTCGCCGCGGGATCGTCGCGGGCGCGCGCCATCCAGGCCGGCAGCGGCGCGTCGCACTTGTCCGGGAAGGTCTCCAGCACCACGGGGGCGAAGGCGAGCGGCACGGCCGCCGACGCCGCCACGGCGGAGGAGAGCGGATAGCGCGCAAGATCGCTGCACAGCGCCGCGAAGGTCGACGGGGTGAAGACGAAGGGCGTGCGGTTGTAGAGGTCGCTGGCGTTGATCACCACCTGGGGCCGGCGATGCGTCAGCAGCGCCCCGAAGGTCGCGCCGTCGAACAGGTTGGCGTCGAGCCAGCGGCGGAACGGCGCGTCGCCGTTGACGCCGCCTCCGAAGGCGCGCGCGATGTTGCCGAACGACACCGCCGTGTTGAGCGCCGCCTCGGCGTCCTGGATCAGGAAGCGCTCGCGGAAGTCCTGCAGCGCGTCGCGCCGGCGCAGGCCGAAATAGGCGGCCGTCACCGAGCCGCCCGACACGCCGGTGACGATGTCGACCCGGTCGATCAGGCTCCGCCCCCGGCCGCCGGGAACCTGGGTGCGGGCGAGCTCCTTCAGCACGCCGAACGAGAAAGCGGCCGCACGGGTGCCGCCGCCCGAGAAGGCGAGCCCGATCATCACGTCGTCGTCGGGCATGTCGGTGAGGGAATCGAGCGTCTCGCGCAGCGGCGTCGCGGTCGGGACGTTGGCGGGCAGGTTCTGGACATGCGCGCAGCCGGCCAGGCCGGCGCCCAAGAGCGCGATCGCTAGACCCAGACGCCACCCCATCGACGCGAACTCCCCGGCCGGCCCGGTCCCCGAACGGTACAAAGCGGTGCAATATGGCACCCTCGTGGTTACGGGGGCTTTACCGGTCGGCCGATCGCGGCGCCACCCCGCCGCTTCCGGCTAGACTGCGCCCGGTTGTCGGCCGCGCCGGCCGCGACCGCCGGCGGCGGGAGGCGCCCGGCGGTCGCGCATCGCGTCACGTCCGAAACGCCCGGGCCATGCTGCACAGGCGCAATGCGCCGGCTGCAGAAGACGATACGGGGTTGTTCGCTTGACGGGACCGGCGCGTTCCGCGAACCGTGCCGACGTGTCGCGCGGCTGATCGACAGAGCGAAGCTCGGGTCGCGCAGGGGAAGTGTGATGGACCACGGCTTCGTTCCGAACGTGTATTTCGGGCTCGACCCGATGGCGGTCTCGACCGTCATTCTCGCGGTCACCTATGCGGTGATCATCTGGGACAAGCTGAACCGGGCCATCGTGGCGCTGCTCGGCGCCGCCGGGATGATCCTGATCGGCGTGCTCGACCAGCACGAGGCCCTCAAGGGCGTCGACTGGAACACCATCGGCCTGCTCACCGGGATGATGATCCTGGTGTCGATCTCGCGCCGCTCCGGCATGTTCCAGTATCTGGCGATCTGGGCCGCCAAGAAGGCCAAGGCGAACCCGGCCGGGATCCTGATCCTCTTGCAGATCACCACGGCGGCTCTCTCGGCCGCGCTCGACAACGTGACGACCGTGCTGCTCGTCGTGCCGGTGACGATCGCCATCGTGCGCGAGCTCGACGTGCCGCCCTATCCGTACCTGTTCGCCGAGGTGTTCGCCTCCAACATCGGTGGCACCGCGACCCTGATCGGCGACCCGCCCAACATCCTGATCGGCTCGTTGGCCGGCCTCGACTTCAACGCCTTCCTGATCCATCTCGCGCCGCTCGCCATCGTCGTGATGATCGCGCAGCTCGGCATGATCCATTTGCTGTGGGGGCGCTACCTCAAGTCGATCCCGGAACGGCAGGCGCTGGTGATGGGCATGGACGAGCGCGCTGCGATCGAGGATCCGGTGCTGCTCAAGCAGTCGCTCGTGGTGCTCGGCCTCGTCATCGTCGGCTTCGTGCTGGCCCGCCCGCTGCACCTCGAGCCGGCCACCATCGCGATCGGCGGCGCCGCGCTCCTCATGCTGCTCGACAACTGGCAGCACCATGCCGAGCACCAGTCCGAGAACGTCCACAAGACCTTCGGCGACGTCGAGTGGATCACCATCTTCTTCTTCGTCGGTCTGTTCATCGTCGTCCACGGCGTCGAGGTCGGTGGGCTCCTCAACCTGCTCGCCGAGAAGCTGGTCGCGGCGACGGGCGGCGATCTGGCGGTCGCCGGCTACGCCATCCTGTGGGCCTCGGCCGTGCTGTCGGCGATCGTCGACAACATCCCGTTCGTCGCGACCATGATCCCGCTGATCAAGTCGATGGCGCCGGCCTTCGGCGGGCCGGAGGCGATCGAGCCGCTGTGGTGGTGCCTGGCGCTCGGTGCGTGCCTGGGCGGCAACGGCACCATGATCGGTGCCTCGGCGAACCTGATCGTGGCGGGGCTCGGCGAGCGCAACGGCGTGCCGTTCCGCTTCGTCACCTACACGCTCTACGGCTTCCCGATGATGCTGGTGTCGATCATCATCGCCCACCTCTACGTCTGGCTGCGGTATTTCTGACGGTGGGTCATTCCGGGGCGCACCGAAGGTGCGAACCCGGAATCCAGCCCCACCGATGGAGCATGCCGCTGGATTCCGGGTTCGCGGACCGAAGGCCCCCGCCCCGGAACGACGGCCTCAGCCCAATCGCGCCACCACGTCCTCGCCGAGCGACAGGCAGCTCGTGAGGCCCGGCGACTCGATCCCGAACAGGTTCACGAGACCCGGAAGGCCGTGTTCGGCCGGGCCTTCGATCAGGAAATCGGCCGCCGGTTCGCCGGGGCCGGTCAGCTTCGGGCGGATGCCGCAATAGTCGGGCGTCAGCGCCCCGTCCGGCAGGGCCGGGAAATAGGTGCGGATGCTGGCATAGAATGTTTCCGCGCGGGCCGGGTCGACGTCGTAGCTCTCGGTCTCGATCCACTCGACGTCCGGGCCGAACCGCATCCGACCGGCGAGGTCGAGCGTGACATGGGTGCCGAGCCCGCCCTCGACCGGCGCCGGGTAGATCAGCCGGCCGAACACCGGCCGGCCCGCGTACTGGAAATAGTTGCCCTTGGCGAGGACGAGGCGCGGCACCCGCGCGGCCGGATAGCCCTCGGTTGCCCGGGCGAGCGCCTGGGCGCCGAGGCCGGCGGCGTTCACCACGGCGTCGACCGTCAGGCGGCCGGGCTCGCTCCCGCCGTAGCGGACCTCCCAGCCGGCCGGGCCGGGGGCCATCCCGGTCACCGGGGTCATGAAGGCGACCACGCCGCCGGCATCCTCCAGGTCGCCCTGCAGGGCCAGCATCAGGCCGTGGCTGTCGACGATCCCGGTCTCGGGCGACAGGGCGGCCGCGACGCAGGTGAGCGCCGGCTCGAGCGCCGTCGCCGCGGCGGCGGTGAGCATCGTCATGCCCTCGACGCCGTTGGCGGTCGCCTGGCCGCACAGCATCTCGATCTTGGCGATCTCGGCGTCGCGCACCGCGACCAGGAGCTTGCCGCATTTGCGATGCCGCACACCGTGCGTCTGCGCGTAGGCATAGAGCATCCTCCGGCCACGGACGCAGTGGCAGGCCCGCACCGAGCCGGGCGGATAGTAGATGCCGGCGTGGACGACCTCGCTGTTGCGCGACGAGGTGCCGGTGCCGATCGCCCCGGCGGCCTCGGCCACGATGACGTCGTGGCCGGCGAGCGCCGCCGCCCGCGCCACCGCGAGCCCGACCACCCCGGCCCCGACCACCAGAACCTGCATGTCCCCTCCCGGCCGCCGCCCCGTCGCTCCCGACCGGGCTCGCCCGTCGGCTAACACCCGACCGCGGGCGGAGCAACGGCCGCGGCCGGCGGGCTGCCGTGTGTCCTCGGCCGGGAAACCAAAATGGGGATTTCGGTCCTGTCCGCCCCTTCCGCGAGCGGCGGGGCATTACCACATTTCTCCCGACGGGCGCGGTGCCGTGACGGGCCGTGCCGAGACAACCAGGGGCGCGCCCGGGCGCGCCTCGACGATGGTCGCTTCGCGCCTTCGGGGCGGGCCGGCCAGGCCGAGGGAGACGTTCATGAATTTCGACAAATACACCGACCGGTCGCGGGGATTCGTCCAGTCCGCCCAGTCGCTTGCGCTCCGCGAGGGGCACCAGCAATTCGCCCCCGAGCACATGCTCAAGGTGCTGGTCGACGATCCCGAGGGCCTCGCCTCCGGGCTGATCCAGCGCGCCGGCGGCAACGCCCGCCAGGTCGCCCAGGCCGTCGAGGCGGCGCTCAAGAAGCGGCCCAAGGTCGCCGGCTCCGGCGCCGGCCAGCTCTACATCGACCCGGCGCTCGCCCGGGTGTTCGACACCGCCGAGAAGGCGGCCGAGAAGGCCGGCGACAGCTACGTCACGGCCGAGCGGTTGCTGCTCGCCCTGGCGATCGAGAAGGATTCGGAGGCCGGCCGCGCGCTCGCCGCCGCCGGCGTCACGCCGCAGAACCTCAACGCCGCCATCGAGAGCCTGCGCAAGGGGCGCACCGCGGATTCGAGCTCGGCCGAGAACGCCTACGACGCGCTCAAGAAGTACGCCCGCGACCTGACCCAGGCGGCGCGCGACGGCAAGATCGACCCGGTCATCGGCCGCGACGAGGAGATCCGCCGCACGATTCAAGTGCTCTCGCGCCGGACCAAGAACAATCCCGTCCTGATCGGCGAGCCCGGCGTCGGCAAGACCGCCATCGTCGAGGGTCTGGCGCAGCGCATCGTCAACGGCGACGTGCCGGAGAGCCTCGCCGACAAGAAGCTCCTGGCGCTCGACATGGGCGCCCTGATCGCCGGGGCGAAGTACCGGGGCGAGTTCGAGGAGCGGCTGAAGGCCGTGCTGCAGGAGGTGACCTCCTCGGACGGCGGCATCGTGCTGTTCATCGACGAGATGCACACGCTGGTCGGCGCCGGCAAGTCGGAAGGCGCCATGGACGCCTCCAACCTCCTGAAGCCGGCGCTCGCCCGCGGCGAGCTGCACTGCATCGGCGCGACCACGCTCGACGAGTACAAGAAGCACGTCGAGAAAGATGCCGCGCTGGCGCGGCGCTTCCAGCCCGTGTTCGTCAGCGAGCCGACGGTGCCGGACACCATCTCGATCCTGCGTGGCCTGAAGGAGAAGTACGAGGCGCATCACGGCGTGCGGATCACCGACGCCGCGATCGTCGCCGCCGCGACCCTGTCGAACCGCTACATCACCGACCGCTTCCTGCCCGACAAGGCGATCGACCTGGTCGACGAGGCGGCGGCGCGGCTGAAAATGCAGGTCGACTCCAAGCCCGAGGAGCTCGACACGATCGACCGCGAGATCATCCGGCTGAAGATCGAGCAGGAGGCGCTGAAGAAGGAGCACGATCCCGGCTCGCGCGCCCGCCTCGGCGGTCTCGAGGCCGAGCTCGCCGCGCTGGAGAAGCAGTCGGCCGATCTGACGACCCGCTGGAAGGCCGAGAAGGAGCGGCTATCCGACGCCCAGAAGCTGAAGACCGAGCTCGACCAGCTTCGCGTGGAGCTCGCCAATGCGCAGCGCCGCGGCGAGTATCAGAAGGCGGGCGAGCTCGCCTATGGCCGCATCCCGGAGATCGAGAAGAAGCTCGCCGACGCCGAGGCGGCCGAGGGCAAGGGCGCCATGGTGGAGGAGGCCGTGACGGCCGACCACGTCGCCCAGGTGGTGTCGCGCTGGACCGGCGTGCCGGTCGACAAGATGCTGGAGGGCGAGAAGGAGAAGCTCCTCAAGATGGAGGAGGCGATCGGCCGGCGCGTCGTCGGCCAAGCCGAGGCCGTCAAGGCGGTCTCGACCGCGGTGCGCCGCGCCCGCGCAGGCTTGCAGGATCCGAACCGGCCGATCGGCTCGTTCATGTTCCTCGGGCCGACCGGCGTCGGCAAGACCGAGCTGACCAAGGCGCTGGCCGAGTTCCTATTCGACGACGAGCAGGCGATGGTCCGCATCGACATGTCGGAATACATGGAGAAGCACTCGGTCGCGCGGCTGATCGGCGCGCCGCCCGGCTATGTCGGCTACGAGGAGGGCGGGGCGCTCACCGAGGCGGTGCGGCGGCGTCCGTATCAGGTGATCCTGTTCGACGAGATCGAGAAGGCCCACCCGGACGTCTTCAACGTGCTCTTGCAGGTGCTCGACGACGGTCGCCTGACCGACGGTCAGGGCCGCACCGTCGACTTCCGCAACACGCTGATCGTGATGACCTCGAATCTCGGCTCGCAGTTCATGGTCGACCAGCCGGAGGGCGAGGACACCGACGTCGTCAAGGAGCAGGTGATGGCCGTGGTGAAGGCCTCGTTCCGGCCGGAGTTCCTCAACCGGATCGACGAGATCATCCTGTTCCACCGGCTGGAGCGCGGCCAGATGGGCCGGATCGTCGAGATCCAGCTCGGCCGGCTGCAGAGGCTGCTCGACGAGCGCAAGATCACGCTGACGCTCGACACCCGCGCCAAGGACTGGCTCGCCGAGAAGGGCTGGGATCCGGCCTACGGGGCGCGTCCGCTCAAGCGCGTCATCCAGAAGGCCGTCCAGGATCCGCTCGCCGAGCTGATCCTGTCCGGCAAGGTGAAGGACGACGAGACCGTCGCGGTCACGGCCGGCAAGTCCGGCCTCGCCTTCAACGGCGAGACGGTGGCCAGGGCGGCGTGAGGGGCGGGGCGATGCGCGGTGTGAGGCCGGGGCTCGTGTCGATATGAAGAAAGCGGCCGGGACATCGTCCCGGCCGCTTTTTCGTTCCGCCGGCAAGATCCTCCTGCTGGACTCTTTTACTACCGAGGGCCACCGGCTCGCCGGTCATGCGAGTCGTGGAGCGGCGTCCCGCTCACACATGCTCGGCCGCGCCCGCCGTGTCGGCGGCGTCGTGCGCGGCCTTCTCGGCCGAGCCGACGCCGTTGAAGAAGGCGTTGAGCGCGACCGAGACGATGGCGGCGAGCAGGATGCCGGACTCGAGCAGCGGGTGCAGGGCGTGCGGCAGCGCCTTGAAGAAGTTCGGCGCCACCAGCGGGATCATGCCGAAGCCGACCGACAGGGCGACGACGAACAGGTTGAACCGGTTGCCCTTGAAGTCGACCGCGGTGAGGATGCGGGCGCCGGTGGCCGCCACCATGCCGAACATCACGAGCCCGGCGCCGCCGAGCACGACGAGCGGCACCGCCTCGACCAGCGCCGACATCTTCGGCAGCAGGCCGAGCATCAGCAGGATCACGCCGCCGGCCGCCGTGACCCAGCGCGAGCGCACGCCGGTGACCCCGACGAGGCCGACGTTCTGCGAGAACGACGTGTAGGGGAAGGTGTTGAAGATGCCGCCGAGCAGCGTGCCGACGCCGTCGGCGCGCAGGCCGCGGGACAGCGCCTTGCGGTCGATGTGGCGTCCGGTCATCTCGCCGAGCGCCAGGAACATGCCGAGCGACTCGATCATCACGACGATCATCACGATGCACATCGTGGCGATCGGCACGAGGTGGAACTGCGGCATGCCGAAATGGAACGGCAGCACGAGCCCGACCCACGGCGCCGACAGCACCTTGTCGAAATGCATCACCCCGATCGCGGAGGCCAGCACGGCGCCGGCGACGATGCCGAGCAGCACCGCGATGTTGGACAGGAAGCCCTTGCCCCATTTGATCAGCGCGAGGATGACCAGCAGAACGAAGAGGGCGATGCCGAGGCCGGGCAGCTGGCCGTAGTTCGGGTTCGGGAAGGCGCCCGGAACGCCGTCGACGACGCGAGTGAGGGTGGGCAGGCCGCCGCCCGCCCAATTGATGCCGACCCGCATCAGCGAGATGCCGATGATCATGATGATGGTGCCGGTGACGACCGGCGGGAAAAGCGGCAGGAGCCGGCTGATGAACGGCGCGACCACGATGCCGAACACGCCGGCCGCGATCACCGAGCCGTAGATGCCGAGGAGGCCGATGTCGGGCTGCGTCGCCATCGCCAGCATCGGCCCGACCGAGGCGAAGGTGACGCCCATCATCACGGGCAGCCGGATGCCGACGCCCGGGAAGCCGATGCACTGCACCAGCGTGGCCAGCCCGCAGGCGAACAGGTCGGCGCTGATCAGGAAGGCGACGTCCTCGGGCGGCAGCTTGAGGGCGCGGCCGATGATCAGCGGCACCGCCACGGCGCCCGCATACATCACCAGCACGTGCTGCAGGCCGAGCGTGATCAGGCGTGGTGCGGGAAGGATTTCGTCGACGGGATCGATAGCGCGCTGCAAGGCTTTCCCCCTCGTTGACAGGCGGGTCCGGCGCCGTGGTCGAGCGTGGGCCGGACGTGCGAGCACACGGAAACGACGCCGCACTGCACTGCGGTGCAGCGGCGGCGTGCGGTCCGAGAACCGGCGCGGACCCGGAGAAGAACTGCCGCAGGACGCGGCAGAACGCCCGCGACGTGATCACGTTTCGGGGAAATTTGCGTCCGAGGATTTACGGAGAGATCACCGACGGCTGGCTTGCGCCACGCGCGCGGGGCTCTGGCCCATCATGCCGTTGATCCGGTCGCGCTCGCGCTCGAAGCTCGCCAGCACGCCGCCGTCGAGCACGCGGCCGCGCGGCAGGCGCACCCGCATCGGATCGACGAAGCGGCCGTTGACCAGGATCTCGTAGTGGAGATGCGCGCCGGTGGAGAGGCCGGTCGAGCCGACGAAGCCGATCACCTGGCCCTGGCGGACCCGGGTGCCGACGTCCATGCCGCGCGCATAGGCGGTCATGTGGCCGTAGGCGGTCTCGTAGCCGTTGGCGTGCCGGATACGGATATACTTCCCGTAGCCCGACTCCCAGCCGACCTTCTCGATCGTGCCGTTGCCGGAGGCGAAGATCGGCGTGCCCATCGGGGCCGACCAGTCCACGCCGGTGTGCATCTTGGTGTAGCCGAGGATCGGGTGGTAGCGCGAGCCGAAGCCGGACCGCATGATGCCGGCGGCGACCGGCTTGCGGACCAGGAACTTCTTCGCGCTCTTGCCGGTCTCGTCGTAGTAGTCGACGACACCGTCGTCGCTCGACTGGAACCGGTAGAACCGCTTGGTCTCGCCGCCGATCACCAGGCCGGCGAACAGCACCTCGGAGCGGCCGCCGGCGTCGTCCTCGCCCGAATAGACCACCTCGAAGGAGTCGCCCGCCTGCGCCTTGCGCTGGAAGTCGACGTCGTAGGAGTAGATGCGGATCAGATCCTCGATCACGGGGCGCGGGATGTTGTTGCGCAGCGCCGTCTCGTAGAGGCTCTGGTAGAGCCGCATGCCGGTGCCGTCGTCGTCCTCCTCGGGCTCGTTGACCTGCTGGGTCATCGCGCTCTGGACGTCGACGGAAACGTATTTGCCCATGTCGGAGAGGGCGACGACCGCCTCGGTCGTCGTCTCGCCGATCAGCACGACGCGGGCCGGCTGGGCGCGGCCGCCGATCATCGGCGACATCAGCACGCGCAGCTTCTGGCCTTCCTTGAGGGCGCCGTCGCGGCCGCGCGACCCGAGCAGGGCGGCGATCGCCTTGACGTCGTCCGGCGACGCGCCGAGCTCCTTGAGCAGCGAGCCGACCGTGTCGCCCTTCTTGACCGGAAGGATGCGCTCGTTGGCGGCGAGGCCGCCGGTCGCCTGCGCCGCCGTCTTCGGCAGCAGCGTGATGTTCTCGGGAACGATCCGGGCCTCGAAACCCGCATACGGGTCGATGTCGCCCTCGACCGCATAAGCGAGCCGGGTCGCGCCGGGCAGATCGGCCGAGGCGTAGCGGGCCGAGCCGGCGCCGGTCCAGTGGGCCGCCTCGCGGACCCGCCCGAGCACGTCCTCGAGCGGCAGCGACACGGCGATACGGGCGCGCGGCAGCACGCTGCCGAGATCGCGCGTCACGTAGGAGACCTCGGCGTCCGGCGCGGCGTTGGCGACGTCCTCGCCGGCCGAGCTGGCCCCCGGCTCGGCGATCAGCTTCTGCGGATTGAACGGCGGAACGCTCGCCGCGAACTCGGTCGGCGACAGCGACAGGTTGGCGCCGACCCGCACATAGGGCCGCACCCGCACCATCTCGCGGTCGCCGTGGCGGGCCGTCGTCGAGATGCGGATGATCTGGCGGGAGGCGACGGATTCGGCGACGGCCGGCAGCCGATCACCCTTGCGCAGGCCGACGCGCTCGCCCTGGCTGCCGAGCGTGCCGCGCAGGCCGGCCTCGAACCGCTCCGGGCTCGCCGCGAAGTTCGCCTCGCCGTCGAGCGCCGCGAACACGGCGCCACCCATCAGGGCCGCGCCGCACAGTCCGGTGAGAATCGTGCCGGAAAACCATTGGACCGAGATGCGGCGGCGGTCGAGCTCGCCGACCTCGCCGTCGACCGACAGCGGCGGCTCGTTGCCGAGATCGATAGCCGTGGACCCTGGTCCCGGCCGATACGACCCGCGCGGCCTGCCCTGATCCACGTCCCCGGTTCCCCCTTGTCGAGCCGCCCTGGCGGGCCGCTCACCCATCCGGTTCCGCACCGCCCCCCGGCGGTGAAGCCGGCCGATGTCCGCCTTGCACGGACCCGGCCGAGCCTGCGATCGACCGTTCCACCGTCGCCGGGTGGCGACAGTTTCGGGTGCGATCGTCGAATCCGGATGGAACCCCTTACCCGTGAGTGACCAGAGGCCCGAATTTTGTGGCCGCAATGGGGCTCTGGGGGCTGCGGTCGCGACGCGCGGCGGTGGTCGTTGCGCCGACGCAACACTTTCCGGCGTCGGACGGATTTTCGCGCGGCGCTTCACGTTAACCACACGCGAGTGGGGGGGCGTCGGTGCGGTCCGGACGGAGGACGGGCAGCTCTGGCCGGTCGGTTCCGGCGCCTGTCGAGCGGCGCTGAGGAGAGGGGTACGGGAGGCGTTCAAGGAGGTTTCGCATCTGCTGCCGCCCACGGCGCGGCTGCCACCCGAGCTCGCCGTCGACAACGGTCGTCCGCGACGGCCCGTCGGAATCGCCGCGTGATCGGCAGCGGCCCGGTCGCCCCTCCCGGAGCCGGAGATCGCGGGCCGCCCCGAGGCGCCGGCGTGATCGATTTCGCTCGCGCCCTGCCGATCGGGATGGCTCCGTCAGGGTCGCTGACTTATCCATAAGCCATTGAAACCATGCGAAAATGTAGAAACGCGAAAATTCTGCGAAATCGGTGTTGACTTCGCGAGGGCAGGGGAGCATAAAACGCCAGTTCACGGGCCGCCGCCGCCTCGGCGCGATGGCGCATCCCCTGAGTTCCTCACTTTGGCGTGGGACTTTGGCACCCGGTTGTATGTCGGGTGGCGGAGTCGTGTCGGGGTGTGGATGGGGGCTGTGACGGATGCGGGCGCTCTGCCTGCGTCGTAGGATGGAGGCTTGCGTCTCGTTTTGGCGTGTTGCCGTGGCGGGGGGCGGGTTTTGGTGCCGGGCTCTTTTCGGGGCGTGTGCGCCGGGCTGTTTGACAAGTAAA